>JACMPQ010000098.1 GCA_014377425.1 Microbacteriaceae bacterium | reverse complement strand
GATATCGAGAACACCACCAAACGCTCCGGCCGCGGCTACGCCGCCACCTACCTCGCGCTCACCTTCGCCGTCGCCGCGTCCAACCTGAAACGCATCGTCACCTTCTTCCTCGCCGAAGCCGAACGCATCAACACCGACGAGACAAAACAACGCAGTCGACGTCGGAAAGACATCCACGGCCAGCCACTACCCAAGCCAGCCAGCGGGGAACCCCCGCGACACTGAAGCCTTACAACACCGCAAACCGATACCGAAATACCAGACAATTCGGCCTGCCCAAAAACAGGCCGAAATCGTTTTCAAGACTCAGGAACGATCCGACCGCGACAAACACGCCCCGCAGCCATCCACAAATGGATGCTCGAACCGGAAATTCACCAACCCCGATCACATTTCCCGCAATATCCGGAATCTTTGCCGGGAATATACGGAATCCGCCGCAGTGCCCCCGGCAGGATTCGAACCTGCGACCAAGACATTAGAAGGGTCCTGCTCTATCCCCTGAGCTACGGAGGCCCCCGGTGTTTCTGGGGCTGAGAACTGCTTTCCCACGATAGCGCACCCGGTCGCCACGCTTCGTGAGCTCGCCGGTTGTTAGTTACTGGCGGTCACCGCGATCCTCGGGGTCGACGAGAGGCTCGCTGTCATCCTGATCCCAGGCGTAGGTGACGTGCACCCGATCGCCCACTGTGCGCCACGATTGCGCCGTGTAATTCTCGAGGGACTCTTTGCCGTCGACCGCGGTCAGCACGGCCAACTCGTCATCCCACCCGCCGTCGGTGCTGATGCGGTGGTCGGTCTGGCCGTCGTTCGGTCCCCCGAGGTAAAGAACAATGTATTCGTCACCGTGGGCGAGGGAGGGGGTCTCTTCAGTCATGCAACAGGTCTATCACGCGTTTGGCAGCCCGCGGATGGGATCAAGCGAATGCAAGCCAGCGGACCATGGGCGGCACGAGGCTGCTAGGAGGTAAGCGCGACGATGCCGGTGATCGCGGATGCCACGGCGAGATTCAGCGCGATAGCCACCAGCACCGAGTGCACGATGAGATAGGTGCTGGATTTCCCCTCGGCGGTGCGAGCTCGCGGGTCCCGCGCGATCTGGCGGTAAAATCTGGGCCAAACGACGACGTTGAAAAGTGCGTTGGCAAGAAGAAGGATCGCGAGGGCGGGGTTCACTCTGCCCAGCCTAGAGAACCGGGCGAGGACATCCGGCACACCAACGAGAGAACCCCTGCCCCAACTAGGAAGCACCCCCGCGATAGCATTTGTCTATGTCTGCCATCACCGACCGTCTTGTCTGGATCGACTGTGAAATGACGGGGCTCGACCTTGCGGTAGACGAGCTCGTTGAGGTGGCTGTCGTTGTCACCGACTTTGATCTGAACCCGATTCATCCCGGCTTCTCCATCGTGATCAAGCCCGACCAGTCGGCGTGGGCCAGCATGGGAGACTTCGTTCGCAACATGCACACGGAGTCGGGGCTGATCAACGAGGTGGCCGACGGTGTAAGCCTCGCGGACGCAGAATTCGCGATATTGGAGTACATTCTGACCTTCGTTCCCACCCGCCAGCAGGCTCCGTTAGCCGGCAACACCATCGGTACCGATCGGGCGTTTTTGGCCAAATACATGCCCCGGGTCGACAACCACCTGCACTACCGCAGCATCGACGTGTCGTCGATTAAAGAGCTGTCGCGGCGCTGGTTTCCGCGGGTGTACTTCAACGCTCCAGCGAAAAACGGCGGGCATCGTGCCCTCGCCGACATCTTGGAATCGATTCGCGAATTGCAGTATTACCGCCTCGCCGCATTCGTGGCCGAACCCGGCCCCACCAGCGAAGAAGTGCAGGCAATTGCGGCCACGATCGTGGCCGACTTCGCGCCGCGGCTCGCGGTGTAATAGGCTACAGAAGTTGTCTCATGCGCTTGCGTTTGAGATGAGCATGGTGGGCGTAGCTCAGTTGGCAGAGCGCTGGCTTGTGGAGCCGGATGTCGCGGGTTCGAGCCCCGTCGTTCACCCCACCAGAAATGGCCTCACCTCGGTGAGGCCATTTCGCATTTGAGGGTAAGAGTGTTCAGATCTAGATGAGCACCAACTGAAACTGCGCCACGTTTGCCGATTAGTGCGATACCGCGATCCCGGCCAGAGCGTCGGAACCGAAAATGTGACGAAATGAGTGTGTATGACGCTTCAGACTGAGAGGCGCCCGCAAACCGGCAGCGAGACCGAGATCGACCTCACCCCTCAGCTCGACTCGGCGTGGATCACCATCGTCTGGAACGACCCGGTCAACCTCATGTCGTACGTGTCGTGGGTTTTTCGTAGCTACTTCGGGTTCAGTCGCGCCGAGGCCGACCGTCGGATGCTCGACGTGCACAACGAGGGGCGGGCGGTGGTGGCATCCGGTGTTCGCGAAGAAATGGAGCGCCACGTGCAGGCCATGCACGGCTACGGACTGTGGGCAACGCTGGAAAAAAGCGGCTCCTGATGATCGGTTTTGAACGCCTTGACTCCGAGAATTTTACCGTCGGTTTCGAGCAAAACGAGGCGGCCCTGCTCGGTCATCTGGCCGCTCAGGTTGCCGACATGCTTGGCGAAAAGCTCAGCGAGGACGGTGTGGATATTGCCAGCGACGCGGCCGTGGCTCGGTTGTTGCCGGATGCCTACACCGACGACACCGCGGCCGCAGCGGAGTTTCGACGTTTCACCGCCACCGACCTGGTCGACCAGAAGGTACTGAACGCCCGGCGCGTTGCGGAGGACGTGCAGGCCGCCGCGCGGGTTCTCGAGGTGGAGGCCCTTGACCCGCTGATGGTGCAGATCGATGCGGCCGGCATTCAGGCCTGGGTGCGGTGCCTCACCGACATTCGGTTGGTGCTGGCGACACGGTTGGGAATCGAAACCGATGACGATACGGGCCGCTCCAATGACGAATCCGAGATGCTGGTAGGTGTCTACGGCTGGCTGGGGGACTTGCAAGAGTCGTTGGTGAGCGCGCTGGACGACCTTCCGTGATGCACCCCGACGACAGTTCACACCCGCCGATTTTCAATCGATCGGCAATAGATTCCGCCGCCTTTGAACGCCTCGTGATCGCCGAACTCGACGATTTGCCTGACGACATGATCGACGGTATCGAGAACGTGGTGTTCGTTACCGAAGATCGCCCCGAGGATGGCTCGCTCGACCTGCTCGGTCTCTACGACGGCGTAGCCCTTACTGAACGAGACAGTTACGGGTACGGTGAACTACCCGACCGCATCGTGCTCTTTCGCGAGCCGCTTCTCGATGCCTGCGACAGTCTCGAACAGCTAAAGAGCGAGATTCATGTAACCCTCGTGCACGAGATTGCGCACTACTACGGCATCGACGACAAGCAATTACACGAGCTCGGCTGGGCCTAGCTGGTTTCTAGCGGTAACGAACTATCTGCCGCCCACTCCTCGAGTGATCCGTCGAACACCCGCACGGCGGTGACGCCCACAGCCGCGAGGGTGAGCGCGTTGGCCGTGGCCGAGATTCCGCCGCCGCAGTACAGCAGCACCTCGCTTGCCAGGCTGTTGCCGTCTGGGGCCAACACGCCCTCTGCCACATAGGCCGCGCGCAGTTCGGCGTCAGCGAGCACCGTGCCTTCGGGGGCGAAGAGACCGCGGGACGAGACGTTCACGCTGCCCGGAATGTGCCCCCGCCGGGCGTAACGGGTGACCTCCGACCCCGTGAAACTGCCGGCCGGCAGACCGCACACCAACGGGCGAGAATCGTCGGCGCTGCGAGCGACCAACTCCTCCTTGCTGATCCAGGCGTTGCGGGTTGCGGTGGGGGTCCAGCTGGCCGCAGGGATCGGCATCGCCTCGATCGCACTTTCGACCGGATGCCCCGCCGCCTGCCACGCCGCGAGACCACCGTTGAGCACCCGAACGTTCATCCCGATCCAATCGAGCAGGTACCACAACCGGGCGGCGAACATGGTCTGGGTGGTGTCGTAAACCACCACCGGGGTCAGCTGATGCACGCCGAGCCGCGCAAGTTCGGCTGCAAGGGCTTCGACGTGGAGGTGGGTGTAGTGGGTGGCCCCGGTGGGGTCGGAAAACTGCTTTTGAATATCGACGTAGATCGAGGAGGGGATGTGCGCCCCCCGCCACTGTTCGAGCGCAGAACCAGAGCGGTAATCTCCGTCGTAGTCGGGTTTAGCGAGGAGGTAACTGGCGTCGAACACCACCGGACGTGCGTCGGCGGGGCCGGCGAGGAGGTCGGCGAGTTCGGCAGCGGAGATGAAAGGAGAGGGGATCACTGTCCCATCGTAGAACCGGGCCCAGCCGCAGAAACGAGATCCCACGTAGAACCGGGCTCAGCCGGAAACGATGAGGTCGGCCAGCTCGCTCGGTCGCTCCCGGGCGGCGAAAGCCTCTTCCTGAGCCGCCCAGCTCGCCCAGCGCGTCTCAAAGCGCCCCGCGTCGCGGAAAGAAGCTCGGTGAAATCGTTCAGCGGTAGCTAATTCCACCCATACACCGAGCTGCGCAAGTGCACGGTTTGCCCGACTGAGGGCACCGCACCCTTCGATTAGCAGGGGCGCGGCGGCATCGAAGTGACGCCACTCGCCCGGGCCATCCGTAATCCAGTCCCAACTTTGCCAGCGGGCCGACCGGCCGATCGAAAATGGCCGCAACACAACCCGGTGCAGTTGGGCGGATGCCGCCTCCAGACCGTTCCATCCGGGATAGAAGTCTTCCAGCCGAAGCAGCTGTGCCTCCGGCCATTGTTCGTGCAGGGTTGTCGCCAGAGTGCTCTTACCCGCCCCGGAGCGCCCGTCGATCAAAACAACGCTCGGGCGGCCCCGCGGGAGCTCGTGGATCGCCGCCAGAACCGCACCGGCACCGGCACCGGCAGGGGCAGACGGCGAAACACCGATAGACATCATCCGATCAGCACGATTGCCCAGGCTACGGTGAGCGCGCCGCATACTAAGGAAACGGTGTGGCGTCTCTGCAGCGCTTGACCGTTATCGAAAAATCCCCGATCAACGGTGCGCAGGCCCAACCGTGCCGGGGTTGGCAGATGGCTTCCGCTGTCCACCGAAGTTCGAAGAAAAAGCCGTCGAGTCATTTCACACCTTTCGATCGCTGAAAGCCCGACGACGACACCCTGAGACACCGCTGTTGTCGAGCCATGCTTCTCACCGTATTCACACCCTGCATGGGCGCTTGTTCAAGCTAGATCGAGTAGCAGAACGACGCAATAGGGCCGATAAGGATTCTTCGCTCGGTTGACTAGCCGTCCTGTCAAGGCCCCCGGCACCGAATCGAGGCCCCTCAGGGGCTCGGGTTAGGTTGGTGCGACCTTTGAGATGGAGATTCATGGACACCTGGCCCGGAACGGCTTACCCCCTCGGCGCGACCTTCGATGGAAGCGGAACCAACTTCGCCATCTTTAGTGAGGCGGCCGAGAAAGTGGAGCTCTGCCTGATTGACGATGACGACGTTGAGACCCGGGTGGAGCTGCACGAGGTCGACGCCTACGTCTGGCACTGCTACCTTCCGCTCATCCAACCCGGCCAACGCTACGGCTACCGCATTCACGGACCCTACGACCCGGCAAAAGGTCAGCGCGCCAATGCCAACAAGCTGCTTCTCGACCCCTACGCCAAGGCCACCAGGGGTGAGATCGACTGGAATCCGGCCCTCTTCACCTACAACTTCGGCGACCCGCTCTCGGTAAACAACGACGACTCTGCCGAGCACATGATGCTCGGGGTGGTGATTAACCCGTTCTTCGATTGGGCCGGCGACCGGCATCCGCGTATTCCCTACGCCGAAAGTGTGATTTACGAGGCGCATGTGAAGGGCCTCACCGAGCTGCATCCGGATATTCCGGAAGAGCAACGCGGAACCTATGCGGCCCTCGCCCACCCCGCCGTGATCGAACATCTCAAGCGCATCGGGGTGACCGCGATCGAGCTGATGCCGATTCACCAATTTGTGCAGGATGCCACGCTGCTCGAGAAGGGCCTACGCAACTACTGGGGCTACAACACTCTGAGTTTCTTTGCCCCGCACAACAGCTATTCCTCGGCCGGTCAGCGTGGCCAGCAGGTGCAGGAGTTTAAGGGGATGGTGCGCTCGCTGCACGACGTGGGCATCGAGGTCATCCTCGACGTGGTCTACAACCACACCGCCGAAGGCAACCATCTCGGCCCCACACTGAGCTTCAAGGGCATCGACAACGAGGCCTACTATCGCCTCGTCGACGACGACAAACAGCACTATATGGACTACACCGGCACCGGCAACACCCTGAATGTGCGGCATCCGCATTCCCTGCAGCTGATCATGGACTCGCTGCGCTATTGGGTGACCGAAATGCACGTTGACGGCTTTCGCTTCGACCTCGCGTCCACATTGGCGCGGGAATTTTACGACGTCGACAAGCTCTCGACCTTCTTCGAGCTCGTGCAGCAGGATCCGATCGTGTCCCAGGTGAAGCTCATCGCCGAGCCTTGGGATGTCGGGCCCGGCGGCTACCAGGTGGGAAACTTTCCACCGCAGTGGACGGAGTGGAACGGCAAATACCGCGACACCGTGCGTGACTTCTGGCGGGGCGAGCCCGCAACCCTGGGCGAGTTCGCCTCCCGCTTCACCGGATCGGCCGATCTCTATGAGCAGGATGGTCGGCGCCCGGTGGCCTCGATTAACTTCGTTACCGCGCACGACGGCTTCACTATCGCCGACTTGGTGTCCTACAACGAGAAGCACAACGAGGCCAACGGCGAAGACAACAACGATGGCGAGTCACACAACCGTTCCTGGAACAGCGGTGTGGAGGGGCCAACGGATGACGCCGCGGTACTCACCATCCGATCCCGGCAACAGCGTAACTTCTTGGGCACCCTACTGCTCTCGCAGGGGGTACCGATGGTGCTGCACGGCGACGAACTCGGGCGCACCCAGCAGGGCAACAACAACACCTACGCGCAAGATTCCGAGATCTCCTGGGTGCATTGGGATCGAGTGGATGCCCCCCTAATCGAGTTTGTGGCGGCGCTGACCCGGCTGCGCAAGGAGCATCCGACCTTCCGGCGCGCCCGATTCTTCGATGGCCGTCCGGTGCTGCGTGGCGCGAATGAACCGCTGCCAGACATCGTCTGGCTCACTCCCGACGGCAGCTCCATGGCCCCGGAGGATTGGGATTCCGGATTCGGCCGCGCGATCGGCGTGTTTTTGAACGGCGACGGCATCAGCGGACGGGACGTGCGCGGCCAGCACATTAGCGACCTCAACTTTCTGGTGTACTTCAACGCGCACGATGGTGTGGTGGAGTTCACCCTGCCAAGCGAGGAGCATTCGGCACTCTGGGAGACCGTCGTTGACACCGCGGGTGCGGGGGCCGACAGCGCGCCCGTGAAAGCAGGGCAGACGATTCCGATCTCCGGGAAGGCACTTGTGGTGCTGCGCGCCTTCACCGCTCCCGAGGTCGAACCGGATCATTCGGTAGCCGCCTCCCTCGCGTCATTGGCAAGTTCGCAAAGCCAGGTCGGCACGGCGGCGCGCCCGCAGGTCGGTTAGCCCGTGCGCCTGCCGGTTTCCACTTACCGTCTTCAGATTCGTCACGCCTTCGACCTCAACAATGCCGCGACGATCGCGGCCTACGTGCACGATTTGGGTGCCGACTGGGTGTACTTTTCACCGCTGCTGAGTGCCGAGCCCGGGTCGGATCACGGCTACGACGTGGTCGACCACTCCCACGTCGACCCGGCGCGCGGCGGAGCTGCAGGGCTCGACGCCGCCGTGGCGGCGGCTCGGGGGCACGGGCTCGGGGTGCTGATCGATATCGTTCCGAACCACGTGGGCGTGGCATCCGCGAAGCACAGCCTGTGGTGGTGGAATCTGTTGACCTTCGGGCAGGAGTCTCGCTACGCCGGGGCGTTTGACGTGGACTGGGCCTTCGGCGGCGGCAAGGTGCGAGTGCCCGTGCTCGGCGACGAAGAGACGCCGGAGTTGCGCATCGAAAACGGCGAGCTGCGTTACTACGACCAACGGTTCCCGATCGCGCCCGGCACGGCCGACGACGGCGCCTCTCCCGAGACGGTGCACGCGCGGCAACACTACGAGCTGATCAACTGGCGACGAGCGGATGCCGAACTCAACTACCGGCGATTCTTTGCCGTGAACACGCTCGCCGGTATTCGGGTGGAAACACCGTGGGTGTTCGACGAATCGCACGCCGAAATCACCCGGTGGATTACCGCGGGACTTGCCGATGGGCTCCGGGTGGATCACCCCGACGGGCTCGCCGACCCCGGCGGCTACCTCGACTCCCTTGCCGCCGCGACAGGCGGCGCCTACGTTCTGGTCGAGAAAATTCTGGAGGGCGACGAACAGTTACCCATCGCCTGGGCTGCCGCCGGCACCACCGGCTACGACGCTTTAGCCGAAATTGACCGGTTGTTTGTGGACCCAGCCGGGCAGAGCGTTTTAGACGCGCTCGATTCGCGGTTGAACGACGAGCCGGTGTCGTGGCCGGAGCTGATTCACCGCACGAAGCGCGGAATTGTCGACGGGATTTTGCGTTCGGAGGTGCTGCGGTTGGAGCGAGATTTGGGTGCACCCGTTGCCGAACTCGGCGCAATGTCCCCCATCTCCGACGCCCTCGCTGAACTTTTAGCCTGCTTTCCGGTTTATCGCTCCTACCTTCCGCTCGGCATCGAGCACCTGCACGCCGCCGCCCGCCTAGCCGTGGAGTACCGGCCGGAGCTGGCCGTCGAGGTGACCGCGCTGGTGGAGGTGCTGTCGCGGCCGGAGCATCCGGCGGCCATCCGGTTTCAGCAAACCTCGGGCATGGTGATGGCGAAGGGCGTGGAAGACACCGCGTTCTACCGCTACACCCGGCTCGGCTCGCTCACCGAGGTGGGGGCGGATCCGGCCGAATTTTCGATCGCCATCGACGACTTTCACCGTCGGCAGCAGAATCGGCAGGCCAGCTTTCCGGCGTCGATGACCACCCTCAGCACGCACGACACCAAGCGCGGCGAAGACGTGCGCGCCCGCATCAGCGTGCTTGCCGAGCTGCCGCAGGACTGGCGGCGCACCCTGCTGGAACTGCGGGAGTTGGCGCCGCTCGACGATGGTCCGCTCGAGCAATTGCTCTGGGAGGCGATCGTCGGCGCGTGGCCCGCGTCACGGGAACGGTTGCACGCGTACGCCGAGAAGGCGGCGCGGGAGGCGGGCACGTCGACCACCTGGAGCGCGCCATCCGAAGATTTCGAACAGCGGATGCATCACCTCGTCGACAGCGCCTTCGATGACCCGCGCGTGCGGGGGCTTCTCGACACGCTGCTCGGCAACATTCGGGCCGCCGGCTGGAGCAATTCGCTGGCCGCGAAGCTCGTGCAACTGACCGCTCCCGGAGTTCCGGATGTCTATCAGGGCAGCGAACTGTGGGAGACCTCGCTGGTGGATCCGGACAACCGGCGCGCGGTCGACTTCGACCTGCGGCAGCTGTATCTGGCGGCGATCGACGGTGGAGCGCTGCCCGAGATCGACGAAACCGGGGCGGTGAAGCTGCTCGTCACCTCCCGCGCACTGCGGCTACGCCGCGATCGACCAGAACTGTTTACCCGCTACGCGCCGCTTCCGGTGTTTGGGGAGGCCGCCGAGAACGCGATCGTCTTCGACCGCGGCGGCGCGGTAACCGTGGCCACCCGGCTGCCGATCGCGCTCTGGAACAGCGGCGGCTGGCGGGACACCACTATTCAGCTCGCCGGTCGCCCGGTGGTCGACGTGCTGACCGGCCGGCAGTTCGCGGGCGGGGTCATGGCGTTGGCAGACCTACTGTCGCGTTATCCGGTAGCGCTGTTGGCACCGCTTCAGGACGACAAGTCATGAGCTTCGAGGTGTGGGCGCCGCTGGCTGAAACGGTAACGCTGCTGCTCGACGGCACGCGGCATCCGCTCGATGCCAGCGGCGACGGCTGGTGGGGCAGCACCCTTGCCGCCGTGCCGGGCGCCCGCTACGGCTACCTGCTCGACGAGTCAACGACGCCGATTCCCGACCCGCGGTCGCTGCGCCAGCCCGACGGCGTGCACGAACTTTCGGAGGTGTTCGACCCGGGCGCATTCGCGTGGACGGATGCCGCCTGGACCGGCCGCCAACTCGCTGGTGCCGTGATCTACGAGCTGCACCTCGGCACCTTCACCCCCGAAGGAACGCTGGACTCGGCCATCGACAAGCTCGACCATCTCGTGGCCCTCGGCGTAAATTTTGTCGAATTACTGCCGGTGAACGGGGTCAACGGCACCCACAACTGGGGCTACGACGGGGTGCTCTGGTACACCGTCACCGAAAACTACGGTGGCCCGACCGCCTACCAGCGCTTTGTCGACGCCTGCCATTCCCGCGGGCTCGCGGTGGTGCAAGACGTGGTCTACAACCACCTCGGCCCGAGCGGCAACTACCTTCCGCTGTTCGGCCCGTACCTGCACGGCGAGGGTGCGAACACCTGGGGCTCCTCGGTGAACCTCGACTCCCCCGAGGTGCGCGCCTACATTTTGGAGAACGCCGCCCTCTGGCTCGACGACTATCACGTGGACGCGCTTCGGCTCGATGCCGTGCACGCCCTCGTTGACACCTCACCGACCCACATTTTGAAAGAGATGTCCCGGGAAACGGGTGCCCTCAGTGCCCACCTCGGGCGTCCGTTGACGCTCATCGCCGAATCCGACCTCAACGACCCGCAGCTGATCACCCCGTGCGAGGGCGGCGGCGCGGGCCGCGGCGACGGAGGCAGCAGCGGCGGCGGAAGAAACGGCGGCGGCTACGAGCACGGCAGCGGCGGCTACGGCCTCCAGGCGCAGTGGAGCGACGACTTCCACCACGCCGTACACGTGGCACTCACCGGGGAAACAACCGGTTACTACGCCGACTTTAAACACCTCGATTCATTGGCAAAAGTGCTGACCCGGGGCTTCTTTCACGACGGCACCTACTCATCGTTTCGCGGCTCCAACCACGGCCGGCCGATTGATACCGAAAACATGCCCGGCTGGCGGCTCGTGGTCGCGAACCAGAATCACGACCAGATCGGCAACCGGGCGATCGGTGATCGACTGAGCGCCACCCTCGATTTTGGCCAGCTCGCGATCGCCGCGGTGCTCACGCTGACGAGTCCGTTCACCCCGATGCTGTTCATGGGTGAGGAGTGGGGGGCGAGCACCCCGTGGCAGTTTTTCACCGCGCATCCGGAACCGGAGCTCGGTAAAGCTACCGCCGAGGGCCGCATCCGCGAGTTCGCCAAGATGGGCTGGGATCCGGCCGTGGTGCCCGACCCGCAGGACCCGGCCACTTTCGAGAGGTCGAAGCTCAATTGGGCCGAGGCCACCGAGGGCTCGCATGCCCGGCTGCTGGCGCTCTACCGGGAGTTGGCGGTTTTGCGACGGTCCGAGCCCGAATTAACCGACCCCGCCTTCGCCACGACGAACTGCGACTACGACGACGCCGCACGCTGGTTTGTGCTGCGTCGAGGCGTGCTGTCCATCGTGATCAACTTCGCCGAGACCTCGGTGACGCTCCCCCACGTGGGCGAAACCCTGCTGGTGACGGATGCCGCGATCGCCCTTTCACCGGAGGGGCTCACGCTGCCCGGTCACAGTGCCGCGATCATCCGGGAGTAGCATCGGCGGTCAGCTGGTCACCTCACCGGCCACGTTCTTAGCCGGTCGCCCGCGCTTCGGCGGATCCTGGTTGAGCGCTGCGGGAGCCGCCATGCCCAGTGCGGATGCCCGCGCCAGGCGGATCTCGGAGTGATCGAGCCACCGAATCTCGGCCTCCGCGGCGAAGATCAGCGAGTCGATCACGAGCAGGCCGGCGAGTTCCTCGGCGGTATCCGGATCATCACTTGCGATCTTGGTGCGGGTCAAATCCTGCAGGGTGCTGAGGGTCGCCGAGCGCTGCACCTGAATCACCTGGGAAATATCGACCCCGGGGAGGGTTACTGCGATGGCCAGTTTGATCGCCAGCGCATCCCGCGCTGCAGAGGCGCGCTCCACCGGGGAGCCGAGCCAGCCGGATACCTCGGCGCGACCGGCATCCGTAATCAGATACCGCACCTGGTTTTCGGCGCTGCTCGGGTCGGTCTCGACCAGACCGTCGCGCTCTAGACGGTCGAGGGTGTTGTAGACCTGTCCGGCGTTTAGCGGCCAGGTTGAGCCGGTCCGACGCTCGAATTCGCTTTTCAGCTGGTAGCCGTGGCACGAACCCTGGTCGAGGATAGCGAGCAGGCTTTGCCTAACCGACATGGTGCTGACGTTTCATGATTTTTCCTACCGTCCCGCCGAGTTTTTCCCAGTATATAGATACCGGGAAAACTCGGCAAGGGCGGGGAAGTTTTACTGCACGACCGCTAATTCGCGGCGAGCGGCAGCAAAATGCCTTTCACGGTCGGGTCGGTCGCCAAAAACTCCTGCACGGCCGGGTCCTGAAACGCTTGGATCAGCTTCTTGATGTTGTCGGAGTCGAGGTACTTAGTGCCGACGGTGAGCTGGCCGGCGAAGTCATCCGGGGCGGCCGGGGCGAAGATTTTCTTCGACAGCGGGATGTTCGCAGCGAGGTAGTACTCGGTGTAGCCAACGGCGGCGTCGAGGTCGGGCAGCGCCCGCGACTGGGCTCCGAAGTCGAGCAGCTTCAGCGTGATGTTCTTCGGGTTGGTAGCGATGTCGGCCTGGGTGGCCTTGGACTTGTTGATGCCGGATTTGAGGGTGATCAGCCCCGCGCGCTCCAGAATGGTGAGACCCTGGGCCTCGTTGGCGGGGTCGGAGTAGAGCGATATGGTGGCGCCGTCGGGTAGGTCTGCGACCGAGCGGTACTTGTCCGACCAGATGCCGAAGCCCCAGCGGAACACGGGAACTGCGGCGGTCTCTTTGAAGTCAGGGTTGGCCTGCAGTACCTGACTCAACCAGAGCTTGTGCTGGTAAACGGTTCCGGCGACCTCGCCCTCACTGACCGCGCGGTTGATGGTGTTGCTGTCGGAGAGACCCTTGAAGGCCACCGTGATGCCGTATTTCGGGGCGACCTCCTTGGCGATGAAATTCACCAGCGCCTGCTCGGCGGAGTTACCTTCGGCGGTCGCGACGGTGAGCGTGGCACCGGCCACGTCGTTGGCGGATTTCGCCGGGCTGAGCAGCGGAACGGTGATCGCCGCAGCGATTCCCACGACCGCGATGATGCCACCGGCGATCCAGGGCCAGCGCTTGCGGGTCTTGAGCTCAAAACCGTGGTCGGTGTTGTCGGGCGGGGTGATTGCCGCGGTTTCGGTGGTGGTCATGAAAGGCGTCCTTAACTAGCGTGTGCGGGGCGGGGGGTGTTGAGAAGGGTGGCTTAGGCGTGGGTGGTGAGGCGAACGAGGCGGTCGCCGATCAGCTGCACCGAGGCAACGAGCGCGACCAGCACGAGAATGGTGGCGATCATCACCCCGTGGTCGAAGCGCTGGTAACCGTAGGTGACGGCCACGTAGCCGATGCCGCCGGCGCCGATGGTTCCCGCGATGGCCGAGTATTCGATCATCGCGATGGTGTTGATCGTGAGTCCGCCGATTATCGACGGCACGGCTTCACCCAGTTGGGCCGTGCGGATGATTTGCAGCCGCGACGCCCCGGATGCCCGGGCCACCCGCACGAGCGTCGGCGGCACGCCGCGCAGCGAGTTCTCCACGATGCGGGTGAAGAACGCGATGCCCGCGATCGCCATCGGGACAACCGCTGCGGCAATACCGATGTTGGTACCGGTGAGCAGCCGGGTGAACGGCACGATCGAGGCCATCAGAATCAAAAACGGCAGTGAACGACCGATACTGACCGCCCAGCTGAGCACCGAATACGGCACGCGGTGCTCGAACAGGCCGCCGGGCGCGAGGTTGTGCACGAGGCAGCCGAGCGGCACCCCGGCCAAGACCACGATGGCCATGACGACGCCGACCATGATGAGCGTGTCGCCGAGTGCGGGAAGGAGCAGCGCCGGGATATCGCCGAGCGGCACGGTGAGGTTGAGGCGGATCATGCGACGTGCTCCAGGGTTGTGGTGACAGTTGCGGTGACAGTTGCGGTTGCGGCTGCGGCTGCGGCTGCGGCTGCGGTTGCGGTTGCGGTTGCGGTGACAGTTGCGGTGGCCGATGCCGGTGCCATGTGATCCAGCCGCGCGCTCAGCCCGAGGCGGCCGAGCGCCGCGCTCACCCGTTGCGGGTCAACCCCGGCAATGCCGATCGTGGCGTGTCCGACGGTGGCGCCGTTAACGCTCTCGATCGAGGCGCCGAGCACCGAGATCGGCACGGACAGTTCCGCGGCGAGCGCGGTGACCCAATCCGGCCGCACATCGGGGGCGTCATAGCCCACGAACCACACACTGTCTGCAGCCGCCGCACCTTCGACACCTCGCCGGGGCCGAAGTGCCTGACCGAGCGCGGAGTTGGCGTCGCGCAACAGGGTCACGAGCGAGCCGGATTCGACGATGTGCCCGTGGTCGAGTTTCGCCACCGAATCGGCCACCTGCAGAACGGTGTCCATTTCGTGGGTAATGAACAAAATGGAGAGGTCGAGGTCGTCACGAAGCTCCTTGAGCAGGGCCACGATCGCAGTGGTCGATTCGGGGTCGAGACCGGAGGTGGCTTCATCCGACAGCAAAATGCTGGGCCGCAACGCTAAGGCCCGCGCAATGCCGACTCGCTGACGCTGGCCGCCGGACAGCTGATGCGGATAGTGCCCGGCTTTTTCGGCGAGCCCCACGCGGTCGAGCAACTCCCCCACGCGCTTCTTCTTCTCGGCCGCGGTCACGCCGAGGTAGTCGAGCGGCAGCGCCACGTTGTCGGCGGCGGTGCGGCGACTGAACAGCCCGTCGCTCTGAAAAATGGTGCCGATGCGGCGGCGGGCGATGCGCAACTGTTTTTCGCTGAGCTGCGACAGGTTTTCGCCGTTCACAATCACCGAACCGGATGTCGGCCGCTCCAGCAAATTGACGCACTGGGCCAGCGTGCTCTTGCCGGCGCCACTCGGTCCGACCACCGCGAAAATCTCGCCGGTCGCGACCTGAAAATCGAGGTTGTCGAGCACGACGGTGCGACTGGCGCCGATACCGTACTCTTTGCTCAATTTTTCGATACTGATCAATGGGGATCCTTTGGGGTGATGGTGGGAAGGGCGGGATTCGGGATGCAAGCTGATCCGGGGGCTGACATTGGTACGAGGATGTTTTGCTGCCGTAGCTCACACGACCCCAAGGGCAGCCGATTAGCTCCATAGCTTTATAGCTAGTTAGCGCGTCTGCCATTAGCGCTGAATCAGGCCTCGCTTGGTTAGATCAGGGCCGCAACTGTGGGGCCACAACCGCCTGCCTAAAACCGAAGCGTTCGACCCGAGGTGCGTTAGCGGTGTGCGCGCGACATTCGCCCGGTGGCTTCGAAGTAACACCGGGGGCGCGCGCAAAACAGCGCGGTGCTCAGCACGGAGGGCTGGGTCGGGGTGCGCGTGTTCATAGTGGGGAGCCTAGGCGGCAACCCGGGCGGCACGCAGTTGTGTTGCGTTTCGTGACGTTTGGCGCAGCGACCGGAGACGCCCTAACCGTCCCCCCGGGCCCGCCGTCGGGCATCCCCCACTTCGCCGCGCTGCACCCGATTGGTGCTCGGGCCGAGCAGCGAGGCCGGCCGGAGGAAAGCCCGCCCAAATTTTTCGGCCACACCGTCGATCGTGCGTTCGGCCTCGCGCCAGTGGTCGTCGTCATCCCAGAGCGACAGTCGCTGCCCGCCGGTCGGCTCCAGGTGCTCCACCCGCACGCCGATCAGCCGCACGCGGTCGTGCGCGCCCAGCGTGTCGTAAATGGAGCGCACCTCCTCGAAAATACGCCGCCCGAGGTCGGTCGGCTCGCTCAGGGTGCGCGAGCGGGTGATGGTCGTGAAGTTGGAATACCTCAACTTGAGCACGACCGTGCGCCCCACGAAGCCGCCACGGCGCAGGCGCACAGCCACGGCATCCGCTTGGCGCAGCAGTTCGCGGCGCAGCACGTCGGCGTCGGTGATGTCCACCTCGAAGGTGACCTCGTGCCCCACGCTTTTTTCGTCGTTAATAACCGTGACCACACGCGGGTCAATTCCGTGCGCCAACGCCGAGAGCTTGGCCCCGGAAGCCTCGCCCACGATCTTCTGCAGCGTAGCCAGTGGCAGCGCCGCAAGGTCCCCAATCGTGCGAACGCCGCGCGACACCAGCGCCTCTCCGGTGGTCGCGCCGACGCCCCACAGTTGGGAGACGGGCAGCGGGTGCAGAAACGCGAGCGTGTTTTCCGCCGGCACGACCAACACGCCGTCGGGTTTGGCACGGCCCGACGCCATCTTGGCCACGAACTTGTAGGCGGCAGCCCCCACGGAACAGGTGAGCCGGGTTTCGGTAAAGACCCGGGCCCGAATCATCCGGGCGATCTCGGCGGGCGAGCCCAGTAGGGAGCGCGCTCCGGAGACGTCGAGAAACGCCTCATCAATGCCGATTCGTTCAACGAGGGGCGTCACGTCGTCAAAGATCGCCATCACCTCAAGCGAGTACTGCAGGTACTTTTCGCGGTGCGGCTCCAGCACAACCGCGTGGGGGCAGAGCCGCAGTGCCTGCGAGAGCGGGATGGCGCTTCGCACGCCAAACTTGCGGGCCGGGTAGTTGGCGGCGGTCACTACCGAGCGGGCGGAGTTTCCGGCAACTATCACCGGGCGATGCACCAACTCCGGGCGGTCGAGCAGTTCCACCGAGGCGAAGAACGCGTCGAGGTCGATGTGCAGAATCGTGGCGGTGGAATCGTCGACGGAAGAATCGCTCACGTCGCGATTGCTGCCGTCCTGGCGTCCCATCTGCGGCTCCTCCCCGTGGCCTAAAGCCGTGATTACAAGTCTACGAGCGAGCTCTGATGCGGCGACCGACGAGGGTGCATCCCTAAGCCGCGAGCGCCTCGCCGTCGACTTCGTCACCCTCGACCCCCGGAGTGATCCGCGAAATGCGCAGCCGCGCGGCATCCTCGGACGACGACGATGGCCCGAGCACAAACCGCACGAAGCGCAGCACGAGCCCGGTCGCAGTGACCACCGGTAACCAGCTGCGACGCAGCCCGAGCATTTGGCGATACTCCCGTGGGATCGACGCCACAGCCCCGGCAAACAGGATGCGGTAGGCCGGCATCATCGAGCGGCGAAGCGGCGGGTTGCGAATAAAGCGCACGGCTTCGGCGACGCGATCGTCGGTCTTGAGGATGCCGGCATCCCGAAACGCGGCAAACTGCTCACTGAGCTCGCGCTCGGAGCGCGGCGGATTCGCAACCCCCACGAGCTCCCCGGCCTTGGCCCATTCCCGCACGTACTGGTCGGCCCCGCCCGGAATGGGCTCGCCCCAAATGGTGTGGGTGGCCAGAAACGCGTCGGTGAAGACCACATGCACCCAGGCCAGTAACTCGGGATCCCCTGCGCCATAGGGCCGCTCCACCCCACGCGCATCGATGTAGGTGCCGACCACGCGGTCGTGAAAACGCCCCACCCGCACCGATTCCCCCGCGGCCACTAAGGTGTCGGCGAAGGTCACGGTAATTAACCACTGGATTGTTCCCGAGAGCCGCCCGAGCGGATCCTCCTTGTAGCGCGACCAATCGTGAACCCCCGCCATCGCCCCCGGATGCAGCGTCTGCATGAGCAGCGCACGGATGCCCGCAACGAGCGTTGGCATCCCCCCGTGCACGACCCACGCGGCAGAATCGGGGCCAAAGTAGCCCACGTCGTTGCCGATCTCAAGCTTTTCGACCCAGTACGGGCGGCCGTTTCCCTCACCGGAAAGGGTGGTGAGGAGACGGGAACGCCAAGTCGCTGCCACTGTTCCCATAACTCGAGCGTAGTTCGGTGGCCTGAATGGCGGCCGGGCGAGAGCTAAACGAAGCCTTGATCAATCCGATGGATGCCCGCATCCGGCCAGCAAATGCGAGCACCGCGTCAGCTCAGCGGTTGGGCCTCAGCGTGGCGCAAGGCTCGCAAAGACGATGAGGTTATCGAGGTAGTGACCGGTGACCCGGTTGAAGATGCCATCACAGGTGATCAGCCGCAACTGCGGTGTCGGGGTGGGGCCGTAAACCGTCTGGGTAGGAAACGCATCCTTCGGCGCCCGGGTTACCCGCTCGACCACGAACTCTTTCGCCGTCCCGTCGGAAAGCGTCACCACGATCGACGAACCGGCAACCAACTCGCCGAGCCGAGCGAAGACCGCGGGCTTCGTGACCGAGTCCACGTGACCGGCAATCACTGCAGGCCCGATGTCGCCCGGAACGGTCCCCCCGGCATACCAACCCGCCGATAGCCACGCCACCGGAGGAGTGAGCGTTCCGGATGCCGGATCCAGCGCCAACTGTTCCAGCCCGGAATCCACCCCGATAGCGGGGATTTGTACCCGAGTGGCGGTGGTGGCGCTCCGGGGCCCGGACAGATTCTCGGCGGAGGGGTCCTGGAACTTTCCGGCGTTCCCTGCGGCCCGGCTGGGCAGTCCGTTAGGGGCCCCGGCTGCCGACCCGGAGTTGCCACCGACCGCAACCGCGATCGTAGCGGTGGCCGCCAGCACGAGTGCGAGGCTTATCGCGATGACGACACCGGAGCGAACCCGGTGCGGGACACCATCCCGCCGCTGACCGGTCAACCGACCGGCTGCAAACCGAGCAGCGGTAGCTCGGCGCGCGCTCCCCCGCCGGTTTGCACGCCACCCACCGGGGCTGCTCCCACCCCAGCGCTATCGAGTACGGCCTTCACGGTGAGACTTCCCGAGGCGTTGTCGAGCACAAACAGGGTGTTTACGCTGCCGTTGGCAAGTTGCACCGGCGATGTCACCGAAATGGCCGGGGCCGTCAGCTGTAGGCTCCACGGTCCGGCCGGAACGCTGGCGTAGCTGGTGGCGGTTCCGGTTTCTGCGTTGCTGGCAATGACCAGACCGGTGGTCGTCGATACGCTCACCGTGTTGGTAACGGTGGAGGCGGGGATCAGACGAATTCGGGCGTCGCCCGCGGTGGGTCCGGTGAGGTCATCTTGAAACACCTTCGCCTGGAGCGCCGCGTTTTTTCCGAAGACCGCCACCGTGATGGTTTTGGCGGTAACGATGTCGATCGAGGCCGAGATGATCGGTTTCGTGTTGGGGGCAGAGCCTGCCGGAACCATCGACACCACGTAGGTGCCGGCGGCCAGCGGCGAATACCCCGAGACCGTTCCGTAGTCCACGTTTTTGAGCTGCAGCAGGGAGGTACCACCGCTCAGGGCGGTGAGGCTCACATCCACGCTCTTGGTGTCGGGTGAGAGGTGGGCGACGCGAACAAAACCGCTCGAACCGGTTTCGCTCGTTGCCGCCTGGGCCGACAGCGAGCCCGCACCAAAAAGGCCTAGGGCAAACAATGCGGTGACGGCGGTTATGCGCGCCAGCCGCCCGCGACGTCTCGGCCGAGAAGAGATTCCAGACGGTGCAGATTCCAGCGATGAACTGACGGATGTTGGGGCGGGCGCGGATGTCATTCGGGGGTACCTCCGGTTAGCGGTGCGGGTTGGATGGGAAGGGGTTTCGGATTCATTGCACGAGCCCTCGCGGGGAGAGAATCGAGAAGGTGATGAGCAGCCCGGCGGGGGTGGCCCTCGCGCTCTCCGCCCGAAAATCACCGGTCAGCGAGGCAAGCAGATTTTTGGATACCGCGGTGGTCTGGCCCGCGCGCACCATCGGCTCGCCGTTGAGTGCAGCAACCACCACCTGGCGCCTCACCATCCCGCTCTCGCCGACACGTTCCGGAAAACCGGCCACCTCCACCGCTCCCGCCGCAAGTAACTGACCGACGGCGATCGTGATTCGCTCGTCGACTCGGCCGTCGAGCAATTCGGAGCGGCTGCCGGCGGGAATTCGCAGCCCGGGATTCTCAAATAATTGCCTGCCGCTGCTGGCACGCCGCGCCTGAATCTCGCGCTGCGACCGCTCCTCGGCGACGCGCCCCAAGGGGTTGATGCGGCTCACCTGAGCGCGTTCTCGCCCGACGCCGAAAGAGGCAATCACGGTGGAATTAGCCCGGGCGCTAGTCGCGCTCCCCGATCCTGCGGCACTGAAGCGTTCGGAGGCAGAGGCAGAGGCAGAGGCAGACCCGGCAAATTCAGTAGCAATCACCGAGGCGCCCGATGTGAGAATGAAATCCGCATCGCGCCAGCCCCGCGGTGACTGAGCGCGAACGGCCGGATTGGAGTCGAGCTGCGCTGCCCAAACCACGTTTTCCACAGCAAAGCCTCGACGCACGAGATCAACCCGTACGGAGTTATCCACCAGCAGCCGGGAGTTCTTCGGAAGGTTCTCGGCCATCCACTTCTCGGCGTCGTGCACAGGGGCATTGGCATCGACGTGGAGAAGGGTGCCCAGCTGGTGCCCCCACTGCGGTACCGCGATCACGGCGCCCGCCAGCAACACCGAAACACAGCCCAGGGCCAATGCGAAAACGGATGCCGCACCCCGGCCGGCCGGCCGATCCGCCCTACGATCCGCCCCAAGATCCTTCTGGCGCACCCCCGACCGGCGCGGCACCCTCGGTAACCGCACCAACACAAACCGCGTCAACACAGTTCGCGTAAACACAGTTCGCGCCGACACAGTTCGCGCCGACCATTCCGCCAGAGCCGCGACGAGTACCGCGGCGAGTAGTAGCGCAACGGCGGGGGATGCCACAGCCACCCCGCCAGGCACCAGCCAGACAATAATCACCAAAAGTAACGTGAGCGCCAACGGTCGAAGGCGTCGAATTGCGAGCCCGGCAATCAGCGCCAGCGCCGTTGCAACAGCGAGGATCGGGTCCACCGAGAACCACGATGCGGCTAGCGATTGCGCAGTACTTCCCGGCGCGAGGATCGACCCGATCGATGCCCGACCGGAGAAGCCCGCAGCGATTTCCCGCAGTGGTGATGGCGCGTTCAGGAGCACCGCCACCACGAGGGATCCGCCAATCACCAGGGCAAATATTGCACCCGCAACCGATAGCACGTAGCGACGGGTATCTTTCTCGGCGGCTCGGATCATCAGCCACGCCACCAGAGGAAGCAGCAGCACCGCATCACCTCTGGTCAGCACTGCTATTCCCGCCGCCGCCGCAGACACCGCAGAACCCCTCAGCTGTCGACCCTCGGTGAGTGCGCAGACGAGCGCGAGCAGCATCCATCCGGCCGCAAGATTATCCAGCGACGCCATCCGATGAAGACCCACCGCAAGCGGCGACAGCGCAAATATAAGGGCGGCCCCGGACGCCGCAGCGTACGAATAACCCAGGCGACGCACCAGCAGCCAGAGCAACAGCACGCTCAGAACTGCGATCGCAACCATCGGCTCTCGCGCGGCAGCAATCGCGCTGTCGTAGCGATCGAATCCTCGGGTGATCCCGATCCAGCTCGCGATCTGCCCGGCTCCGACGACGGGGGTGGCTTCAGCGGCGAAACCCTGTGGCGCTCCGGTTAGCAGCGACCAGGCCGAGGCAGCAAGGCTTCCTTCGGTCTCAGTGAACAGCGGAGCGCCGGCAAAATTGGTCGCCTGCGAGGCGGCCGAAGCCAAAAGAATTGGACCGAGCCACACCGCCGCGCGCAGCCAACCAAGAGACCCACCGACTCGATCAGACCGGGCAGAAAGATCAAACCGCTCAACTTCAGCCACCGAGTGGGGAGATTCACCCGGTACCCCGCCACCCAGTGGGGAACCGACCTGCCGCGGGAGCGTGTTCCGATCGGTCATTTTGTACCACCCGGCCGTGCCTCGAGGGCGCCAAACGCGGCGGGCGGTAGCGTGCGAGAGTCGCTGTCGATGCTGGTGTCAGCCCCCCGAAGGACACGCTTCGCCCGCGGCCCTCCTTCACCCGCCATCACACCGTTAGCCAGCCGGCTTGATTCCGCCACACTCTCGCCGGGATCGATGAGACACGCGAGCAACAGCAGCTGGTAGGGAAACGCTCCAAAAATCAAGCGCGCATAATCCCGTAGTCGAATTTTCTGGTCAAAGAGCGCGCCGAATTCGGCCAGAGCGGCAAGCTTCACTACCCCCGAGATAACCACCGGAACAAGGGGGATGAGGGTAAGTAAAACGACGATCGTCGGCAGCCGCAACACCAGCGAACCGATCGCAAGCGCGGGGATGAACACCCCGGCAACCGGATGGATGAGCGCCAAAATCAGCAGGCGCAACGCTTCGACCCGCGACCGCACGGTGCCCATCCGCCGCGCACCGCAGTCACGAATCAGCCGAATTAGAGTGCGATTGAAGACGAGTCGGTCCCGAATGCAGTCGCGCAATCCATCAGCGGAGCGCTCCCGGGTAACGGTCTCGGGGCTGTAAACCGCCGTCACCTGTGCCCCCGCGGCGGAAAGTGCCGCCCCGATGCCGCCATCCGTAGACTCACCGCTCGCTGTCCAACCGCCGGTAAAGTCCAACCACTCCCGCCGCACGAACACCGCGTTCTCGCCCAGCGCTAGGGTGCGCGACTGAACCAGCGACGGCAGCTGTGAGCGGTGCCAGAAATAGTCATCGAGCACCGAATGCAACGACCACCAGTTCGCCCCAATATTCGTGCGCTGTGACCCGGCCTGCACGAGATCTGCCCCCGTCTCGGTCAGTCGCGAGTCCACTAATTGCACAAGACGCGGGTGCACGATCGATGACTGCCCAAAGATGCCAATCACCTCGCCCGTCGCTGATTCCAAAGCCAAATTCAGGGCCGCCGACCGGTCGAGAGCGCCGCGGTGCACGATAACCGAAATGATTCCCGGATTCCGCTCGACCGCAAGCCGCGCCGCCGCAAGGGTCTCCGCGTCGTTGTCTGCCACGATCGCCACCACGTCATAGCGCGGGTGCTGCTGATTCGCCAGCCCGGTGAGTGTGTGGCTAAAAGCCGCACCCGCTCCCTGGGCGGGAACCATCAGGGTGAAGCTGTGCGCGGTGGGCTGCACGACCGTCGAAAAGCCGATTTTTTGCAACTGGCCGACCGTGCGCCACGCGTTGAGCTTCGACATTAGCGACATCACCGCAATCGCGGTAAGCAGGGCAACCACGAGAAGGAAAGCACCTGCCCCAACCCAGTCGCTCAACTGCCAGTTGTCGATGGGCGCGAATAAGCCGGATGTCGTCGCCGACGGGCTTGTAACGGACCCGTCGGGCGCCTGACCAGGAACTCCGGGTCGCTCAGGGAGTTCAAGCCGGTTGGGAGTTACCGCGGTCGGCGCCTGCGGGGTCGTGGTCACCAGTGGCGATGGCGTTGCGACGGAAGGTGTCACTTCCAGCGGCTGGACAGTAAACGCTGTCGTCGCTGAGAACGCTGTCGTCGCAGACACTGCCGCTGTCAACGCGGCCGCTGAGCGGTCAAAAATCTGCAAAAGTTCTCCTGCGCCCGGGGCCAAGGACTCCAACATGCGCCAAGTTCGTGAGCACAAGCCCGTTCGGTTTGGATTTTTGTCAGATTCCCAGCGCCGCCCGACAAATTCTCGGCAAACGTGATCTTCCTGCCGCAGCATCCCGATGTGCTCAGTTATTCAGAAACTGTCAACCCTGCTGTCGGAAAACTCCACGTAATGTGACACGCATGGAATTCAGATACCTCGGTAACAGCGGACTCAAAGTTTCAGAGATCACCTATGGCAACTGGCTTACTCATGGCTCCCAAGTCGAAAACACCACGGCGATTCAGTGCGTGCGCGCCGCACTCGATTCCGGAATTACCAGCTTTGATACGGCGGATGTCTACGCCAACACAGTCGCCGAAAAGGTGCTGGGCCGGGCACTCAAGGGTGAGCGCCGTGAGTCCCTCGAAATCTTCACGAAGGTCTATTGGCCCACGGGTCCGAAGGGTCCAAACGATTCCGGGCTGAGTCGCAAACACATTAGCGAGTCCATCGACGGTTCGCTCCGTCGACTCAAGACCGACTATGTCGATCTGTATCAGGCGCACCGCTTCGACACCGAGACGCCGCTGGAGGAGACCATGCAGGCCTTCGCCGACGTTGTTCGTCAGGGCAAGGCCCTGTACATTGGCGTCTCAGAATGGACCGCAGCGCAACTACGCGAGGGTCACTCTTTGGCCCAGCAACTTGGCATCCAGCTCATATCCAACCAGCCGCAGTATTCGATGCTGTGGCGCGTGATTGAGGCGGAGGTCGAGCCGACCTCCCGCGAGTTGGGCGTCAGTCAGATCGTCTGGTCACCGGTCGCGCAGGGCGTTCTCACCGGCAAGTACCTGCCGGGAGTCACGCCTCCCGCCGGTTCACGGGCCACCGACGAGAAGGGGGGCGCGAACACCATCCGTTCGTTCATGCGTGACGAGGTCTTGGTCGCAGTGCAGCAGCTGGAGCCGATTGCGGCCAGCCTCGACCTCGACCTCGCCCAACTCGCCATCGCCTGGGTGCTGCGCAACTCGAATGTGGCCTCGGCCATTATCGGTGCATCTCGACCGGAACAGGTGGTCTCGAATGTAAAGGCCGCTGGGGTGAAACTGGCGGTTGAGGTGCAGGAACAGATCGATGCGATAATTCGCCCGTTTGCCGAATTTGACCCGGCGAAGACCAGCGCCCACGCTCCGAGTCACCGTCCCTCCTAAGCAAAGCCCTCTCTCCGCGAGGCCTTTTCAACCGAGGCGTTCCCGAGCAAGGCGCTCCGAAGCAAGGCGTTCCTCACACTGAGAGTGACCCGCGGGAATAAATCCGAATTCTATGCAATTGCATACATTTGGAGTCGGCGCTGTTGGCCGGACTCGCCCCTAAACCACCCGCAGACCCACCCGAAAGGACACCACCATGACCACCACCGCCGCCACCATTCCGGGCTACGCCGCAGGCACCTGGAAGCTCGACGCCATGCATTCCGAGATCACCTTCTCGGTGCGCCACCTCGCCATCTCCAAGGTGCGCGGTTCGTTCGGCACCTTCGACGTCACCGTCGTGACTGGCGAAAACCCGATGGACAGCACCGTTGCCGTTTCGATCGAGGTGGCCTCCATCGCCACCGGTCAGAAAGACCGCGACGCGCACCTGCGGGCCAGCGACTTCTTCGCCGCAGAAGAATTTCCGACCATCGACTTCGTCTCGTCCTCACTTACCGTGGATGGCGATGACTGGATCATCGCGGGCGACCTCACCATGCGGGGCGTCACCAAGCCGGTCACTTTCACCGGTGAGTTCGGTGGAATCACCGTCAACGGCTACGGCATGACCGTTGCCGGGGCATCCTTCACCACCAAGATCAACCGCCACGACTTCGGCGTGAGCTGGAATGCGGCCGTCGAGGCCGGTGGCTTCACGCTCGGCGAGCAGGTCACGATCAACATCGACGCCCAGGTTGCCCTCCAGGCCTAGGCAACAGGCAACATCGAATAATACGGATTCGGCCTCGCAGCCGTTCCGAAATGGGCGTCACCGAATGCGGTTGGCGCCCATTTCCTGGCAGCGCAGCCGTCTTTCCACAGCGCAGCCGCCTTTCCACAGCGCAGCCACCTCATTTCAGAGCCATCCGCCTCTCGACCCGCAAACTAGAGCGGTGTCTCTCTCCCGCCGCCAACTCCTCGCCGGGGGCGTCTTTCTCCTCGGGTTCGTCTACGTGATTATCGAGGTGCTGGCCGCCCGCGCCTGGGTCAATCCGCCCTACAACTGGGCCCTGAACTACATTTCTGACCTGGGCTACTCCGACTGTGCTCGGGTTTTGGGCCGACAGATCTGTTCGCCGCTGCATCCGCTCATGAACCTCGGATTCATGATTCAGGGCTTGGTGTTCGTTATCGGGGCCCTGCTGGTGGTGCGCGTGATTGTGGAACGACGGTCGCTGCGCTGGATCGTCGACACCCTGCTGGTGACCTCCGGCGTCGGCACATTTTTTGTCGGCGTCTTCCACCAGAGTCTGGCGTTGAGCGCCGCGGGACTGAACTGGTTGCACTTCACCGCCGCAACCCTCGCGATCGGGCCTGGGAACGTAGGAATCGTTCTCCTCGGCATCCTGGCCGCACGCACCATTCACTGGCGCAGCTACGGAATCGCCATTCTCAGCGTCGGTCTGATTGGGGTCGTCAGCTCGCTGTTATTAGTCGCCGGGTTCGACTTCGGCATCGGGAAGGGTTTCATTGAACGGATCGCGGTGTATCCCCTCAATACCTGGACCATCGGCTCAGGGGTAGGGCTCACGGTCGTTGGCGTCCGAGACTTTATGCACACCAAACGCCTTCGATCTGCCGCACCGAATCAGTAGTTTTCGCGCACGTGGGCCGCAAACCCTCCCGGGGTTCGGCCGACCGTGCGGGCCGAGGTTTGCACCCAACAGGAGTGCGACACCGCTCCCATCACTCCGGCGCGTTGAAGTCGGTCTACCAACACCACGTCTTCGTGCTCGGTGATTGCCGGAAACCCGCCGGCGCTCAGATAGTCGTCGGCCCGCACGCCCAGATTGGCCCCGTAGATGCGCAGGGCTTCTGAATTCACCGGATGCCGCGCCGCCCACCGGTCCCGTTGCTCGGCGGTCAGATCGCGCGGGTCAGGCCTGACACTGCCGATCATCAGCCGGATTCCGGACCGCGCGATCGCGAGCTGGCGGGCGATCCAGAGCGGCGGAACCTGCGAGTCGGCATCCGTATTGGCAATCCAGATGCACTCCGCGTTAGCGACTGCGCTGTGATGCAGGGCATGCGCGATTCCGTGAGCGCGAGCACGCCCCACGTTGCGAAACTGCACCGTAAGCACCTCGACAAACGGCCATTGGTCGGCGATCGCGGCTGAACCGTCGGTGCAGTCATCGAGCACGAGCACGATGCGAATCGATGGCACCGACGCTCCCTGCTGATTCGGCTGCGAAATGAGCAACCCATACTGGTGCCGCTGGTGCTGTTTTTGCTGGGTGACGACGCGCGTCGCAACCTCCAGCGCCGACAGGCACTCGCCGAGAAGCGCCTCCTCGTTGTTGGCCGGAATTACAACCACGATCTCATCGATTTGCGTGCGCGTTGTCACCGGCGCCAAGGTGATCCCAGTCCCAACTCCCGGGCTATTTCCCGATTCGCCCAACCATTCGCGCTCCGCACTCGCGGGAGGCACCACCATCAGACCAGCCCGTTTTCGCTGGCCACCGATCGGGCACCGGGGCGCACGAAAACGTCGAGTAAAAAATCCTCCTCCACGTGAGATGACAGCAACCGCAGGCCGCGGTGTGCCCGCAACGCGGCGTGCACGTCGTCGCCACGCTCCGGATATCCATCGACCGGATGCCGCCAGTGGCAGGCCACAACAACCCCGTCGGCGGTGAGGCACTCATCAATCAACGCAATCGCGGAGCTGAGGTCGTCGGCGCTCCAGTAGTAGGCAACCTCCGAAAGCACCACCAGGTCGAAGGTCCCTTCCGGCCACTGGCGGGGCATGTCCAGTCGCTCCAGCCGCACGTGAGCCTGGTCGATGAGCCGTGCTCGGGCGCGTGAGAGCGGCTGTTCCGCAATGTCGGTAGCCACCAGGTGGGCGCAGCGACCGGCCAGCTCCGCGGTGAGTACTCCGATCGAGCATCCGATCTCCAAACCCGAGGCGAAGAGCGGTCGAGGCAGGCTGGCCACGGTGAGCGCACGCTTACGAATTTCATACCACCGGGTCTCAAACCCCCAGGGGTCGTCGTTGCCCCGGTAGAACTCGTCGAAATAATCTTCGGCCAGGGTCTGGCTGCCCAGCGGGGTCACAAACACCTCAAACGGCCGGCGAAAATATTCTTGGAACTCCTCGCCCAGCAGCACCTCATCGCCCACCGCCTCCGACAGCGGCTCGATCTGGCTCCGATGGGCCTCAATTGCTCGGGATTTGGCCGCAACCTCCTCCCCGCCCAGTTTCAGGGTGACAAAACGATCCCAGGGCACGGCGTTGTCGTCAACGGCCGCCCAGTGCCACATCCACACCGGATACTCCAGTGTCTGAGCACCGGATGTTCGCGCCACCTGAGCCGAAACCAGACCGGCCACATCGTGGTCGCCGTGCCCGTCCTCCCGCCAGGGCGCCACCAGGAGCGCACCGGGAGCGAGATCCAGTCCGTCGAGGTGCGCCTGTAATTGCTCGCTGTGCTCGGCCAACTCGCCATCCGGTAAATCCAGAAAATCGATCTCGGCAAGTGGGGCGACGAACCGCACCGCGGTGCGAACCTCGGCTTTGCGCTTCTCGGCGAGCGCCGCCCGCGTCATGGTGGGGGAATTCGGATGCGAGGCATCGCCATTGGTTGCGACCACCACTCGAATTGGTACGCCAAGCGCCGTCGCCCGTGCCATGAGGCCGCCTGCGCCGAGGGATTCGTCATCCGGATGCGCCGCCACAACCACTAGCCGCGTGAGATCGGTTAACACCAGCGCCGGAACCGCGCCCCAGCGGTCTGCGGTAAGCCAGCTCTCTTCGCGGGTGCCCTCCGCCCGATGGTCAAAACTCACCACGTCGGCAGTCCCGACTCCAGCAACGCCGTGCCGAGTGCAGCCTCATCCCGTTCGGCGTGATGCTGGCGAAGATACAACTGCAGATCGGCTACCCGTCGGGCGTGACTGGCGTTGAGGGCAAGCGGTGCCGGCCCCAGCGCATGGCCGGCCCGGGCTATAACCTGTTCGGCCGAGCCCGCAACGATAGACCGGGTACGGAGCGCCAGAATTCCTGCCCGCTCGGGCTGTTCGGCGTCGATTCCGGTTGCGTCCACTACCGCAGCGGCATACGCCAGCGCGAGCCGACCGGTCTCGATCAACACGTCCACCGCACCGAGTTGCATGAGAGCGATCTGATCGGCCCGACGCTCCCGCGTGCTGTGGTCGAGGGTGCGTGCAATCCCCAAGGTGCCACCCCACCAGATGGCGGCCACCCCGATACCACCCCAGGCGAAACCCGCGCGGCTGAGATACCAACCCGCGGCCCCCACCGGCCGTGCGTCTACCCGGTCGAAGTCAACCGGCCCGCTCGGCACCTCCGTCAACCCGCGCGCCGCCCAGGCGTCGGGGCGAACAACGATTCCCTCATCGGTGAGGTCGACGGCAAAAAGTCGGCGGTGTCCGTCGGCGAGTCGCGCCGTTACGAGGGCGTGGCTGAGTCGGCCGGCGAGTGAGCACCAGGGTTTGGTTCCGGAAAGCCGCCAGCCGTCGTCCGTCTCCGCGGCCGTCAGTTCAACCCCGGCGGACTCTGCAGCGAACACTCCCCACACGCTGCTCGGTGTGGCAAGAGCCCCCTCTCGAGCCTCGCGCAAGATGGCGAGAGCATCGAGGTGCGGTTCCACTATTCGCGCGACGGTGAGATCGACGGCGGCGACGCTCGCCAGCGTCTGCCACAACTGGAGCGTGCGGCCATGCCCGGGTGAGGGTGTGGCCGTTCCGAGTTGACGGGCGAACGCGAGGGTGGCGTCGAGATCGTCGGAGCAGGCGATTGTGTGCGTTACGGCGTCTCGCAGCATCCGGTCGACCTGCTCATTGCGCCGTTCGTCCAACCGAGCGATGGCGGAGTTCTTCTGCAACATGGGAGCGAATCTAACTTGACCAGCCTGCGGGTTTCCCACCCTTGCGCGAGCCCGTGAAATGGTCTAAACCTCGGAAGTGCTCCTCTGCTCAGTCGAGGCCGAAAATACCGGTCAAGCCGACCGGGACTCGCGTGCGACTCCCGCCGCCAACAGAGCCACCCGCACGGTGCCGTCTTTGGTTTCCTGCTGGCCGACCTCGGCGAAGCCTAACCGGGCGTGAAAACGCATCGATCCCGGGTTGGGCGGGATGATGTTCACCTCACACGTCACCTCCTCCCGGCCCGCAGCTCGGGCTAATGCAAAGGCGTGCGCGTAGAGAAACTGACCCAAGTGCAATCCACGATGTTCTTCGCGCACAACAACGCGGTCAATATAAAGGCTGTCGCTGCCGCGCTGCTCGAAGTAGCGGTAGTTCTCGCTCGCGTAGTTACTGCCCGGATCAAAGGCAACGATGAATCCGAGTATGGCCGCATCGGCAGCCTCATCAACGACGGCAAACCCGTGGCCGCTCAGTGCGAGCAAGGATTCAATCGCCGCGGACGAGGCCTCCGACACCGCGGGCACGGCCGCCGAATTTAACTCGCACACCTGATCGAGGTCGGTAGCAGTCAGGTTTCGAATGATGTGGGTCACGGATTGAGGCTAGCGCGCCCAGTGTGCACCGCTAAAAGCTAAAGTCGCCGCCACCCCCGAAATCGCCGCCACCGCCAAAGTCCCCACCACCACCGAAGTCCCCACCGGAGTCAGCTGCACCGGCATCAGCTGCACCGGCATCAGCTCCGGCCGCCTCGGTCGTCCCCGAGTCCGCACCCGAATCAGCGCCACCCGAATCCCCATTTCCGGAATCTGCTCCGCTGTCTCCGCCACCGTCTGCACCCGCGTTGCCGGAATCGGTCGGGAGAAAGGAATGCATGATGCTTGAGCCGATGACGTAACCGGCAACCGAACCAAGCAGAGAGCTTCCAAACATCCCCCCGAAGCCCATCCCTCCCATGCCGCCCATGCCGCGTCCCTGCCCGAAGCCCATTCCGCCCGGTTGGGCGCCCTGCTGCCCGCCAAATTCCGCCTGCCCGGCGGCGCCACCACCCTGACTACCGAGGGTGCGCATGAGGGTTCCCGGCTGCTGAATCTCAGCCCGCGTCGCCGAGGTGGCCATTGTTGCGGCATCAGAATTCGCCGGTCGTTCCGCGGCGGGAAGTTCGGTGCTCAGCTGAGTGAACAGCAATTCACGCTGTTCCGGCGTCAGCTTGCTGAAGGCTTCGGTGTGCACCTGTTCGATCGTCGACGGCGGTGCCGTGCGCAGCAGGTATTGGTAGCGCTCCACCGCAATCTCATCGTCGCTGCGCTCACGCCCGGTATTCGGCACCGAAACACCGCCGGCCGTTTCGATGTTTTTTTCTTCGCGGCCAAACAGCCGATCAAGAAAGCCCATGACAGTGTCCTTTCGTGGGTGAACTACCAGCTTCTCAAATTCTGTGCACCAATGCCCGAACGTTGGTACCCCATCGGCCGCGCCTCCTCCATACGGAACAGCCACCGCTCCGGGTAAACACACACCGTATGTTCACCTGACGAGAGGCAAAATGTCGGTATGGTTTCCCTCCGCAAATCCCCCGCCCGCGCTGTTCGATTCTCCGGCTACGGCGGAGTGGACATGCTGGAAATTGTTCCCATCGAAACCCCGATTGCCGGGCCGGGCGAGGTCCTTGTCGAGGTTATGGCGGCAGGCATCAACCACATCGAGGCGTTTGTTCGGCAGGGTCTCTTCCGAGACGAAATGCCCATTGACTTTCCCCAGGGGCAGGGCAGTGACTTCGCAGGGATCGTAACCGCGATCGGCGAAGGCGTGACCAACTTCGCCAAGGGATCCGAGGTTCTCGGTCACACCACCATGGGTTCGCAGGCCACCCACCTTGTGGTGCCTCAGGGCAACCTGGTGGCCAAACCGGCCAATCTGTCGTGGGAAATTGCGGGAAGCCTGTTTCTTGCGGGTCTTGCCGCCTACGAGGCGGTGCAGGCGGTGAACGTCGTTGCTGGGGAAACCATGGTGATCTCCGCGGCCGCCGGTGGGGTCGGCGCCATGGAGGCACATCTGGCCATGATCAAAGGGGTGACCGTGATTGGAACCTGCGGCGAGCGCAACTTCGACTATCTGCGTCATATCGGAGTAAAACCGGTTGTCTACGGCGATGGTCTCGCCGACCGTATCCGGGCTCTCGCACCCGGAGGGGTGAGCGCCTACATCGACAATTTCGGTAAAAACAACCGCGACGTGTCTCTCGAACTCGGGGTGAGCCCGTCGCGATTCCAGTCCAGCGACCACCGGCGCGAGGTGGAGCTTCAAGCCATGCGTCCGAGTCCCGAAACCGCCGAATCACAGACCAGAATCTTGGCCAAGCTGGCAGGATTCGCGGCCGATCGCAGCCTGAGCGTGCTCATCTCAGGTTTCTACCCCTTCGACCGGGTGCGCGAGGCGTTTGACGATCTTGAAAAGCGACATGCCCGCGGTAAAGTCGTCTTGGGCATGCGGCCTGTCGATAACTCGTTCCATGGCCTCGGATCGCGCAAGATTCGCGACGAGCAGGAACTGCGCGCGTAGGGGTGGCCTACTCCTCGGCCGTCACGAAGTCGATGAGTTGCTCTACTCGGCCCAGCAGCACCGGCTCCAAATCATTGAAACTGCGCACCTGCGCGAGAATCTTCTGCCACGCCCGAGAGATATCGGCCTGATCCTCGTGGGGCCAGCCAAGCGCTGCGCATATTCCGTGCTTCCACTCAATCGATCTCGGAATCGTGGGCCAACCGATCATTCCGAGGCGGCCCGGCTTCACCGCCTGCCAGACATCGACGAACGGATGCCCCACCACGAGTACGTGCGCGCCAAAGGGTCCGCGCGCCACGGCGTTGGCCACCCGACTCTCCTTCGACCCTGCAACCAAGTGATCCACCAGCACCCCCACTCGGCGGGTGGCCGTCGGTTGAAAACGCGCAATTTCTGCCGCGAGGTCATCCACACCCTCCAGATATTCCACGACCACTCCATCGACGCGGAGGTCGTGACCCCACACCTTCTCCACCAGCTCGGCGTCGTGGCGCCCCTCAACGAAGATTCGGCTAGCCCGGGCAGTGCGGGCGGTGAGGTTCGCAACGACCACCGACCCGGATGCGGATCGCGCGAGTCCGGTGGCACGGCGAACAGGTGCCACGAGGGTTATCGGCTCGCCATCAATTAAGAAACCAGAGCCGAGAGCGAAGAGTCGCACCGCCCCACCGAAATCTTCCAGTTCGACCATCCGCCCATCGAGGCGCACGACGGCCCCGCAAAATCCGGTACCGGCATGCTCCACCACGAGATCACGATCTGCAGCGACGGTAGCCGCGGCTACTCGTGGAGCTCGTCGCGAGAACTGTGCCAAAACATCGCTGGAGTATCGGTCATCGCCCATTGTCTGAGGCTATTTTGCGGGGGTGTCGTTCTCACCTCCGACACCCCGAGAAAAGAATTCAGAAAAAACATGGCGCGCTTTCCGCTTTATGGGCTACTCTTGCCATAGAAGTTGATGTGCATCGCACGTCGCAAACGCGTTTGGGTCAGCCTAAATTCGTCTCACAGTGAGAGCGACTGCGGGCTCCTCGGCGCGAGGCCCCGACGTTCGGGTCCCGCATAGCACTCCAGGAGGAGCTTGCAATGACTACCGGTACTGTGAAATGGTTTAACGCTGAAAAGGGCTTCGGCTTCATCTCTCCCGACGACGGAAGCGCCGATGTCTTCGCGCATTTCTCCGCCATCTCGGGCAACGGCTACAAGTCGCTTGACGAGAACCAAAAGGTCGAATTCGATGTAGCTCAGGGCCCCAAGGGCCTTCAGGCCGAGAACATTCGCGCCCTCTAAATCTACTCGCTGACTTCGGTCGCGAATCACAACAAGCCCCGGTTCTTTTGAGCCGGGGTTTTTTGTCCTCAAAAGCGGAGCGCGATCAGAAAGTTATTGCGCACAGCACCGATCCGCAGGGCCAAACCGGGGAAATATCGCGGGGCTGGCCGGCTGGGCTAGCGCTAAGCCGCGATGCCAGAGAAGACGTGTGCGATAGATTCCGCCCCAGGTATCGCGGAACCCACCCGGATGATGGCGTCGCCTGCGGAGATCATGCCCGGTCGGATTACCCGAGCGTAAGCCCCGGGACGCCCCGCGGCGGTGAAGCGTTTGACCCAGCCCCGTGCATCTGCCGGTTCACCACCGCTGCGAACCACCCAACGAGCGAACGTTGCGCAGGGCTCCCGAGGCATCGTGACCTCTAGGGTGACCGAGTTTTCGCCCGAGCCGAACTGCCAGCGGTCGCCGATGAGTGCGCCGGAGACATCCAGCCCCACGACGCGAAGATTCTCACCGAACCAGCCGGGCTCAAGCGGCCGACCGAGTTGATCGACCCAGTAGTCGGCGTCTTCCTGCGCGTAGACATACACCGCTTTGTCGAGACCACCGTGGTGTTTGCGATCGGCCTGAACATCGGCATTTAGCCCCAACGGGCGAACACGCACCGGCCCAGAAATCGCACGTTTGTTGATGGCGGTCGTGCCCACCGAGCCCGCATCATCGTGAAGAGTCTGCACCACACAGACCGCAAGCAGCGAAGCCAACTGGGGTGCTTCCTAGCTGTCGACGCGCTTCAAGATATGAAACGGAACCGCGATGCTGGCGGCAATGGCGGCGAGCCCCGCGGCGAACATCAGCTGGGAGAAATGGGTGCCATCCCAAGAGTAGCCAAATAATACGATACCACCGACGAAAAGTACGGCACCAACAACGAACGCAACGATGTTCATTTGAAATCCTTTACCCATGGGGAGTGCCAGTTTAGCGGCACCACCACGGAGCTCACGCCTGACTATTGATCGGTTGACGGGGCGACGTCCCTCGCCCCCGCACCCCGCGCAAGGGCTCGCCGTGAGGAATCCTGCTCGGTATTTTGAAAACAACCATGGGGGATTCGGTGAGTCCAACGACGAAATCGCAAACCATCAAAACCATCATTTTCGGCCGCATGGATCGCCTGCCGTGGGCGCGCTGGCATTAGCTGATCGTGATCGGTCTCGACACCAGCTGGATTCTGGACGGCCTGGGGATCACCATCGTGGGGGCGATCGGCGCCGACTACGCTGCCGACGCCGACGCCGACGCCGAGAAGATCGTGGGCGACGTGGAACGTTAGGCGGAAGAATCAATCGGCGACATGGTCGACTGGGTTGACGATTACCTCAGCATCACGCAGAGTAAAACAGGGAGCTTCGGCCAGATCTTCCACGTGGCGTGAACAAGTATCCCAAGCGGTTGGTGCTCGGCCGGTTATTTGACACGATCGGCCGGAAGGTGATGATTTCGGTTTCGTACATCGGCTCCGACGTGCTGCTGGTGGCCCCCGGTCTCCTGGTCTCCGCCGAATGGCTAGATGCCACCACCCTCACCATTGCCTGGGCTGTGGTGTTCTTCATTGCCTCCGCCGGGGCAAGCGTCGCCAACCTCACGGTGAGCGAAATCTTTCCGGCCTTCTGATCGCGGCCGGCATCGTGGAAATCCTCTTCGGCGGCAATGCGGAGGGCAAGTCGCTCGAACGGATTGCCACACCGCTCAGCGCTCAAGCCGAATCCCGCGGAAATGCCGACGACGACCAGAGTTGAGAAGGTCACAAGCCGTCCGCCTAGCCTCCCGTCAAAAATCCGGTCACGATCAGTTCCCGGATGCTCGGCGTAAGTTCCGCCCGCAGCGCAGCCTCATCAACTCTGAGAAGTTGAGCCACCGCGCCAATTATCGACTCGGCGCTAAGGTCTCCGTCACATGCTCCGATGAAGGCGGCGAGGGCCGTGTCGAGCGCACGCGAGCGAGCGAACCCTCCCCCCTGGTGCAGGGTCATTACGGTCGGATCCTCGGCGCCGGGCCAGTAGTGACGCTCCTCCGTGACATCCGGTGCCACCTCCAAAAACGCTTTCAGAAGCGCGTCATCTGTGTGTGAGTTTTGCCAATCGTGGGCGGCGAGGGTTGCCGCGAGGTGCTCGCCGCGCCCTGCCGGGTTGTGACCGGCGTGACCCGTCAGCCGTTCGAACCGCCGGAAGGGCTCGGTACCTGAAGTGCGTCGCAGGGTGAGGTAGCCAAAACCGACCGCACGCACTTTTCGGGAGTCAAAATCATCGAGCCAGGCCGTGGTGAGGGCATCGAACCTCGGCCCCGGAACAGTGCCGCCGTCACGAATCCAGGTTTCAGCGTAGAGGGTGGGATGCTGCAGTTCCCGCTCAATGATCCAGGCATCGAGGCCGTCAGCCGGGGCGTCGAGCCACGCGGCTACGCGTGAGAAGGCGTCGCCTCCGCCGCGGTACTCCCAGTTACCGAGCAACTGCATAATTCCGCCGACCGTGAGGTGCTCGGCAGCACCGCGCACCACGGCTTCGACGATTTCATCGCCGACGAGCCCGCCGTCGCGGTAGTCGAAATTCGGCACCCCGCTTGCTCGCGGGGTAATGACGAATGGCGGGTTCGAGACGATGTGATCGAAGCGCTCCCCTCCGACGGGTTCGAATAGGCTGCCGAGCCGAAACTCGATGTTGTCGATACCGTTGAGCACCGCATTGAGTTCGGCCAGCCACAAGGCGCGCGGCGAGATGTCGGTGGCGACAACGCGGCGGGCATGCCGGGCGGCGTGGAGCGCTTGGATGCCGCATCCGGTTCCTAAATCAAGTGCCAAGTCCACTTGTCTTTGGATCATCAACCCGCTGAGGGTGACGGATGCCCCGCCAACACCAAGCACGTGCCCCTCGGGGAGGGCGGTGCCGAGGGCGAGCTCGCCGAGGTCGGACAGAATCCACCAGGTACCAACGCCGCGGGAGTCGACGAAGCTGTGCGGGCGAAGGTCGAGTAGTGGGCGGAGGGTTTCGGTGGGGTCGGCGAGACTGCCTTGATCTGCGGGGACGGCCGGGCCAGTGGCATCGGCGTGGGTGGCCGGAATGACGGCCGCCAGTCCGAGCGCGATCGCCCCGTCCGCCCCCAGACGAGGAAAGGCTGCATTGAACGCGGCCCGCGTGACTGGCAAGCTGAGCATTGCAAACCGGGCGACGGTCGCGAGCTCAGCGGCATCCGGAGTTTCTCTCACTGAGGCACCGCTGACCGAGGCGTCTGTCGAGGTGGCAGTGGTGGCTGCGAGCGCGCGCAGCGCGGGCACGCGATGACCGCGACGGAGGGCGGCGGTCGCGTCATCCCCCCACAGGGCGTTCACGGACTCGACGCTGAATCGCAGCGACTGAAGATCGTCGCGTAGGCGGAGGATGAGTTCGGTATCGGTCACGGTTCCATTCAAGGGCATGGGGCGGTGCTCGCGGAGCATTTGAGTTACCTACGGTCTGCTCAGAAATTTCGTCTTGAATATCGCCGAGTGGCGTCCCTGTTGCTTAGATGACCGTTCTCCGTCTCCTTTCATAGGCTTCATTGCCTTTAACCGGCCTCTCCTCTTTCGCCGGTCACCACTCCTTCATAAAAATCCCCTCCTTCACATTCGTCACCTCCTGCACATGCGTCTGCATAAATAGCTTCTGACCGAGTGTTTCTTTGTCGGATGCAATGTCGGGGGTGGCTGGTTGAGTGAGGGTATGAATCAGCTCCCCCTCGACAGCGCAGCCGCAGCCGCAGAAAATGCGGCTCCGGCCATTGCGTTGCTCGATTCCGTCGATTCGGAATCGCGGGTGGGGGTAGCGATGGCCGAGGCGATGGCTGCGCAACACATTCAATGGCGGGCATCCGCGGAACTGTTCCGAGCCATCGATGTGACCTTGCGGGAAGCGGTCGTCCACCCCGAAATTTTCCTCGGCGCCCCACGAGTTGGGGAACGTGTCGGGGCGCATGTGGAGGCACATTCCGGGGCACAGACTAGGGAACGGGCGGGGGCACAGTCCGGGGCACGAACGGGGATGTTTTCGCTTCGGGAAGACACCGAATATGCGGAACGGGCCGCGACCGCCGATCTTGCCGTGCGGCTGAGCCTGGCCGAGTTAATAGTGCGTCACCACGGGATGATCGCTCACACCCTGCAAGAACGCATTCCCCACCTCTGGGCTCTGTTCACCGCAGGGGGTGTGTCGACGCAGAACGCCCGCGAAGCAGCCTCAATCGTCTCCGAACTTCCGACCGAGCTGTGGGCCGAATTCGAAACCCATGTTTTGGCCGCAGCGACCCGCGCACCAGCACGGTTTCGGGCAAGGGCACGAGCGATCAGCGAACGGTTACGAGCCCACACCCTGACCGAAAGACACGCGGCCGCACGATTGCGTCGGGGGGTGTGGACCGAGATCGACCGCGACGGGATGGGCTGGCTCAACGCCCACCTCCCCGCCGAGACCCTCGCCCGGGTGAACGCGAACCTGGACGGCATCGCGTTCAGCCTGTTCAAGGGAACAGCCCCAACAGCCAAGGCAGCAGCCGAGACCCGCACGATGGCGCAACTGCGCGCCGACGTGCTCAGCGATCTGCTCACCGGTAAAAGCCACGGTAACGTCGGCGCGGCATCCTGCACCTGCGACGGCTATGACGAGGCCGGCGGCGGTAGAACGGGCAAGGTCGGAACGGGCAGCGTCGGCCAGAGCAGCAGCGACCAGAGCAGCAGCGACCGTAGCGGCACCGACAGCGCCTGCGCGCCTGCAGGCACCTGCGCGTGCGCCCGTGCCGCTCGCATCCGGCCTTCGGTCGGCGTCACCGTGGCCCTCACCATCCCGGTACTTACACTTCTCGGCCACTCCAACGACCCCGCCCTACTCGAAGGTGTCGGGCCGATCGATATTGCTGCCGCCCGAAAGCTCTGCGCCACCGCCACCTCAATCACCCGGCTGCTCACCGACCCGATCAGCGGAACCATCCTGCAGATGGACCCGCACCAATATCGGGTTCCCGCCGCGTTGAAACGGTGGCTCGCGATAGAACAGGTCACCTGCGACTTCCCCGGCTGCGGACGCCGCGCCGCCAACTGTGACCTCGACCACACTCGAGCGTGGGCTGACGGGGGTTCGACCACTGCCGCGAACCTTACTCACCGCTGCCGCAACCACCACACACTGAAGCACAGAACCAAATGGCAGGTCGACAAACCCCCCGGCGCCCAACGAGCCACCTGGACCAGCCCCACCGGCTACCGCCAAGACGCCGACTCACCACCATTTTGAGCCGACATGAAGAGAAATTCTGATGAGACAGCAGGCGCCCTATCGCCGTTCGGGAGCACCTGGTTCGGGGCACAGGATTCGGGGGCACAGGATTCGGGGGCACAGGATTCGGGGGCACAGGATTCGGGAGCGGTGATGTTGGTGAGCCGTGTTGCTCGGGAGCCCTGCAGCTCGGGAGCCCTGCAACTTGAGGGTGCAGCGATTAATCAACTCCGGCGTACGCCAGCTGGAAGCGCGCGACTGAACGGTTAGGTAAGAAGAGGTGATCGCAAAAATGCAAGCCGTGCTTTGACACGCGGGCTTCTATGCGATCTGCTTTGCGCCCTGCTTGGCCGAATTTTTGGGCGGGAAGAGAGTGTCTGCCTCCTCCAGCGACATGCCGTTAGTCTCCGGTACCCTGGCCAGCACAAACCAGAACGACAACCCGGCGAACAGGGCGTACATGCCATAGGTGAGCGGCAGCGAGACAGCCGAGAGCGGCGGGAAGCTAATCGTGATCAGAAAGTTCGCGAGCCATTGGGCCGCTGCGGCAAGACCTAAGGCGCGGGCGCGGATCGAGTTGGGGAAGATTTCACCCAGCAAGACCCAAACGATCGGTCCCCAGGAGGCACCGAACGACACCACGAACACGTTGGCCGCAACCAAAGCGATCGGCGCCCACGCACCGGGGAGGATCGGGGCATCCTTCACCAGCACCGACTGGCTGAAGGCGAACGCCATGGTCGCCAGCGACACGGTCATCCCGATCGAGCCGGCGAGCAGAATCGGGCGCCGACCGATCCGGTCCACTAGGGCGATTGCCACGAGTGTCACGAGGATGTTAGTGACGCTCGTGATCACTGAGATGGTGAGTGAGTCCGATTCCTGAAAACCTACCGCCTTCCAGAGGGTGGTGGAGTAATAGAAAATTACGTTGATGCCCACAAATTGCTGAAAAACCGAGAGCGCAATTCCCACCCAAACGATCGGCTTGAGCCCGAAAGTCTTGCCCCGCAGGGTGCCGGTGCGCGCCGCCTGCTGATCATTCTCAATCGAGGTTCGGATGTCGCGAATCGCCCGGTTAGCGTCATCCGCTGGCCACAACCGCTCAAAAACCTGCCGCGCCCTATCTTCACGACCCTTCAAAACCAGAAAGCGCGGGGATTCCGGCAGCAGCACCGCGATGACCCCGTAGGCGACCGCGGGCACCGAACAAGCAATGAACATCCAGCGCCAGGCTTCGAGATCGAGCCAGAATTTGGCGCTGGCACCGCCGGCGAAATTGGCGAAAACAGCGTCAGAAAGCAGGGCCGCAAAGATCCCGATGGTAATCGCTAATTGCTGTAGTGAGCCGAGCCTCCCACGCAACTGCTTGGGCGAAATCTCGGCAATATAGGCGGGGGCAATCACCGACGCGATACCGATTCCGAGGCCGCCCACCAGCCGCCAGAAAATAAGATCGACAACGCCCGAAGCGAGCCCGGAACCGATCGAGCTGACGAAAAACAGAATTGCACCGATGATCATGACCGGGATGCGTCCCAACCGATCGGCCAAGCGCCCGGCGAGGTAGGCACCGAGCGCGCAGCCGAGAAGGGCGCTGGCCACCGCGAGCCCGGTGATGGTCTTTCCAAGTGCGAACTGCTTCTGAATCGCATCGACCGCACCGTTGATAACAGAAGAATCGAAGCCGAACAGGAACCCGCCGACCGCGCCGGCGGTCGCTAGAGCGATGACTTTGCCGTTCGCGGATGACTTGCCGTTTGCTGATTGCGTGCCGTTGACGGATGACTTGCCGGTTGCTGATGGCGTTCCGGTCGCGGATGACTCACCGTTGGGAGATAACTTGGCTGCGGAGGATGTGGGCTGATCGGTGGGCATTGTTGCTCTCTCCGGTGGTGCTCGCCCCGAAATCAGCGTACGTCGCGATCGGAGAGCGAACCAGAGGTTTTCTCTGACGTTTGACCAAAAAAGCAAATCCTGGCTGCCACAAAATGCTGCACCCAGCTTTCACTCCACGTAAACAGACGAATCACGCTGATTGACCCAACGAATCACGCTAATTGAACCGATAAATCACGCCAATTCACGATAAATCACACCAATTCACCCGACAGACAACGTGCCTCACGCGCCGGGCTGGGTGCCCTGCGCCTCGATCGAGACCGGCTGCCATTTTTCCCACTCAGCGATGCGGGCTGCGTACTCCGCCTTGGCGAGAGCCAGCGGGCTCTCACCGAAGAACACGCGCAGCGGTGGCTCTGCTGCGTCGACGACCTTCAAGATGGCGGTGCGGGTGGCCAACGGATTGCCCTGGGCAGACTGGCGGCTGGCACGCATCGTGGTTGCGGCTTCGCGCATTTTGTCGTAAGCGGGAATTGGCGTGGCTCGCTGCGCGGAGTCGGTACTCCAGTCGGTGGTGTAGCCGGCGGGCTCGATGAGGGTGACGAAGATGCCGAACCCCTTTATTTCGTTGGCGAGCGCCTGCGACATCCCCTCAAGGGCAAATTTTGACGCGTTGTAAATGCCGACGGTCGGGAACGCGCTGATGCCGCCAATGGAGGACACCTGCAGGATGTGTCCGCTTCCCTGTTCGCGCATGAATGGCAGCGCAGCCTGGCTGACCCAGAGCGCACCAAACACGTTCGCGTCGAACTGCGCGTGGGCCTCCTGCTCACTGATCTCTTCGATCATCCCGAACTGGCCGTAACCGGCATTGTTGATCACGATATCGAGGCGGCCGAAGTGATCGTGGGCCCGCGCAACAGCGGCGAAGGCGGCAGCGCGGTCGGTGACGTCCAGCGTGATCGGAAGGATCGCTTCCCCGTAGGTGTCCACCAAATCGTCGAGGCTACTGATGGAGCGGGCGGTGGCGGCCACCCGATCGCCACGGTCGAGGGCGGCAATCGCCCATTCGCGACCGAAACCGCGAGACGTACCGGTGATGAACCAAATTTTTGCTGACAAGGAGTGCCCTCTTTCTGATGCTGCCTTCGTGCACCCAGGCATTTGATCGGGATGCAGTACTCCACGCAAACAACACTGGTCAGTGGAACCTCGACCACGCTACTCTTCTGCCTCCCCGGCGGGCCGTCATCAGGCCCGGTTACGCTGATAGTGAGGCAGTTGCTGCCGTCAACCCGTTCGGAGCGCGTGTGGAACCCCTTACCGTCAGCGAGATCCGGCGTTCAATGATCAATGCGACCCGCGGGGAAATTGAACGGATGCCGTTGCCGGGCCTGCTCGAGGTGATCTGGTCGACGCGCGAATACCTCGGTTGGATTGATCCGCGCACACCGCTGCGCGGCCACCTCGTGCACTGGCGAGAGGGGCAACCGGTGGGAGTGATGCTTCGCGCCGCCGAGGGACGAATGTCGCCGGGAATCTCGGCGCAATGCTCACTGTGTCGGACATCCCAACCGGCTCATCAGGTGCGCCTGTTTAGTGCCGCTCGGGCGGGTCAGGCTGGGCGGGACGGCAACTCGGTGGCGACCTACATTTGCGCGGATCTTGCCTGCTCGCACATCATTCGCATTTTGCCGCCGGTCTCGGAACTGCAACCCGAACCGGCCGCCGTGGTTACCTCGCGTGCAGATGCCCTGTTAGCGCGGGTGACTGCTTTCACCGCCGGCATTCGGGGCGTTGAGACGGCTAGCAATGGCTGAGCCTCGGCACCCGCACCGTAGCGGATACCGAGGCTCGGGGGAACTTACCCTAGAAGACCCGGATCGCGATCTCGGCCGGGGCTGCGAGCAGCGCCTCGATCTCGTCATCCAGCTTCACCAGGGTGAGGGATGCGCCGGCCATGTCGAGCGAAGTGCAGTACTCGCCCACGTAGTTTCTACCCACGGTAATGCCTCGCTCGGTGAGCTTGTCGTGGGCGATTCCGTAGAGCAAGTAGAGCTCGCTAATCGGTGTGCCACCGAGGCCGTTGATCATCAGTGCCACCCGATCGCCGCTGGCGAAGGGCAGATCGGAGACGACCGCCTCGAGGAGTTCCTCGACGAGCTCGTTGGCCGGAGCCCACTTGTCGCGGCGGCGACCGGGCTCGCCGTGGATGCCGACGCCCACCTCAATCTCGTCCTCGCCGAGTTCGAATAGCGGAGAACCCTTCGACGGCGGGGTGCAGGCGGTGAGGGCGAGACCCATCGTGCGGGTGACTGAGTTGACCTTCTCGCCGATGCGCATTAGCTCGTCGAGGTCGGCACCATTTTCGGATGCAGCGCCGACCGCCTTCATGACGAAAAAGTTTCCGGCGACCCCACGGCGACCCACCGTGTAGGTGGAGTCCTGTACCGAAACGTCATCGTCGATGAACAGCGTGCGCACCTTCACGCCGTCCGCCTCGGACAGCTCCTGCGCCATATCGAACGCCATCCGGTCGCCGGTGTAATTGTTGACCAGAAGCAGCACGCCCTTGGGCGACGACATGAGCTTGGTTGTCTCGTAGATGTAGTCCATCGGCGGAGCCGCGAACACGTCTCCGGGGCAGGCCGCGTCGAGCATGCCGCGGCCCACCGTCATGACGTGGGCGGGCTCGTGACCTGACCCACTGCCCTGAATGATGGTGACCTTATTGTCGTTCGGGGCATCGGCACGGTGAATGAGGTTGTATTCGGGCACGTAGCGCAGCGTGTCGGGGTTGGCGAGGGCGAGACCGTGCAGCATCTCGGGAACGAACTGCTTTGGGTCGTTAATGAACTTCTTCATGCGGGGCTCCACGTCGTTGGGAAAGGTCGTGCCGGGTGTTGGGTGGTAGTGCGATTTTTTTGGTGGGGTGCGATTTTTTGGTGGGGTGCGGGTGGTGCGGGCTGCAGATGGAGCGGTTTGGTGGTGGGTTGCAGATGGTGCGGCGTGCTGGTATTTGGTCCGTTGCCGGTCTGGTTGCCTTAGACCGTCGGGCGGCTGGGCCAGGTGTCGGCGAGGCGCTCGGCAAGCACAGCAACCGCGACAGCACCGGCATCGGGCGAGCCAATGCTGCGCTCTCCGCTGTAGCTGGCGCGGCCACGCTTGGCCTGCATGGCGCTGGTGGCCTCGGCCGCAGATCTCGCTGCGGTTGCCATGGCTCGCAGCGCGTCGGAGGCTTCGGTGCCGGCATCCGCTGCTCGCTCAAAGGCGTCAATCGCCGGAACCAGCGCGTCGATGAGAGTTTTGTCGCCGACGTCGGAGTTGCCACGCTTTTTGATGCCCTCGACCCCCGAGCGAAGCGCAGCAACTACATCGCTGGCTGTGATTGCCGGGTTTGCCTTCAGCGTCATGCCCACTCGAAGAAAGCCGGTGCCCCAGATCGGACCGCTGGTGCCGCCGATTCGGCTGGTGATGGCCGTCGCAATTTTCAGGATGAAAGTTGACGCATCGGTGCGATCAAAGTCTTGCCAGTGCTCCAAAACCTGTTCAAAACCGCGAGCAAGCGAGTAGCCGAAGTCGCCGTCGCCGACCACCGAGTCGAGATCGCAAAAATACTTTTCGTTCTCCACGCAGGTTTCGGCAATGACGCGAACGACGAACTCGGCGACCGCGAGATCGCCAGACGGGGACGGGGATGATTCGGCGGACATCACGGTGCTTTCGGGGTTGGGGCGGTCGGGTTGGGGTTGGGTTGGATTCGGGCTGGGGCTGGGCTGGGGCTGGAAGAGTGGGGATATTGGGGTTTGGGTCGGGTTGGGTTGGGTTGCGGTGATGGTGAGATTGGGCTCAGGAGCCCAGTTCAACTGGCAGGCGTGGCGAGGAGAGCGATGAGGTCGGAGGCGCGCAGGTAGCGGTCGGGGCGCACCCCGGCGGCTGACGCGACGATGGTGGCCTCCTCGCCGTTCGGATCGCCCAGACTGGAGAGCACGAGCGAGGCCGACGAGAAGTCTTCCTCGGCGGTGTAGCTACTGACCGTGACGATGGTGCGGATGCCGGCCGCCCGCGCCGCGCGCAAACCGTTCTCGCTGTCCTCGACCACAATCGCGTCGTCAGCATCGCAGCCCAACTCGGTCAGCGCCAAGAGGTAGATATCGGGTGCCGGTTTTTTGGCCGCCACGACGTCGCCGGCGAACACGCGAAACCGATCGGCCAATTGCTCCCCGACCACGTGGTTGAGCACGGCGCGAACCGCCGGTTCCGCCGAGGTGGAGGCGACCGCCAGGGTGAATCCGGCGGCCAGCGCCTCCTCGACCAGCCGCAGGATGCCGGGGCGTGCCGGCATCCGTCCGTCGCCGACCAGTTCAGTGTAAATCGTGGTTTTACGGCGATGCCAGTCGGCGACTAGCGCCTGCTGGTCGGCTGCAGCGGTGGGAAGCCCGGTGATTGCCACGAACTCAGCAGTGAGCAGACTTTTCATCCGTTCCTTGCCGCCGCCAATTTTGACCTTCTCGGCGTAGTCACTATCCGACCAGCGCACAGGCAACCCGAACTCGGCAAAGGTCTGGTTGAAGGCGGGTAGGTGTCCGAAGCGTTCGGTGTCGGCGAGTACGCCGTCGCAGTCGAAGATGAGGGCGGGCATGGTTACCCGGCTTTTCCGGCGCTGCCAAAGGTGCTGGCGAGCTCCACCGTAAGCGCTCGTACATCGGCGGCGACGGCGGCGAATACGGTCGGGGGATCCCACTTGTTGGCCGCCTCCGCCTGCCGCAGGTTTTTTAGGCTGGAGGTGAGGTAGAGCATTTTGAGATTGGTAGAAATATTTACCTTGGTGCAGCCGCGGGCGATGAGGTCTCTGAACTGCTCGTCTGTCATTCCGCTTCCACCGTGGAGGGCGATGGCGATGGGCTCGGCCGCCACGATGTCGCTCACCCGGTCGAAGTCCAGCACCGGGGCGCTCTTGTAAACGCCGTGCGCGTTGCCAATGGACGGGGCGAACACGTCGACCCCGGTGCGGCGGATGAAGTCGAGCGAAATCTCCAACGACTGGCGACTGGCTTCGGCGTCAGAGCCGTGACCGTCTTCCACCCCGGTGATTGCCTCAATTTCCCCCTCGACGTGAGCTCCGTACTGGCGCGCTTCGGCGACCACCTCAATGGTCTGTCGAAGATTTTCTTCAACCGGCAGTTGGGAGGCGTCGAATAGAACCGAATTCCAGCCCATGCGAAGGCACTCGGTAATCACGGCCCGGTCGGGACAGTGGTCAAGATGAAGGGTGACCGGCACCTCGATGCCTCGGGTCATGCTTTCCCACATCCCAAACAGCACGGGGGCGCCGACGGTTCGAACGGTCTTAACCGAGGTTTGGATGATGATCGGGGAGCGAGCTTCGACCGCGCCAGCGAGAACATTCTCGAGGGTGAGATCGTTGAAGATGTTTACCGCGGCGACGCCGTAGTGATCATCCCGTGCCCGATCAAGCACCTGTTTTAGCGACACAACTGCCATCGTGACCTCCCTGTCAACACCCGCTCGGGGGGCCAAAGCTACGGGGTCAACCCCGGTGCGACAAGGGAAGTTCGTTCTGCTCAGCAGTTGCGCAGTTTGCGTCTTCCTCAGCTTGGTGAGGTGCTGCTGGTTATGGCCGGGTCACTGGCCGCTGAGGACCGACATGACATTTCCCGACGGGTCGGTGAACCAGGCGATGTCCGGGCCGTGCCCGTGCATGATGCCTTTGGCATCCTGCTGAATTGCGTCGTAGCGTTTGAAAATAACCCCACGCTCGCGCAGGTCGTCGACCGCCTTTTCGACATCGTCGACCTCAAAGTTGAGCACGGTGAAGCTCGCCGGAAGGTGGTTCTTTTTGCCGTAGACCAAAACGGTGGCACCGCTTTCGAGGCGAAGAGTGAGAAAACCCATGCTGTTTTCGTCGACGGCGAGGCCCAAGACATCCGAATAAAATTTCTTCGCTGCCGGGATGTCAGCGACGGAGAATCCGCTGTAGGCGTTTGTGGGAGTGAACATGTGTGTCTCCAGAATGGTTGAGCGACGAGAAGTCAATGACCGCAAGTCCGAACGGAATGCAGCGATTTTCGCTCCGTTGCGGCAATAAGTCATGCTCGTTTTCCGCTCCCTCCCTAGAGCAGTCGCTGCTCACCGACGCTGTTGCCACCGTCGACCACGATGACCTGACCGGTGACGTAGCCCGCGCCCGGGGTTGCGAGCCAGGCGATCGCGGAGGCCACCTCGGCAGCGGTGCCACTGCGCCGCGCGGGAACCAGATGGCCCTCCTGCTCTTCGCTATCGAGCTGAGAACCGGTGGCAATCCAGCCGGGAGCCACCGCGTTTGCCGTAATTCCGGTCGCCGCCTCATCCACTGCGAGGGCCCGGATAAGACCGACCATGCCCGCCTTGGCCGCCGCATAGGCCACGTCGCCGCGCGAAGCCATCACCGGGCCGGTCACGCTAGAAACCGTGATGATTCGTCCGTACCCGGCCGCACGCATTGCCGGGATAACAGCCCGGGTCAGCAAAAAAGCGGTGGTGAGGTTGATGGTGAGGCCACGATTCCAGTCCGCAATTTCCTGCATGATGTCGCCGGAGAGCATGCCGTCATCCCCGACGCTCACCATCCCGGCGTTGTTGACCAAGATGCTGGGAACGACCCCCGCGATCGCCAGCTCTTTCGTAAGATTTGCGAGCTGAGCTTCGGTATCGAGCCGGGTGACAAAACCGATGGCGTCAATACCGAGGTCGCGAAGCTCAGCAACGCGCTCGTGGATGCGATCGGTCGTGGCAGTGATTGCGACGCGCGCTCCCAGCTCACCCAGCGCGCGAGCCGCCGCCCAACCGATTCCGGAGGCACTTCCGGCCCCACTAATCAGGGCGGTGTTCGTCGAAAGGTTCCAGGCAGAGGGCACAGTCATCGCGCAAGCGTACCCGCAGCCACCGCACTGGCTAGGGTCAAGCCATGACCCTCAACCAGCTTCGCGCATTTTTGGCCGTGGCCCGGCTGGGAAGTTTCACCGCTGCCGCAGCGGACCTCAAAATGACCCAGCCTTCGATCTCCGAATTGGTTCGCCGGCTGGAAGAGGAATACGGTCTGCAGCTTTTTGCGCGCGGACCACGTCTGCTTTCACTGACCGCCGCCGGCTCCGGACTGCTGCCGTGGGCAGAGCAGGCCGTATTAGCCGCCGAACAGGCCGATTTTTCGTTGCGCTCGCTCACCTCCCTCACCGGCGGCGTCGCGGTTTTTGGCTTGCTGCGTAACGCCAACTACTTCTTTCTTTCGCAGCTGATTGAGACCTTTCACCGGCGGTATCCGGATGTTCGGCTCAAAACCGTGGGGCTGAACTCGGTGGAAGTAGCCGAGTCTGTCAGCGCGGGAAAGCTTGAGGCGGGGCTCGTGGTCTTGCCAATCGACTCCGAAGGATTGGAAGTCACCCCGCTGATTCGCAGCGAGGTGCTTTTTGTTTCGGCCGATCCGACGCGCACCACGGTGCCAATGACGATCGAAGCTCTGGCACAGTGCAAACTGGTGCTCTACGACGCCCATTACGGCTGGCGGGATCCGACCCGGCGACAATTGCAGGAACGGGCGCAAATAGCCGGCGTAACCCTCGACCCGGTCGTTGAGGTGGAGCAGGTCGAATCAGCGCTCGGGGTGGTGACCGCGGGCGGCGGTGACACCATCGTGTCGCAGGCGATCGTGACAAGCCCCGGCTTCCCTGGTGGGCTATGTACGGTCGGATTTGCCGACCCACTCTTCGACACCATCGCCGTGGTAAAACGGCGCGGCGCGACTCTTTCGCCGGCAACGCGCGAACTATCCCGGCTTGCCCAGAGCATTCTTCTCACGCAGGCTGACCCCGCTGACCGGATCGCCCGGATTCCGGGCGGCGGCACGTTCCTCGAGAAACGACGTTGACATGGAGGAAAACTGGTGCTGTTACGGCCCCAGTCGTGGTCGCGAATCTGCGGCGAGCTGACAGAAACAACTGATGTGGCGGTGAACTTTGCCTCACTATTGGCGATAGAAAGTGCCTTGGATCACAGCCAGCCGTCGTGGCAGATCGCCTGTGATGGCAGTACTTCCACCATGATTCAAAGCACCCCGCGCAATGCCTTGGAGGAAGTTCGGCGAAACCATTCACGGGTTGCCCACTGCACCACCGCGTTCGTCTTCCAGAGAGCCCCGTTTTTACTTACCGCGCAGCTCAAAGCTCACGATTCGGGGCGGAGGTCGGAACGGGTGCCCTGGCGCGGCGGCGCCTCGCCGGTGGTTGACGCCGCTACTGATGGGGTGCGAAATTTCGGCGGGCACCACGCCTGCAGCGTTATTCATAACCTGCAGCCGTCAGCGAAACTCAACCTCGTAATCTTCAGTGACGGGGTTGAGGTTATGAACTACAGACGCCGGCAAATAGTGGCCACGGCGACATTCGCGCCGAATGCGGGACTTGACAGGGATCCCTTCTCCACCTCGCCGGGCGGAGACCAATTTTCCCTCACCGTGGACATTGCTTGGGGGGTGATCGTGCGCGTGGAGAAAAGGTTCGATGACGCCGGGGCGGAGGTTCACGAATTGACAAACGTGTCGGCTGACTGATCTTCCCTGACAAACAACGGCTTCCCTGGCAGACAAAATCTTCCCTCACAGACAACGATTCGGCCCGCTCTCTTTCGCGATCGTAAAAATCACGCTGTGCTCGTGACCGTCTCACTAGACTCGATTAGTAGCCGTCCGGCTGCAAGGGGATCGACGATTCGGCAACGATTCGGAAGGACGACGATGTCATTTCAGGCCTACCTGGATGCGATCGAAACGAAAACCGGCCTCACCCCGCGAATGCTTTTGGCGGCCGCCGAGCACCGCGGCCTAACCACCGACCCGGTGTCGGTGGCGGAAATCATCCAGTGGCTGAAAACGGACTACGACCTCGGCCGGGGGCACGCTATGGCGCTGGTTCACGTCATAAAAAACGGCCCGACCATCGCAGCCACGCACGTAGGAACCAGTGGCACACATCGGGATGAGTCGACAGAATTGTGGCTCGATGGCAAAGGAAATCGGGCCGATTGAGGCTAGATTCGACGCTGAGTTTCGGGCCGAATCGGCTGGGCTCCCTACCGCCCGGCTTCTGTTGTGCCCGACCCGCGTGCAGCCGAGTCGCGGAATGCCGTTAGCGTGGGAACCCTCTTCGCCTGAAGTACCGTCAAGGAGCATCACCATCAACTCGCTACCGTTTTTGTTGTCATCGCCTTTGTTGTCATCGCCGGTTTTGATTGGCAACGTCAGGGCACAGCCGGTGCTCAGGGCACAGCCAGTGCTGGGCGAACTGTAATGGCCCGCGTCGCGGCGGTGCAGCTTGCGCCGGTCGTGGGCCGACTTGCGGAGAATCAAGCGGCTGCAACGGAAGCGATTGCGGCGGCGTTTGCCGCCGGGGCCGACATCGTGGTGCTCCCGGAGCTGGCGACATCCGGCTACGTCTTTGAGTCTCTGGCGGAGGCTCGCTCGGTAGCGCTGCCGGCGGATGCCGCGATCTTCGGGGAGTGGGCACAGCTTGCCGCCGGTCGGGAAAACAGCGTTGTGATCGCCGGTTTTGCCGAGCTCGGTGACGACGACTTGGTCTACAACAGCGCCGTAATGATCGATGCGAGCGGCGTGCTCGGCGTCTATCGCAAGGTGCACCTGTGGAACGAGGAAAAGCGATTTTTTCAGGCCGGGAATTCCGCGCCGCTGGCCATCGACACCGCCCACGGCCGCATCGGAATCATGATCTGTTACGACCTCGAGTTTCCGGAGTGGACGAGGCTCGCAGCGCTTGCCGGGATTGACATCTTGACGGTGCCGACCAATTGGCCGTTGGTGTATCGTCCGACCGGGGAACGGGTCCCGGAGGTACAGATCGGAATTGTTGCCGCGCGGGTGAACCGCATGGCCGTTGTTTGCGCCGACCGCACCGGTACCGAGCGGGGAGTTGAGTGGAGCGAGGGCACGACCATTGTCGGCGCGGACGGCTGGGTAGTGGATGCCGTCGGTGCTGGAATCGGTACCGCCTGGGCAGAGCTCGACGCGGCGTTATCCCAAGACAAAACACTCACCGACTTCTCGGATGTCTTCGGCGACCGTCGACCGGAACTATATCGGGAGCTCTCCGGCGGCTGAGACGAATTTAGCTCTGCCTACCATAGGTCAAAGCTATCGCTGGTCGAAGATGACCCGGTGTTGTCCTATGTCTTGGAGTGCGACACACTGTGAGGCATGAAACTCAGCACCCGGTTTATTGCCGAACACTCCTCCCGCTTCGTGCAGTTGAAGGCTCCGGGCGTTGACTCCCCCGAAGCACAGCGCGATCCGGCCGTGGCCGCCACCGTGAGCACGATGCTCCGCGAGATCGAAACCGGCGGAATGGATGCCGTGCGCCGATACGCGGTGAGCCTCGACAACGACCACAGCACCGGAAACTTCGAACTCGACGCCCGCACCCTCGCCAAGGCCGGCGACTCATTAGCCCCCGAGCTTCGCGCGGCGATCGACCTCGGCTCCGCCCGAACCCAGCAGTTCGCCCACCTGCAGCGAGAGCACCTCACCGACTTCGAGGCGGAGCTCGTGCCCGGGCTCGTGACCGGCCAGCGCTACATCCCGGTCGGAAGTGTGGGCGCGTACCTGCCCGCCGGCCGTTTTCCGCTCACCGCGAGCGCCTTCATGTCGGTGGGTGTCGCCAAGGTCGCCGGGGTGCCAACGGTAATCGGCTGTACCCCGCCGCAGCCGGGCGGCGGGCCGAACGCCGCCGTGGCCTATGCTGCAGCCGTCTCGAACATTGATCAGCTGTTCGTGCTCGGCGGCGTGCAGGCACTTGCCGCGATGGCCTTCGGGCTCTTGGGACCCGCCCCGGTCGACATGCTGGTTGGTGCCGGAAACGCCTTCGTTGCCGAAGCAAAGCGCCAGCTCTTCGGGGCCGTTGCCATCGATCTGCTGGCCGGGCCGTCTGAGGTGGCCGTGATCGCCGACGACACCGCCAACGCGGAGCTCGTGGCCGCCGACCTACTCGGCCAGGCCGAGCACGGCCCGAACTCCCCCGCGGCTTTGGTAACCACCTCCGAGCGCCTCGGCCGCGAGGTGATTGCCGCGGTCGAGCGGCAGTTGCTCACCCTCTCGACCAGCGCCATCTGCGGCCCGGCCTGGCGCGATTACGGATCGGTAATTCTCGTGGCCACCCGCGAAGACGCCGTAATAGTGATGGATGAACTCGCCCCGGAGCACCTCGAAGTACAGACCGTCGAGGACGCCTGGTACCACGACGCTCTCAAGAACTATGGCTCGCTGTTTATTGGCGAGTGGAGCACCGTGGCATATTCCGATAAAGGCATGGCCGGCACCAACCACACGCTGCCGACCGCCGGTGGTGCCCGCCACAGCGCCGGCCTCTCGGCGTCGCGCTTCCTAAAGCCGCTCACCTACCAGCGCATCGCGCGCGAGGCGACGCTCGAGCTTGCCCCCGCCGTCGCCGTAATCTCCGCCAGCGAGGGGATGACCGCGCACGAAGCCACCGCCACGATGCGGATGGAACGGCTCGAAGCCGAGTTGGCCTCTGCAAGCTAAACGCTGCCCCACGGTAAAAGCCCGTCCCCTGTTCAGGTGACGGGCTTTTACCGTTAGCCGGTGTTACTGGGGCGAGGTGCTGCCGGTGCCACCGATGCGGAAACTGGCGCCCTTGTGCTCGACCGGCAGGCGGTCGCCGCGCCCGTGCAGTTTGTTACGCAGAGAGCCGTCTTCGTAGACATCCGGATACAGTCCACGCTCGCGCAGAACCGGGATGACGAACTCGACCACGTCTTCGAAGGTGCCGGGGGTGATCGCGTAGGCGAGATTGAAGCCGTCGACGTCGGTCTCCTCCACCCACTCCTGGAGCTGGTCGGCAATTTCGGTGCCGGAACCGACGATGAACGGGCCGAGGCCGCCAATGGCGCTGAGCCGGGCGATGTCGCGCACCTTCCACTCGGAGCCGTCTTCGTTGGCCTCCTGGTAGTTGGCCACGACGCTCTGAATCGCGTTGCTTTTGACGTTGCCGATCGGCTCGTCGAGGTCGTACTGCGAGAGGTCGATGCCCATCCAGCCCGACATGAACACCAGAGCACCCTCTTCGCTGGCGTACTGCTGGTAGTCCTCGTACTTGGCCTGCGCCAGCTCGGGGGTGGCATCGGTGATGATCGTCAGCAGGGTGTAGATCTTGGCGGAGTTGCGGTCGCGACCGGCGGCCTCGAGCGCGTCACGGATCTTCGTGACGGTGACTTTCAGGCCCGCCTTGGTGGAGGCGGCCACGAAGATGGCCTCGGCGTTACCGGCGGCGAAGGCGATTCCGCGGGAGGATGCACCGGCCTGGTAGATCACCGGGGTGCGCTGGGCCGAAGGCTCGGCGAGGTGGATGCCGGGAACGGTGAAGTTTTTACCGAAGTGCCCGATCTCGTGCACCTTGGTGGGGTCGGTGAACACGCCGGTTTCGCGGTTGCGCTGCACCGCGTCATCCTCCCAGGAACCCTCCCAGAGCTTGTAGAGCACCTCGAGGTATTCGTCGGCCACGTCGTAGCGGTCGTCGTGCTCAAGCTGATCGTCGTGGCCCATGTTGCGGGCGGCTGAGGGCAGGTAACCGGTGACTACATTCCAGCCGACGCGGCCGTTGGTCAGGTGGTCGAGGGTCGACATGCGCCGCGCGAACGGGTAGGGGTGCTCGTAGCTGGTGCCGGCGGTGACACCGAACCCGAGATGGTCTGTGACCGCGGCCATCGCCGAAATCAAGAGCACCGGGTCATTGACCGGAACCTGCGCGCCGTGACGAATCGCGGCCTCGTTGCTGCCGCCGTAAACGTCGTAGGTGCCGAGCACGTCGGCGATGAAGATGCCGTCGAAGTTGCCGCGCTCCAGAAGCTTCGCCAAATCCGTCCAGTAGCGCAGGTCTTTGTAGCGCCAGGACTGGTCGTCGGGATGACGCCACATTCCGGATGACTGGTGCGCGACACAATTCATATCGAAAGCGTTAAAGCGAATTTGGCGAGACATGCTCCTTATAGTGGCGCAGGCGCCGCGACACCGTTGATACGGGTGCAACACGGCGTCACACTGACCAAACCGAGGCCGCCCTGGGTCACAAAGGGACACACAACGTCGCCGACTGAGGATTTGCCGCATTATTGGAGGCTGGGAATGGCCCAGTACGACTAGCTACCCACAGCCCCACAGCCCCACAGCCCCACAGCCCGGAAAACCTGGACAGCCCGGACAACCCGGACAACCCGGACAACACGATCGACCCGAGTGGAGACACGATGACCATCTATGCCCCCGCCGATTCGATGAACACTTCGCACTCGACTTCTGACGAACCGGTATTGAGCGCCGATGCATACAAGGCCGCGTTTCGCAATCACGCGGCCGGGGTCGCCGTGGTCACCGCCGACGCCGGTGACGGCCCAGTGGGACTCACCGCCACCTCGGTGAGCTCGGTCAGCGCCGACCCGCCGCTACTGATCTTCTCGCTCTCCGACCAGTCATCCAGCTCCCCCACCATCGCCCGGGCCGACACCGTGGTGGTGCACCTGCTCGGCGCTGACCAGCTGGAGCTGGCCAAACTCTGCGCGACCAGCGGCATTGACCGCTTCGCCGACCTCGCCCTGTGGTCTCGTCTGGAGACCGGCGAGCCGTACTTTCCGAGCGCCCACGCCTGGATTCGCGGGCGCGTGGTGAGCCGGATGAGCGCCGGAACCTCCACCATCATCGCCGTCGAGGCGATCGAGGCGAAACTCTCCAACGCCCCGGCCGAGGACCCGCTGGTCTATCACAACCGCACCTGGCACCGGCTCGGGGAGCACTCCGCAATTCGCACCTAGCGATTATTCCGCCCAGGGAATATTCCGCGCCCCCGCTGGACTCAGCCCCGCGCAGCGTCGTGGGCGAAGATGAGAGTCCCATTTCTGGCGCCCAACGCAGCGTGAAGCCCACCGCGTTTGGCCTTGACCCTTGTGGCTCTAGCTCAGAGGAGCAGCGATGAACGCGATCACCACGATCTGCTGGATCGTCTCATTCGTGATCGTGACGGTAACCGTGACCGGACTCTCCCGCCGGGTCGGCTGGTCGGCGCCGGTTGTGCTCGTGGCGGTCGGGGCGGTGGTGTCGCTCATTCCCGGCGTGCCCACCATTGTGGTTCAGCCAGACCTCATCCTCTACGGTCTCCTGCCACCGCTGCTCTTTGCCGCAGCGCTTCGCACCCCTCTGTCGGACATTCGCGCCCGGGGCGACAGCATCATTTTGCTTTCGGTGTGCCTCGTGGCGCTGACCGTGGTGGTCGTCGGCTACTCGGTCTGGTTTTTGTTGCCCGGGGTGACCCTCGCGGCCGCGTTTGCTTTTGGGGCGGTCGTCGCCCCAACGGATGCGGTGGCGGTGACGGCCGTTGCCGGGCGGGTCAAACTTTCCCGACGCGTAGCCGCGGTGTTGCAAACCGAGAGTCTGTTGAACGATGCCGCAGCCCTAGTGGCGTTGAGCGCTTCGATTGCGGCGATCGGTCATCAGGTGTCGCCGCTCAGTGTCGGCCTCGAATTCGTGTGGGCAATCGCCTGGGGAACCGGGGTGGGCCTCGGTGTGGGGTTCGTTCTCGGAATCATCCGGAAGCGTCTTCATGCTCCGGTGCTCGACACCAGTTTGTCGTTCGTGATCCCCTACATTGCGTTCATTCCGGCCCAGCTCCTGGGGGGCTCGGGCGTGCTCGCGGTGGTCGTTGCGGGGTTGTTCCTCGGGCACCGGTCACCGCTGATTCAGAACGCCGAAGCCCGTATCGCCGAGTTGATTAACTGGCGCACCATCCGGTTTCTCTTGGAAAATGCCGTGTTTTTGTTTATTGGGCTCAGCCTGGCAGGGATTCTCGCCGACGTGCAGTCGTCGAAACTGGGATTTTGGATGATCGCGGGCCTGTCGCTCGTGGTGCTCGCGGCACTGGTGGTGTCGCGGTTTGCGCTGGTGATGCTCGCGGCGCTGATTTACCAATACGGTCCGCAGGTGGCGCGGGATCGTGCCTGGGGATGGCGCACGAGTATTGCCATCTCCTCGGCCGGAATCCGCGGCGTGGTGACCCTGGCTGCGGTCTTTCTCCTGCCGGAACAGACGCCGGAGCGCGCCCTGCTCCAGCTCCTGGCGTTCGTGGTGGTGGTGGGCACCCTGCTGGAAGGTCTCGCTCTGCCCGCCATTTACCGTCGCCTGCGCCTGCCCCCACCGAACGCCACTCAAGAACGAGTGGAACGCCAAATGCTGCTTGCCGAGGCGCAGGTTGCCGGTTTACGCCGCCTCGATGAGGAAGTGACTGACGCGGACGAGGAACGGGTGGTGGAGCGGCTTCGTGCCAATGCCCGTTTTCTCACCGCCGCACTGAAGGATCCGGCGCCAGAGGGTGCCGAAGCGCCGCCCGCCGCCTATAACCGGCTGCGACGGCTAATGATCGAAGCCGAGCGGAATGCCGTAATTGTCGCCCGGGCGGAGGGCCGCTACCAGGATCGTGCGGTGCGGGCGGTGATTGCCGCAATTGACGCCGAAGAGGCAGCCCTGCGCGGAAGCGCGAGCAAACCGATTGAAGGCTAGTGCGTCACCCTCCGTGGGAAGAACACTTAGGCCCCCGCTGGCCTCAGCCCCAGCCGCCGAGGTAAGCCTCAACGTCGGGTTCCGGCGACAGGGCGGTGGCCCGATTCACCACGATCGTCTCATCGAGGAAGAGGTCGTTGCGATTCCAGCGACACCGACGGGCCAGTGCGCGGGTTTCCGCGATGGTCAGGAGCGGGATGCCGCCGTGGCAGCACCTCAACGACATTGCGTGAAACACCGGAATCTACTCCGACCGCTAAGGACACTGGCCGACGGACGGCTGGTTGCGCAAATTCGCTGCAGCCGACGCCATCCGACTGGCGGAGGGTCGCTGGCAGGCTGACTAGGTTTCATGCCTGAAATATGCCTCGATCGAATTCGCTTAATGCAAAAAATCCTAAGTCCTTATTATCGGGGTGAGGTTTATACCCTGATGGTTTCTAAAAATAAATAAACCTACTGACGAACGAGACCGCACCCGAGTTCTCGAGGGTATCTCAGCTGCCGATCGTCGGCGCATTGGATCGATCGTCACTGTCGTTGGATCGATCGGTGTGGTGGCCTTTGTTATCGATTACCCAACGATGTCTCCGTTGACATCCGTGATTGTTGTCAGTGTCGCGGAGCTTGCCACCATCTTCGGATCGTTCACCGCGGTATTGTCCCGGCTGCTGTCAGCCGAAGCTGAGCATGGTTATATAGCCCCTCCATCGCGAAACCGTCCCCTTATTTGTGTTGATGCCAGCACGGGAAGGACACGAAGCCGGAAAAGTCGCGTCACTATCTTGCAGAAGGCCGGCCTCGATTGCACTCCCTGTCGCCGGTAAATGATCCACGATTTTCCCCGGATCGGTCAGAGAAAAATAAAAAAATAAGTATTAAAATTGGATGTTCGGTACTCGTTTTTATCGCGCTATCCCTATTCGTCGAAGCAGGAATATATCCTTCTCAAATCATTATTTTCACACCGCGAGATAATTACGACCTTGGTGTTTTGGCTGTCGTGGATGCCTTGTGCCTGCTCTTCGTGTGCTCATATTTCGTTGTACATGCGCCGGATAACAGCACCAGCGGTCAGAGTGAACCCCGGCTCGCTGGTCTTCATGACCACTGCTTCACCCGAACTGCGAGTGCTACCCAAAGTCGCGGCCTGTCCTTCCCTAAAGGGAGTTCTCTCGCCGTCGCAATAACGCTTGTGGGATTGCAACTTTCTTCGCGGAATCCACGTCCAGAACCGCTGACAGTGTCCTGTTCGGTAATTAAGCACATTCAACCCGGTCGCGCGTTGGGACGATCGAATGTCAACCAATCAATGGGAGCGGCTTTACCTGTTTTGATCGACGACGACACCAACACCACTGACATTCCGATCATTATTTCTGAGTGCCACGGATTTGGAGCGACCACACGCTTGACCACCCACGTTCATGAAGTCGTCGGGCGATACGCACCGATCGGCTAACCACGCGAATATGAGAATTTGACGGCCCGTTCCGACACTAAACGGGATCCCGAGGGGGGGGGTGGCGCTGGGGGGTGACGCTGGGGGGGGTGGCGCTGGGGGCGAATGCCGGCCCCCAGCCAGCAGGGTTGTTGCGATTACCGCGGCACCGGAGCCAACGGAGAGGAACTTATATTTCACGATGGACTCGTTCCAAGGGTCGACACTCGCCGACCCCGGCGGAATATGCCCGTGTACATCCGGTGTCCAGAAAAATTCATGTTCTTGCGCACGCTCCGGCTCGCGGCAGGCCCAGAAGTAGATAGACCCCGGAGACGCCAACCCCGGAATAGACTGCCTCACAACTTTGACCATTAGGCAGCTCAGGGAGCGCTCTGTGACATCCGAGATTAACTACCGAGCCGTGGCGTTGGCCACGCTGGCGTCGATGGTCGTCGGATCGATTTGGTACACACCGAAGGTGTTCGGAAACTCCTGGATGAAGGCATCCGGGGTCACCTGCTCGGGCAACGCGCGCGAGGCCTTCGGACCAGCGCCCCACCCGGTTCGCCGTGTTCAACGTGGTTCATGAGCTGGTGACCGTTGTGGGGATGGCGGTGATCATCGGAGTGTGGCCGGCGTGGGCGTTCGCGTCTTCGGAAATAAAACACAACGGGCCGACCCTCGCGGACCGGCCTGCTGCGTTCTGCTCTGCGGTGTGTTGCGCCGCGCCTATTCGGCGGTCGCCCGCTCCAGCACCAGTTCGCGCACCCGGGCGGCGTCTGCCGTGCCCTTCATCGCCTTCATGACCGCGCCGATTACGGCACCGGCGGCCTGCACGCGTCCGTCGCGAATCTTCTCGAGCACGTCGGGCTGGGAGGCCAGAGCCTCATCGATTGCGGCGATCAGGGCGCCATCATCCGACACCACCGCGAGACCGCGCAGCGCGACGACCTCGGCGGGCGAACCCTCACCGGAAATCACGCCCTCGAGCACCTGGCGGGCCAAGCGATCGGTGAGCGCACCGGATTCGATCAGCGCGATGAGTTCGGCGACCTGGCTGGCCGACACCAGACTCGTGGCGTCGACCTCGGCAGCGTTGGCGAGCCGGGCGATTTCCCCCGTCCACCACTTGCGGGCCTGCGCCGGGGAGGCACCGGCGGCACAGGTTTCCTCGATCTCCACGAGCAGGCCGGAGTTCACGACATCCTGAAATTCGAGGTCGGTGAAGCCCCAGTCGGCTTTGAGCCGGCGGCGACGGATGGTGGGTGCCTCGGGTAGCGCCGCCCGAAGCTCTTCGATCAGCGCGAGCGATGGCTCCACCGGCAGGAGGTCTGGTTCGGGGAAGTAACGGTAATCGTCGGCGTCGCTCTTCGGACGCCCTGCGGAAGTGACCCCGGTGTCCTCATGCCAGTGCCGGGTCTCCTGCGTGATTGTTCCGCCCTTGGCGAGGATCGCCGCCTGCCGCTGGATTTCGTAGCGGATGGCGCGCTCCACCGAGCGCAGGCTGTTGACATTCTTCGTCTCGGTGCGGGTGCCGAGAAGTCCCGAGCCGCGCGGGGTCAACGAAATGTTGGCGTCGCAGCGCAGGTTGCCGCGCTCCATTTTGGCGTCGGAGATGCCGAGCGAGCGCACGATGTCGCGGATGGTGGAGACATAGGCCTTGGCCAGCTCCGGGGCATCCTTCTCGGCGCCGTAAATGATATTGGTGACGATCTCGACCAGCGGAACGCCCGCACGGTTGTAGTCCACGAGCGAGTATTCGGCGCCCTGGATGCGACCGGTGGAGCCACCGACGTGGGTGAGCTTGCCGGCATCCTCCTCCATGTGGGCGCGCTCGATCGAGACCTGAAAGACCCGCCCGTTCGCAAGCTCCACCTCGACGTTTCCGTCGAAGGCGATCGGCTCATCGAACTGGCTGATCTGGTAATTCTTGGCCAAGTCCGGGTAGAAGTAGTTTTTGCGGGCGAAACGGCTGGAGGGTCGGATTGAGCAGCCGAGCGCGAGGCCGAGGCTGATCGAATACTTGATCGCCTGCTCGTTGACGACCGGGAGCGAGCCCGGCAGTCCGAGGTCAACCGGGGTGATATTGGTGTTCGGTTCGCCGCCAAAGAAATTGGGGGCGTCGGAGAACATCTTGGTTTTGGTGTTCAATTCGATGTGCACCTCGAAGCCGAGTACCGGCTCGAAGAGTTCCAGTGCCTTATCGAAGTCCATCAATTCAGCTTTTGCCATCTCAGACAGCTCCCTCGGTTGCCGCGGTCATCTCGGTGGGTTCCAGCGCCGGTGCCCGGCTGAGCAGGGTATGACCCCAGCGGTCTTCGAGCAGTGCTTCCAGCACCGCACCGACCGTGTAGAGCCGGGCATCTTCCCGCGCCGGGGCCATGATCTGCATGCCGGTGGGCAAGCCGTCTTCGGGGGCGAGCCCCATCGGCAGACCCATGCCGGGCACTCCCGCGAGGTTCGCCGGGATCGTGGTGATGTCGTTGAGGTACATCGCCAGCGGGTCGGCCAGCTTCTCGCCGAGCTTGAACGCGGTGGTCGGAGCCGACGGGCTCACCAGGACATCCACCCGCTCGAAGGCGGCGGCGAAGTCCCGCTGGATGAGGGTGCGCACTTTTTGCGCGCTTCCGTAGTAGGCGTCGTAGTGTCCGGCGCTCAGGGCATAGGTGCCGAGGATGACCCGGCGCTTCACCTCGTCGCCGAAGCCGGCTTGACGGGTGGCCGCCATCACCTCTTCGACCGTTCCGCCGCCCGCCGGATTCACCCGCAGGCCGAAGCGCACGGAGTCGAACTTGGCGAGATTGCTGGATGCCTCGGCAGGAAGAATCAGGTAGTAGGCGGCGATCGCGTACTCGAAATTCGGCGCCGACACCTCCACGATCTCGGCCCCGGCGGCAGCCATCAGCTCGAGGGATTCGGTGAAACGCTGGGTGACCCCGGCCTGGAAGCCGTCGCCGTTTAGCTCCTTGACTACCCCGACGCGCACGCCCTTCAGTGATCGGGAAGCAGCCCCGGCGCGAGCGGCGGCGGCGAAGCTCGGCCACACGTCGGTGAGCGAGGTGGAGTCGCGCGGGTCGTGCCCACCGATCACGTCGTGCAACAGCGCGGCATCCAGCACCGTGCGGCTGACCGGGCCGACTTGGTCGAGAGAGGAGGCGAGAGCTATCGCCCCGTAGCGAGAGACCCCGCCGTAGGTGGGTTTCACGCCGACCGAACCGGTGACGGCCGCGGGCTGGCGAATCGAGCCACCGGTGTCGGAGCCGAGCGCGAGCGGAGCCTCGAAGGCGGCAACGGCCGCAGCCGATCCGCCACCGGAACCGCCCGGGATTCGCTCCAGATCCCAGGGGTTGTGGGTGGGGCCGAACGCGGAGTGCTCGGTGGACGAACCCATGGCGAACTCGTCCATGTTGGTCTTGCCGAGCGGGATAAGGTGCGCCTCGCGCAGTTTTCGAACGACGGTAGCGTCATAGGGCGGTATCCAGCCCTCGAGCATGCGGGAGCCCGCGGTGGAGGGCATGTCGATCGTGCAGAGCACGTCCTTGATCGCGATCGGCACTCCGGCGAGCGGGCCAAGTTTCTGGCCGGCGAGTCGCCGGGTGTCGACATCCGCTGCGGTAGAAAGCGCTGCAGTGGAAATGTGCAGGAAGGCGCGGATGTCGCCGTCGACGGCGGTAATGCGGTCGAGATGGGCTTTCGTGACCTCGACGCTCGACACCTCCTTGGCCGCGAGCTTGACCGAGAGTTCGGCGGCGGTGAGACGAATGAGTTCCATTACTGCTCCTCCCCCAGAATTGCGCTGACCTTGAACCGCGAACCGTCGTGCTCAGGTGCCCCGGCCAGGGCCTGCGCTGCCGTGAGGGTGGGGCCGACTACGTCGGGGCGGAAGACGTTCACCAGCGGGATCGGATGACTCGTGGCCGGTACATCCACCCCCGCCACCTCCGACACCTTGGCGATGGCGTCGACGATCGCGCCGAGTTCACCGGTGAGTTTCTCGATCTCTGCGCCGGTGAGGGCGATCCTGGCCAGGTTCGCGAGATGCGCGACCTGGTCGGTCGTGATTTCAGACATGCGACTCCGTGTTATGCAATCGGGGGATGCGTTAATTCTACCGGGGGCTGCGGATCGGGCTGCGGGTCAGCCATCTCGCCATCGTTGGTAAGCGCTGCCGGGCCCTGGGTCACCAACAACGCGAATTGCGCGGCATCGATGATGCGCAGGCCGAGCGCCTCGGCTTTGGTGAGCTTGGAACCGGCCCCCGGGCCCGCCGCCACAAAGTCGGTCTTTTTGCTGACGCTGCTGGCGGCTTTTCCGCCAGCAGCAATGATCGCCCCAAGCGCCCCCTCGCGACTGAAGCCCTCTAGGGTTCCGGTCGCCACAACCGTGACACCGTCGAGCACGCCCCCGGCGGCGGCAGCGGCCCCCGGGCCTCCGTGTCCGGGAATCTCCAATTGCACACCGGCGGCGCTCCAGCGCCGGATGATTTCGTCGTGCCAGTCGACGGCGAACCAGTCGATGACCGCGTCGGCGCTGATGTCGCCGACACCGTCGACCGCCGCCAGCTCATCGCGGGTGGCTGCACGAATGGCGGGCACCGAACCGAAGTGGCCAGCCAGTGCCCGGGCAGCAACCGGACCGACGTGCCGGATGCTGAGCGCCACGAGAAAGCGCCAGAGATCCTTCGTTTTCGCCAACTCCAATTCTTTGATCAATTTGAGCGCCACCTCCGAGGGGTAGATCGCACGGTGGTTTTTCCGGAAACCGGCCTTGCGACGTTCATCCGCTTCCATGCCGGCCGCTGCGGGCGGGTACTCCAACGAGACCCGCTGAAAGGGCATGCGAACCTTCGCAAGTTGACTGTCCTTTTCGAGCTTGATCAGCCCAGTTTCGACGTCGCGTATAACAACTTCGATCGGCATCAGGTCGGCCAGGGTGAGTTCGAACAGGCCCGCCTCGGTCTCCAGCGGCGGGGTCGTCGGAACCGTCGGTTGCGTCAACGCGGCCGCCCCCACCTCGCCCAGCCCCTCAATATCCAGCCCGCCGCGGCTGCCCACGTGCTCCACCCGTCCGCGCACCTGGGCCGGGCAGCTGCGCGCGTTCGGGCAGCGCAGGTCGATATCGCCCTCCTTGGCGGGGGCTAGCGCTGTGCCGCACTCGGGGCAGTGGCTCGGCATCACAAACTCGCGCTCGGTGCCATCGCGCAGCTCCACGACCGGCCCCAGCACCTCGGGAATTACATCCCCGGCCTTGCGCAACACCACGGTGTCGCCGATCAGCACACCCTTGGCTTTGACGACATCCTGGTTGTGCAGGGTCGCCTGCCGCACCTCGCTTCCGGCCACCCGCACCTTCTGCATCACCGCAAACGGGGTCACCCGCCCGGTGCGCCCAACGCTCACCACGATGTCGAGCAGCTTGGTATTGACCTGCTCCGGCGGATACTTGTAGGCGATCGCCCAACGCGGCGCCCGGCTGGTGGCCCCCAGCTCGTCGTGCAGGGCCAGCTCGTCGACCTTCACCACGATGCCGTCGATCTCGTGTTCGACGCTCGCCCGATGCTTGCCCATGTAGTCGATGAATTCGGCGGCGTCCGTAGCGGTCTCGGTCACTTTGTAGTGTGTGCTGGTCGGTAGTCCCCAGCTGGCCAGCAGCTCGTAGACCGCGCTCTGCGCCGACACCGGCGGATTCGGCCAGGCACCGATGCCGTGCACCAGCATGCTGAGTCGGCCGAGGCGCGCGTGCATCCGTCTCACCTGGTCGGGTGTTTTGTTCTCCTGCTTTTGCCGCAGACTGCCGGATGCCGCGTTGCGCGGGTTCGCGAACAGCCGCTCCTCGGCCGCCGCCTGTTCGGCATTGAGCTCACGGAACTCCGCCACCGGGAAGAACACCTCCCCGCGCACCTCGACGATCGCCGGAAAGACGGTGCCCTCGTCGGCAGCGACGAGTGTGCGCGGGATGTTCGGCACCCAGGCAATGTTTTCGGTCACGTCTTCGCCCACCACGCCATCGCCGCGGGTCGCGGCCGTAACGAGCACCCCGTTTTCGTAGCGGAGGTTGATGGCGAGCCCGTCGATCTTGAGCTCACACAGGTAGGCAATTCGTCGGGCGGAATCCCGCTCGACCTTGGCCGCCCAATCCAGAAATTCCGGCGCCGAGAACACGTTGTCGAGGCTGAGCATGCGCTCGACATGCCGCACCGGGTCAAACAGGGTGGTTTCGGCCCGCCCGCCGACGGTTTGCGTGGGGGAATCCTGACTTTGCAACTCGGGGTTGAGTCGCTCCAACTCCTGCAGCCGGGTGAGCATCGCGTCGTACTCGGCGTCGCTCGCGAGGAGCGCGTCACGCTCGTAGTAGGAGTCCCGCAACTCGATAATGCGGGTGGTTAGCCCAGAAGCCTCCGCCTGTGCCGACGCAAACTCTTCCGACTCCGACGCTGACTCTGACTCCGACGCTGACTTCGACTCCGAGGCTACGGGGATGGAGGTGCCGGTACCGGTTTTCGCTGTTCTTGCCACGGCCCAAGTTTAGGCAAGACCCCTGATGGTCCTGCCCCGCTCGCGAGGGAAGCACTACGCGGGGATTTACGCGGAGACCTCCACCGCACTCACCGTGCGGTCGATCGTGCACTGGCCAAGCACGCGCGTGCCCACGTAGACCACGGCGGTCTGGCCGGTCGAAACCCCGTTCAGCGGCACGGTCGGACGAATCACCAGCTCCAGGCGATCCTCGGTGGCGTGGCGACGCACGACGGCGATCGCCGCGACCGGGTCGGCGTGCGCGCGGATCTGCACCTCGCAGTCGATGGGGATCGAGGCATCTTCCGGGGCAAGACCCGCCCAACTGAAGCGGCTCCCGGCGATTTCGGCCAGATCCAGCGCCTCGCGCGGTCCGACAACGACCTCATTGCTCGACGGCTTGACTTCCAGCACGAAGCGCGGGCGACCATCGGCGCCCGGCACGCCAAGCGAGAGGCCCTTGCGCTGACCGATCGTGAAGGCGTGCGCGCCCTCGTGGGTGCCGACGACCGCACCGTCCAGATCCCGGATGACGCCGCGCTCGGCTCCCACCCGCTCCGCCAACCAGCCGCGGGTGTCGCCGTCTGGGATGAAACAGATGTCGTGCGAGTCCGGCTTGTTGGCCACGCTGAACCCGCGGGCGGCGGCCTCGGCGCGCACCTCAGCCTTGCTGGGCGTGGCCCCGAGCGGAAACATCGAGTGCGCGAGCTGCTGCGCGGTGAGCACACCCAGCACGTAGGACTGGTCTTTGGCCCAGGCGGCCGCGCGGTGGAGCTCTCGGTTGCCGTCGGCATCCGTCAAAATCGTGGCGTAGTGGCCGGTGGCTACGGCGTCAAAGCCCAAGTCGAGGGCTTTTTCGAGCAGTGCCGCGAACTTGATGCGTTCGTTGCAGCGCATGCAGGGGTTTGGGGTGCGCCCGGCGGTGTACTCGGCGATGAAATCGTCGACCACGTCGAGCTTAAAGCGTTCGGAGAAATCCCACACGTAGTAAGGAATGCCGATGATGTTGGCGGCGCGCTGGGCATCCATCGAGTCTTCGATCGTGCAGCAGCCGCGACTGCCGGTGCGCAGGGTGCCGGGCATCCGACTGAGAGCCAGATGCACCCCGACGACCTCGTGACCGGCCTCAACGGCGCGGGCTGCGGCGACCGCCGAATCGACGCCGCCGCTCATAGCTGCAAGAACCTTCATGATTCAAGGATACGCGCGGGCTCGGATGCGACGGAGCCGGGGTGACAGCCGAGGCAGGCACGCTCCGGCAGGCACGCTCTGGCAGGCACGCTCCGGCAGGCACGCTCCGGCAGGCACGCTATGGCAAATCCGGGCTCGCCAGTTGTACCGTGACCACCGGCTGCGTGACGACGCTGAGGTCGGCACCGACCACGACAAACCAGGCGGTCTTCGGATCCCCGCTCGAGGCGAGGGCAGAGAGAAAGTTTGCCGCGGTGTCGGTGGAGTCGCGTTGGATCCACCCGGCGGCGAGAAGCGATTTCGACAGCGCGCGGGCTGTGGCGGCGGCATCCGTAGTCGAAGTGAGACTCAGGGTACTGATGACGCCCCAATAGTGTCCGCCGGGCGCGATCGTCTTCACGACCTCCTGCGAATGCGAATCGTTGTTGCGCACCTGAGTGCCCGGGATGGTGGACACCAGTTGAGCAACGAGTCGCTCGGCTTCGGTCTGCACCGCGGCCGGTATCAGCGGCGTGGAGATGTTCGGAAGAAGCTGCGACGCCGCCTCCCCAGACACAGAAGCGCTCGGTGCTGGGGCCGCGGTGGCGGTGCACCCGGTGAGGGCAACTAGAAGAGGAATGAGCGCCGCGAGAACGGCGAGGCGCCCGGCAGCCCCGGCCCTCACTCTCCGACCCGGCGATCGGCGAACCCGGCCCGCTGCGCCCGGGCAACAGCCGCCGGCAACGCGGCCAGGAAGGCGTCGACATCGGCGTCGGTGGTGGTGTGCCCGACGGTGATGCGCAGGGCCCCGCGCGCAACATCCTCGCTGAGCCCCATCGCGAGCAGCACGTGGGAGGGCTGCGACACCCCGGCCTGGCATGCAGAACCGGTACTGACCGAGATTCCGGCACTGTCGAGCAAAAAGAGCAGCGAGTCACCCTGACAGCCGGGGAAGGTGAAGTGCGCGTTGTTGTCGAGCCGGTTGACGGCATCTCCGCGCAAAACGGCGGTGGGCACCATCCGCTGCACCCCGGCAATGACCCGGTCGCGTAAGCGCACGAGCGAGGGCTGCGGATGCCGCGCGGCGACCCCAAAGGCGATCGCGGCCGGGGCGTCCTGGGTACCCGATCGCAACTGCCGCTGCTGACCGCCGCCGTGAATCAAGGGCACGAGCGTGGCCGTGCGCGCCACCAGGAGCGCACCGATGCCGAGCGGTCCGCCGATTTTGTGCGCCGAGACGCTGAGTGCCGCCAGCCCCGAGGCGCGAAAGTCGATGGGCACGTGGCCGTAGGCGGAGACGGCATCCGCGTGCACCGGAACGCCGTGGCCCGCGGCGAGCGCCGCCACCTCGGCTACCGGTTGGAGGGTGCCCACCTCGTTGTTGGCGATCAGAAGGGTGACGAGGGCGACATCCGGTCCGAGGCGTGCCGATAATTCGCTCAAAACAATCCGGCCATCGGCATCCACCGGCAGCCAGTCGATCACCGCGTGCTCGAAGGTCTCCAACCACTCGACGACGTCAACGGTGGCGTGATGTTCACCGCGCGGCACCAGAATTCGGGGGCGCGAGACCTCCGCGGTGTTTCGTTCCCAGAACAGGCCCTTGATGGCGAGGTTGATCGATTCGGTGCCACCGGAGGTGAGGATGACCTCAATCGGTTCGGCCCCGAGCGAGGCGGCAACCTGTTCGCGCGCTTCCTCCAGAAGCCGCTTGGCGTTCTGCCCCTGGCTGTGAATGGATGACGGGTTGCCCACGATTGTGAGGGCTGCGGTGTAGGCGGTGATAGCTTCCGGCAGCATGGGCGTGGTCGCCGCGTGGTCGAGATAAACGGCCATGACACACTCCAAAACAAACTTCACAACACCGGCTCGACCGATGTGGCCTGGCCCGGGGCAGATACCGCGACAACCCCTTAGTTACTCTAGAACGTATGCCTGAGACCGATTTCCTTCGCACCCTCGGCGTGAGCGGCGCCACCGGCGTCATCCGGGTCTGGTCACAGAGTGCGACCGCGATCGAACTATGCCTGTTTGATGAGACCGACGCCGACTGGGTGACCGAGTCGATCCCCCTGGTTCGCGACTCCCACGATGTGTGGAGCGGGCGCTCGCCGAAGCTGGTTCCCGGCACCCGATACTCCCTGCGCGTCACTGGGCCGAACGGACCAAACGACGCATTCGACCCGAGCATGCACCTGATCGACCCCTACGCCCGCGGGCTCGCCCGAACGCCCTCCGGTGGCTGGCGCTCCTATGTGCAAGACGACAGCTTCGACTGGGAGGGCGTCAGAAAACCGGGAACCGCCCGCGACCACACCGTGATCTATGAGGCCCACGCCAAGGGGCTCACCAAACTCAACCCCGAGATTCCGGAAGCCCTTCGCGGAACCTATGCGGGCATCGGTCATCCGAGTACCATCGCGTACCTTCTGGGTCTCGGCGTCACCGCGGTCGAGCTTTTGCCGGTGCATCAGTTCATCAGTGAGGAACGGCTGATCACACAGGGACAGCGCAACTACTGGGGCTATAACACGCTCAACTTTTTTACCCCGCACGCCGCCTACGCCTCACGCGACGCGCAATTCGGCGGTACCGGTGCGGTGCTCCGCGAGTTTAAGACGATGGTCAAGAACCTGCATGCCGCGGGCCTCGAGGTGATTCTCGACGTGGTCTACAACCACACGGCCGAGGAGGGGACCACCGGGCCGACATCGAGCCTGCGTGGGATCGACAACGCCAACTACTACCGCCAGATGGCCGACGGTGACTACATCGATGTCACCGGTTGTGGCAACACCGTCAACTTTTCCCGGCCCGCCGCCCAGCGCCTCGTGCTCGACTCCCTGCGCTACTGGGCAAACGACCTCCAGATCGATGGCTTTCGCTTCGACCTCGCCCCGGCGCTCGGTCGCAACGACAGCGCCATTTTCGACCCGGCCAATCCGCTGTTGACCACCATCATTACTGACCCGCGGCTGCAGGGCGTGAAAATGATCGCCGAACCGTGGGATGTGGGCATGGGCGGCTGGCAGGTGGGAAATTTCCCGACCGGCTGGGCGGAGTGGAATGACGGCTACCGCGACCGCATGCGCGACTTTTGGCTCACCGATATCGCCACCGAACGCGCCCGCGGAACGGCCTCGCAGGGCATCGGCGGAATGGCGCGGCGACTGGCCGGAAGTGGCCACGTGTTTTCGCACGAGCGCGGCCCGCTGGCGTCGGTCAACTTCATCACCGCGCACGACGGTTTCACCGTGGCAGATCTCACCGCCTATAACCAAAAGCACAACCTAGGAAACGGCGAAAGCAACAGCGACGGCACCGACAACAATCACTCCTATAACTTCGGGGTGGAGGGCCCGACCGTGGACCCTGCAATTCTGGCCACCCGCAGGCGCACCATGCGCAACCTGCTGGGCACCCTGCTGCTCTCGGCCGGAATCCCGATGATCACCGCCGGGGATGAATTCGGCCGCAGTCAGCGCGGCAACAACAACCCGTACTGCCACGACAGCGACCTCAACTGGCTGTCGTGGCAGCGGGAAAGCTGGCAGAGCGAGCTCCAGGCGGTCACCGTAAAGCTCCTCACCCTCCGGCGAGAAAATCCGGCGCTTCGCCCGGTGCGTTTCGGCCACAACAGCGGACGCACCCCCTCCGCCACCCAAATGGACTGGTACAACGCCGAGGGCCAATTCATGTCCATCGAGAACTGGGATTCCCCGTCCTCGCGCACGCTGCAGTACCTCGCCGCCTCCACCCCCGAATTCGAGGCGTTCAACCGCACCCTGCTAATCGTGCACGCACGGGAGCGGAACACCACGGTGACGCTGCCGCGGCATCCGGGGGTCACCGCCTACCTTTTGCTCTGGGACAGCGCCGACGACAACGCCGCAACCACCGAGTTTGCACCGGGAAGTGAGCACGCGGTGTCGGCAACCTCGATGCAGCTCTTCCGCGCGGTGGGCCACGCCGTAGCGCCGCCGGTAACAATTCTGCAACCGGGAACGCCGCCGGAAACGACCCCGGAGGTGCCCCCGGCAACCTAGCTGGCGACCGCCACCAGTCCGAGTTCAGCCGAACTTGCCAGCAGCGGATGACTCGGCACCACCCGCACGTTGTACCCGAAGCTGCCCGCCCGATCCAGCGGCACCGTTCCGCGGTAGTTCGTGGGCGCACCCTCACCGCTGCCGCTCCCGGCGTCACCAGGCACCTCGGCACTCAGCGCGACGCGCTCCACCCGCTCCAAAATGTCGCCGCCGCCGGCTCGACCGTAGACGACCTCCACTGCAACGTCGCTGGCACTGAGCGCGCCGAGGTTCACCTGTGCGCGCACGTGCAGCACATCGCCCACCTGCGGCACGGTGTCAACGCCCCCGGATTCCACGTGGGTAACCGACACCGCAGGCCACGCCGCGTAAACGCGCAGTTTCCAGCTGGCAAGTTCCCGCGCGCCGGCAAACGCGTTGGCGCGAATGACCGCGGCACCGCGGGCGGCGGGCAGGTAGAGCCGGTGTACGTACTCTTTCACCATCCGATCGGCCGAGAGCAGCGGCGACAGGGTGGAGAGCGTGTGCCGGATGTTTTGCACCCAGCGGGTGGGCACGCCGTCATCGCCGCGGGCGTAAAAGCGCGGGGCGATTTGGTACTCGATCAGGTCGTAGAGCGCGTCGGCTTCGAGCTGGTCTCGCTCGGCGGCATCCCCGGCAGCATCCGCGCTCGGAATCGCCCACCCGTTTTCTTCGTCGTAGAACTCAGCCCACCAGCCATCGAGAATCGACAGGTTGAGCGAGCCGTTCAGCGCCGCCTTCATGCCGGAGGTGCCGCAGGCTTCCAGCGGTCGCAGCGGGTTGTTCAGCCAAATATCCGTTCCCGGGTAGAGCAGCTGAGCCATCGCTATGTCGTAGTTTTCCAAAAAGACGATCTTGGTGCGAAGCTCCGGGGCGGAGGCGAAGTTCACGAGCTTCTGGATCAGCCGTTTGCCTTCGTCGTCGGCCGGATGCGACTTGCCGGCGATCACGATCTGCACGGGCTGGGTGGTTGAGAGCAGCAACGAGCGCAGTCGCGCCTCATCGTGCAGCATCAGGGTGAGTCGCTTGTAGGTGGGTACGCGGCGGGCAAAGCCGATCGTCAAGACGTTCGGGTCGAGCAGTTCCGAAACCCAGGCCGGGGTGAGAAGCCCCGGGTTTTGGTCGGCAAGCGCCGCCGCCACCCGACGGCGGGCGTCGCCCACCAATTGCGCACGCATGTCGTTGCGCACGATCCAGAGGTCGCGGTCGCTGATTGCGTCGCTGTTCCAGTCGCACTGGGTGGTGTCGGTCGTGCCGAGCTTGTTCGCGGCGAGTGTTCGAAGTGCCGGGTCGGTCCAGGTGGGCGCGTGCACACCGTTAGTCACCGAGGTGATCGGCACGTCGGCGGAATCAAAGCCGGGCCAAAGCTGTCCGAACATTCCGCGGCTCACTTCACCGTGGAGTTGACTCACCCCGTTGGCGTGCTGGCCGAGCCGCAGCCCCATCACCGCCATGTTAAAGGTGCCGGGGGTGCCGCCCTGATAGTTTTCCGCACCGAGGCTCTGTACCTCGTCGACGGTAACTCCCGGCAGGAGTCCGGTGGAGAAATACTGGTGGATGAGGGCTGCATCGAAGCGGTCGATGCCGGCCGGTACCGGCGTGTGGGTAGTGAAGACCGTTCCGGCTCGAACCACCTGAAGCGCTTCGTAGAACCCCAACCCACCCCCGACGAGGTCGCTGATTCGCTCGAGTCCGAGAAAACCGGCGTGACCCTCGTTGGTGTGAAAAACGCTGGGCGCCTGGACATCGGTGAGTTCGGTGAGGAGCTTAATGGCGCGCACCCCGCCGATTCCGAGCAACAACTCCTGCAGCAGGCGGTGCTCCCCGCCGCCGCCGTAGAGTCGGTCGGTAACCGATCGCAGGTCGTCATCGTTTTCGGGGATATCGGTGTCGAGCAGCAGCAATCGGATGCGACCGACTGCAACCTGCCAGATGCGGGCGTGCAGTGCGCGACCGCCCGGTAGGGCCAATGCAACCTGGGCTGCGGTGCCGTCGGGGTAGCGCAGTACCCGCAGCGGTAGGCCATCCGGGTCCAGCACCGGGTAGCTTTCCTGCTGCCACCCGTCGGAGGAGATTGCCTGCGCGAAATAGCCGGCGCGATAGAAGAGGCCGACGCCAATGATTGGCACCCCGAGGTCGGAGGCGCTTTTGAGGTGGTCACCGGCGAGGATGCCGAGGCCGCCGGAATACTGCGGCAGTGCCGCCGCGATTCCGAATTCGGGCGAAAAGTAGCCGATCGAGGCGGGGCGATCCCCCTCAAGACCCTGATACCAGCGCGGTTCGGTGAGGTAGGAGTGCAGGGCCGCCAACTCGGCGTTGACGCGCGACACATAGCCCTCATCGAGCGACAGCTCGGTGAGCCGGGACAGCTCGACCTCACCGAGGAGTCCGATCGGGTCGTGGCCGCTTTTCCGCCACAGCTCAGGAGACAGGTCGGCGAACAGCTGACGGGTCGGTTCGTGCCACGACCAACGCAAATTGGTTGCCAATTCTTCCAGCCCCGCTAGGGTTCCTGGGAGCACGGTTCGGACGGTAAATCGACGAATGGCCTTCACAGCGGTCAATACTAGACGCACGAAGTTTGGCCTCCGCCTTTTCATTCGGTTGACCCCGGTAGTGCGCATTGGCGGGTACGTTCTAGGGGTGACTAAGGCATCTGAACCGCTCATGGGACGAATTCCCATCCGGCACCTCTCCCCCCAGCAACCCGAGAATCTTTGGCCGGCGAAAGCATTTGCCGGTGAAGTGGTGCCCTTTGGCGCCACTGTATTCAAGGAGGGCCACGACGAGCTCGCGGTCACGCTGCTACTCACCGACCCATCCGGCGCCACCGTGCGCCGACGAATGCTCCCCGGTGCCAGCGGAAGTGACCGTTTCGGTTGCGACGCCATGCTCACCGGCGTCGGCACGTGGACGTTTCAGGTTGAGGCTTCCAGCGACGACTGGGCCACCTGGTTTCATAATGCGAGCATCAAAATTCCGGCCGCCGTCGACGTCGAACTGATGCTCACCATCGGAGCCGCTCTGCTTGCCCGGGCCGCCGACGCCAGTGCCAGTGCCAGTGCCAGTGCCGTTACAAAAGTCGGTACCGTGAAAAAAGCCGGCCCCGTTTCCGCCCTGATTTCGGATGCCGCCGCCACAATGGCCAACTCGATTTTGCCGGTCACGTCGCGTTTTGCGCCCGCCACCGATCCAGATGTTGCGGCCGCGATCTTGGCTGCGCCGCTGTCGAGTCTCACCACCCTGAGCGAGACGCGCAGTATTCAGGTCGAGCGCACCCGGGCCGGGGTGGGCAACTGGTATGAATTCTTTCCGCGCTCGGAGGGCGCCAAACGCCTGGCTGACGGCACCATTGCCAGCGGCACCTTCCGCACGGCAGCGAAGCGGCTGCCGGCGGTGGCCGCAATGGGATTCGACGTGATTTACCTGCCGCCAATTCATCCGATCGGGGAATCCTTTCGAAAAGGTCCAAACAATTCGATGACCCCGGCTCCGGGGGATCCCGGTTCACCCTGGGCGATCGGCTCTCGCGACGGTGGCCACGATGCGATTCATCCCGAGCTCGGCACGGTCGCCGACTTTAGCTACTTTTTGGGCGAAGCCGCGGCCAACAACCTTGAAGTTGCCATCGACCTGGCCCTGCAGTGTTCCCCCGACCACCCCTGGGTCACCGAGCACCCGGAATGGTTCACCACGCTGCCAGACGGCTCGATTGCCTACGCCGAAAACCCGCCGAAGAAGTATCAAGACATTTACCCGATTAATTTCGACAACGATCCGATCGGCCTCCGCGAGGAGGTGCTGCGCATCGTTCGGTATTGGATCGGCGTGGGCGTGCGAATCTTCCGGGTCGACAACCCACACACCAAACCGCTTGCCTTCTGGGAGTGGCTGTTGAATCACATCAACACCGAATTCGCCGACGTAATCTTCTTGGCCGAAGCCTTTACCCGGCCGGCGATGCTGCACTCACTCGCACAGGTGGGATTCCAACAGTCGTATTCCTACTTCACGTGGCGCAACACCAAGACCGAGCTGGAAGATTTCTTCACCGAAAACTCGCATGAATTCGACTCGTTCCTGCGTACCAACCTATTCGTCAACACCCCCGATATCCTCACCGAATACCTGCAATTTGGCGGGGTGCCGGCCTACAAAATTCGCGCGGCCCTGGCGGCTACAGCCTCCCCGCTCTGGGGGATGTATGCCGGCTACGAGCTCTTCGAAAATGTCGCTCGCGCCGGTTCGGAAGAAAACATCGACAACGAGAAATATCAGTACAAGCTGCGCGACTTCGCCGCCGCCGAGGCCGCGGGTCGCTCGCTCGCCCCGTATGTGACGATGCTAAACACGGCGCGGGCCGAGCATCCGGCGCTGAGGCAATTGCGCAACCTCGACCTGCACTTCAGCGACGACGAAGCGATTCTGGTGTACAGCAAGTACCTCGCCGCGGAATATACCGAAAGCGGCATACCGGACGCGATCATCGTGGTGGCGAACCTCGACCCCCACGCCGTGCGGGCAACGTCGGTGTATCTCGACCCCGCCCGATTCGGCCTCGACCCAGATGCCCGCTTCGACGTCACCGATCTGGTGACCGGCCACCGCTTCACCTGGGGTCGCGACAACTACGTGCGCCTCGATGCCTTCATCGAGCCCGTGCACATTCTGAGCGTCGATTTCGAGAGCGCCGGATATTCGGTACCCGGAGCTCACCGCATTAGCCTTGGCACCAGCGCTAGCAGCACCAGCACCGGTACCAGCACCACCAACCCCGCGAAAGGTGATTGATGTCCAACACCACTCCTCCCGGAAAAATGCCCCCGGCGCTATCCACCCCTACCCCGGCGCTGCCGCAGCCGGCATCTGCACCAGCACCTGCATCTGCACCTGCATCTGCACCTGCACCTGCACTGCCCGAGCTTCACTCGGGGCTGATCTCGGCAATCAGCCAGGGGCGACACCCGCGCCCGCACGAAACCCTGGGCCAGCACGCCCTCGGCAGCGGCTTTGTGATTCGAGCGCTGCGACCACTCGCCGAGAAGGTCACCGCGATTCAACCCGACGGCACGAAAATCACTCTGAACCATATTGCGGAGGGCCTCTGGCAGGGCTTCGCTCCGGGCACCGGTCAGCCCTACACCTTGGAAACCAGCTACGCCGAAGGCTCCAGTTGGATTGCGGATGACCCCTACCGTTTTGTTTCCTCGGTGGGCGACACGGATCTCTACCTCTTCGGCGAGGGACGCCACGAACAACTGTGGACGGTCTTGGGCGCACACTTCCGCCCCCACGAGAGCGTCGCCGGTACCTCATTCAGCGTGTGGGCTCCGCACGCTCAGGCAGCGCGGGTCATCGGTGAGTTCAACGGCTGGAGCGGCGCCGGCCACGCCATGCGCCGCCTCGACGATAACGGCGTCTGGGAACTTTTCGTGCCTGCCCTGGAGCCCGGCACCATCTACAAATTCGAGTTACTGACCCAATACGGGGAGTGGGTGTCCCGCGCCGACCCGATGGCGCGCTTCACCGAGGTTCCCCCGGCCACCGGCTCCATCGTGGGAGAAAACAGCTACGAATGGACGGATGCCGCCTGGCTCACGAAGCGCGCAGCCCACGACCCCCACCTCGCCCCGCTGAGCATCTACGAACTCCACGTCGGCTCGTGGCGTCCGGGTCTTGGCTACCGCGAACTCGCCGAACAGCTGGTCGATTACGTGCTGGAGACCGGATTCACCCACGTGGAGTTCATGCCGCTGGCGGAGCATCCCTTCGGCGGCTCCTGGGGGTATCAGGTCACCGGCTACTTTGCACCGACCAGCCGTTTCGGGCATCCGGATGACCTGCGCTTCCTGATCGACAGCCTGCACAATGCCGGCATCGGCGTGATCATGGACTGGGTTCCCGGGCATTTTCCGAAAGACGAGTGGGCTCTGGCCCGCTTCGACGGCGAGTCCCTGTACGAGCACTCCGACCCACGCCGCGGTGAACAGATGGACTGGGGCACCTACATCTTCAACTTCGGAGATTCGCAGGTACGCAACTTTTTGGTGGCCAACGCCCTGTACTGGCTCGAAGAATTTCATATCGACGGCCTGCGGGTCGACGCGGTCGCCTCGATTCTCTACCTCGACTACTCGCGCGAGACCGGCGAGTGGGAGCCAAACAAGTTTGGCGGGCGCGAGAACCTCGAAGCCATCAGCTTTTTGCAGGAGGTGAACGCCACCGCCTACAAGCGCAGCCCCGGAATTATGGTGATCGCCGAAGAATCTACCGCCTGGCCAGGCGTCACGAGGCCCACCTCCACCGGTGGCCTCGGCTTCGGCATCAAGTGGAATATGGGCTGGATGAACGACAGCCTGCGCTACATCGAAGAAGACCCGATGCACCGCTCGTACCATCACAACGAGATCACCTTCAGCATGGTGTACCAGTACACAGAGAACTTTTTGCTGCCGATCAGTCACGACGAGGTGGTACACGGCAAGGGCTCGATGCTGCACAAGATGCCCGGCGATCAATGGCAAAAGTTGGCGAACCTGCGTGCGTACTACGCCTTCATGTGGTCGCATCCCGGTAAGCAGCTGCTGTTCATGGGCCAAGAATTCGGTCAGCCCTCGGAGTGGTCAGAGCAGCGCGGACTCGACTGGTGGATTCTCGATCAGCCGGTGCATCGCGGACTCCTCACCCTGGTCACCGAGCTGAACCGGGTCTACCGATCCGAACCCGCCCTGTGGGAGCAAGACAACGATCCGGCAGGATTCGAGTGGGTGGACAGTTCTGCTGCCGAGCTCAACCTCGTCTCTTTCCTGCGCTGGTCACACGACGGTCAACCAATCGCCGTGGTGATGAACTTCTCCGGCAATCCGATCAACGATTACCGGATCGGGCTGCCGATGGCCGGAGTGTGGGACGAGCTGCTCAACACCGATGCCGAGGTCTACGGGGGGTCGGGTGTCGGTAACTACGGCTCGATCACCGCGAGCAACGAACCATGGGCCGGGCGACCGGCATCCGCCACCCTCACCGTGCCGCCACTGGGCGGGTTGTGGTTGAAGCTGCGGCGCTCGTAGCCCAGAAAATTCGAGCTCACCCGTGAAAACGACCCCGTTGCCAGCGCACAACGGGGTCGTTTCTGCGAAACCTAGTAGAGCAGCGTGGTGAGCCGGCGGCGGGCGGCACCCACTCGCGGGTCATCCGCTCCGGCCACCTCGAAATATTCCAGCATGCGGGTGCGCACGGCGTTTTTGCCGTCTTGATCGAGCGACACGAACAGGGTGAGCAGTCGGTCGAAGGCGTCCTCCAGGTGACCTCCCGAGAGGTCGAGGTCGGCCACCGCAAGCTGCGCATCGAGCTCGGTAGGGTTCGCCCCGGCGATGTTTCTAATATCTACCGCCGTGCGCCCGGAAAGACGGTTGAGCAGCGACACCTGAGCGAGTCCCGCCACGGCCAGCACGTCGCGCGGATCCTGGGCGATGGCCGTGGTGTAGGCCGCGATGGCCGCGGGATAGTCGCCACGATCGATGGCGTCGTAGGCCTCCTGATGGAACGGCGGGAGGGGGACCTCCACTGGCAGGCCGACTGCCGCGACGGCGTCCGAATCCTCAACCGAAACTGCTCCGACGACGTTGTTCTGCCCGGCGATCACCAACACCTGATCGAGAACGGCCCGCGCGTCGGCCTCGGGAAGCGCACCCTCGTAGAGCGCCAGCGGGCGTCCACCCACAAGAGCCGCCACGGTCGGAACAACCTCGGCGGTAAACGCCTGCTGCAGTTGCGGGTTTGTGGTTGCGTTGATTGAGGCGAGCACCAAACGACCCGCGAAGGAGATCACGAGCTTCTCCAGCGACGCCGTCGGTTCACCCGCGTGCAGTTCGACAATAACCGGCACCGTCTTCGACAGTTCCAACACCTGTCCGAATGTGGCGTCGGTAACGTCCACCACGAGGGATGCGACCTGCACCGCGGCACCGCCCACGCCGGCACCGGTTTCTGTGCCGGATGCCTCGGGCTTACGCAGGAGCGAGGAGAGATCTACGGCGCCACGGAGGCTGGCAGCAGACGGGGGAAGGGTACTCATGGAACCTCTTTCGCGTTCACGATGCCCCCGCTGAAACCAAGCAGGGTGATCTTTTCGGTACTTCCGATCGGGGGGATATAGAACAGCAACTGATAGTCGTACTCGGCCACAGTGCCCTTGGTGGTGCCGGCAACGCCGGAAAGAGATTTCACCGCACCGGTCGGGTTGGCGGTATCGCCGGGACTCGTAGGAGTGACCGTCTCCGATTGGATGATATTTGCCGCCACCAGCGCGCCGGCCGCATTTGAGCCGAGCGCGATGACCGATTCCGCACCCGCCGCGGTGACAAAGCTGCCCGCCAGTTTCGCTGGCAGACCGGCCTTCACCGCGTTCTGTTTGTCAATTCCCACCTCGGCGAGAGCGGTGTCTTTGCTGAGGTCGAAGAGGGGAGCCGCCACACTCGCGGCCCCCTGCGACACCACGTCAAGGTAGGCCGGAATCAATTTCTCCGGCGCCAGCGACAGCAGCTTGGTGTCGGCGCTGAGTCGTGGAGCTCCGATACCCTCCGGAGCCAGCACCGGCAGGGCGGCCGACAGTGCGATCTCGTAGTGCACCTTGTAGTTTTCACGCGGAGTTTGTTGAATGAGTATCAGGGCAATGGGTGCGACCGCCGGCACGGCGGTGGACTGCACCACCGTGAAAATGGCTCTCGGCCAAGAGTTGGGTTGGGGAACAGCCTGCTGCGGCAGGGTGACCTTCACCGGTCCGGCCGGGATGACCACGGGGGCCGCATAGGCGCTGTCCTTGCTCCGGGCGGCATAGTTTCCGGCACGTTCGGCCAGCGCCGGCCCGGTAAAACGCGGTGCGAGTGTCTTCGGGTCCATTGAAATATCCCCGGCCACCGCAATCGCCGCAATCGAGGCCACGATGGTGCGAATCTGCCCGACGACTGCCACTGGCAGATGCTCGATCACCGCAGCACCCCCCTTGCCGGCGCCGCTGCCCGACGGCGATGGCACGGCAATCGGTGACGTCGCCGCCGGCGACAACGATGCACAACCGGTGCTCAACAGAACCGAGACCAAAACAATCGGCCCGGCCGCCAGCATTCGCCGGGTCGAACGACGACCCCGGACCACCGGCAGCACGCTTGGTGTGGTGGCCCGGTAGACGCGCCGGCGTGGGCGACGGGGCATCCGGGGCGCCTTAGTTCCGCGAATGCTCTTGCGTCGCGGTCCGCGGGTGCGGCGACGGTGGATGAGTGCCCACACCAGCAGCCCCAGCGACACCAGCAATACCAGCGCACCCGCCAACATCAGGGGCACAGACCACGGCGTGCGGTTGTTCAGTGGCCAGGAGATGGCGACGGTTGACGGTGCGCTCGCGGTTCCATCGGAAACGATGATTACCGACATCTCTTTCGGTACGGTCAGCGGTATGTTCAGCCTCTTTCTGCCGGTAAATTCGCCGAGCCACAGATCCGAGCCGACGGGGGTGGGAACCGTCGTCGCAACTCCGGGCAGATCGCGGGAAACAAGTTTCTTGTTCGCCGCGTCGTAGTTGATCGTGGTGTGGCGTGTGTCGCCCAGCCAGGCACGAACATCGGTGCTTCGCCCGTAGGCGGCAACGATAGCCGCGGACCCGGCCAAGCTCAGGGTCTGCCGCCCGGCCAACGCGGTGAGGGTAGCGCCATCAATGATGGTGACGGCGTTGCCGGTGAGCGACACCGTCGACGCGGTGAAAGATTCCGGTCCGCTGAGGAAGGTGCGCTGAGCGAAACCGACACCGAAGAGTCCGAGGGCAACGACGAAGCTGAAAAGGGCAAAAATAAAGCGCACGAACGACTCCTTTCGTGATGCCGGGCCAGATTACTGGCCCACTCCGAGCGTCGCGTTCGTAGAGCGACCGTTCACAGCAGAGCAAACAGGGAGTTCCGAGGTCAATCTGACCACGGGTAGCAACAGACAAAGACAGTAAAGAATAGCGGATGCCCCTGAACGAACCCAATCGGAGGGCTCAAGATCGCACCGAAACCTACGATCAGCCCTCTGGCTAAACTCGGTACAGTACGTCAGCACGTCGCGGTTAACCCATCGGCACCGCGGAATCGAGGGAGACATCGTGGCAACCGACGACGAGACATTCAGCATCGCGATGCGCGGCTACAGCCGTGACGAGGTCGATAAGGCGGTGCAGGAACTTCGTCGGGAACTGATCAAGGCCAACGCCGATCGAGCGGATGCCACCCGTGAAGTGAAACGGCTGGCCGCCTCGGTTAAAGATCTCGAGGCTGAGGTACTGGAAACCGGTACCCCTACCTACAGCGGTCTCGGTACAAAACTCGAGAGCATCCTTCGCGTCGCCGAAGAGCAGTCCACCCGGCTGATCGGCCAAGCGGATGTCGACGCCGAAATGCTGCGCACCGCGGTGCGCCTGGAGACGCAGCACCTGCGGAGCGAGGCAGCAGAATCCACCGCGACGCTATTGGAGCAGGCTGCGGCCCGTGCAGCCGCCATCCTCACCGAAGCCGAACAGGAGGCCGAAGAACGGATCAACCGTGCGCGAACGGCCGCCGAATCGCTCACGGCTGTGGCCCTCCGGGAAGCGGCCGCAATTCGCGGAGCCGTGGCCACGGAGGCGGCGGAGGCCCGCGCCACCACCAAGCGGGAATCGGCCGCATTTCGCGCCGAAGCCGAACGCGAGTCTGCCGAGGTCCGAGCGGTTGCATTGCACGAGGTCGGCGAGGCCCGTGAGCAGGCCTCCCAATTGGCCCGCGACACCGAGCATGGCCGGGCAGACTTCAACAGCGTGTGTGAAAAGCAGCGCGGCGACCTGGCACGGGAGGTTGCCGAACAGAGCGAGGCTCTGCGCCAACTGGCAGAAACCACCACCACCGAACTCAACGCCACCGTAATCGTGACCCGGGCCGAGCTTGCGCGGGAGGCCGAGCAGCGCCGGGCCGACCTCACCCGCGAAGCCGAAGTCAGCCGTGCGCAGCTCGCCGCCGAGAAAGACCAAACCCGAGCGATGATTGCCCGGGAGGTTGAGCAGGGTCGCACCGACCTGAACGTGGAGTTAACCTCCCGACGAGACGAAGCCGAGCGGGAGTTGTTGACCCAGCACCAAGAGTCGGTAGCCCAAATGCAGCGCTACCTCGAAGATGCCAATCGCCAGCTGACGGAGGCCGTGGCCTATACCGCCCAGAAGCAGAGCGAATCGGATGATCTCGATGAGCGGTTACGCGACGAAGCCAAAATGCAGCGCCACAGCGCCGACACCACTGCCGCCGAGATTTTGGCCAATGCCGAGGCTCGGGCGAAAGCAATGATCAGCGACGCCGTGAACCGCTCGGACACACTCGTGTCGGATGCCGAAGACCGACTCGCGAAGATTAAGATCGAACGGGAAGCCGTAGCCGGCTACTTCGAAAGTCTTCGCGGAGTTCTCAGCCACGCAGAGAGATCCGTCTCTGACTAAAAATCGGTTAGGGCAAGTCGCAAATTTCAGCAGAGGTCAGAAACCATGAGAATTCATAACGCGTTCCGTTTGGGGCTTCTGGGAGGTCTCGGCGTGCTGGTCGCCATGGCTATCGGCGATGCCCTCACCTCACTGGCCACGATCTTGACCTACGTGGGCGCGGCCATTTTCATTGCCCTCGGACTGGATCCGCTGGTTACCTGGCTGGAATCGAAGAGCATCAAACGCCCGCTCGCGATCATGATCGTTCTCATCGCAGTCTTGGCGGTGTTCACCGGGCTCGTACTCGCGCTCGTGCCAGTAATCAGCAATGAGATTCAAAATCTGATCGGGCAAATTCCATCGCTGATTCAAGGAATCAACGATCAGAGCCTTCTGCGAAATCTTCGCTCCAGCGTCCCGTGGCTGCCGGTGGACAAGGTGCTGACCAGTGCCATTGCCAGCGCGCAGGATCCGGCGTTCCTGAGCAATCTAGGTGGTGGCGTGCTCAAGGCCGGGCTCGGAGTGCTCTCTGGGGTCACCGGTGCGGCCATCATCCTGATCCTCACCCTGTATTTCATCGCCTCGCTGGCCAGCCTGAAGCGGGGGGTCTACCGTCTGGTACCGGCCTCGAAGCGGGTGCGTTTCGCCGACCTCTCGGAGCAGATCAGCCAGTCGGTGGGCCGCTACGTTGTCGGGCAGGTGACTCTCGCCCTGATCAACGGCGTGCTGTCGTTCATTGTGTTGACCTTCTTCGTGCGTGCCGACTACTCCGCGCTGTTAGCCTTCGTCGCCTTCATCGGTTCGCTAATCCCGCTGGTCGGCACGATCTCCGCCTCGGTCGTGATCACCCTGGCCGTGTTGCTGTTCAACGGCACGCCGGCCGTGTTCTGGGTGGCGGGCTACTACCTCGTCTACATGCAGATTGAGGCATACGTCATCAACCCGCGCATCATGAATCGAGCGGTGCAGGTGCCCGGCGTGATCGTGGTGATCGCGGCCCTCGCCGGCGGCACCCTGCTAGGAATCTTGGGGGCCCTCGTGGCGATCCCGATTGCGGCATCCGTGCAATTGATCGTCAAACAGGTGTTTGTTCCGCGGCAGAACCTGCGTTGAGCCTCTCCCATTCAGCGAGGGTTAGCTGTCAGCGAAAGTCAGAGCCAGCTGTCGGAAAGTGGGAGAGCGCCGGGATTCACCCGTGCCACGATCTCGGTCAGCACGCGATGCGTTTGGGCCTCCCCCACCCACAGGTGCTTGCCACCGATCACCGGTACGAGCTCCGCTTCGGCGATCGCCGCGAATCGCTCGGCCGCCTCGGGCGGGCGCAGGTAGGTGTCGAGTTCCGGGATGACAGCAACCACCCGCTTGCCGCTGCCCGCCCACGCCTCCACTTCGGCAGCACTGGTGCGGTGAAGTGGCGGCGACAGCAAAATTGCCCCCTCGATGGCATGGCTCAGCCCGAACTTCAAAGCAACCTCGGTACCAAAAGACCAACCGACCAACCACGGATGGGGCAAAGCGCGCTCGGCCACAAATCTCATAGCGGCGGCGAGATCGTGCTCTTCGGCGATTCCCTCCCCGAAGACACCCTCCGAGAGTCCACGGGGCGAGGAGGTGCCGCGAAAGTTGAATCGCAGAACGGCGAGGTCGGCTTGGGCGGGGAGACGTGCCGCGGCCTTACGGATGATGTGCGAGTCCATGAAGCCGCCGGCGGTGGGCAGCGGATGCAGCGTCACCAACGTGGCCACCGGCTCACGATCCAGCGGCAGCGCGAGTTCGCCGACGAGGGTGAGCCCATCGGAGGTCTGCAATTCAATCTCTTCGCGTCGGGCGGGAAGCAAAACGCCACCTTTAATAAGCCCACCTCTACCAAGCACGGTCATCCGATCTTCCAGCAGTGGGGGTGCCAATGGCGGCGGGAGGCGAGGTCGTCGGCAGCGCCCATGAGCCCGTCATCTCGCCAGGCGACAACGTGGGCCACGCCGGGTGCAATCGTGAGCGAGCATCCCGGGCACAGATAGTTTTTCGTTGCAGCGCGGGATGAAACCGGATGGACATTCCAGCGCGCCCCGCGTTTGGTTTCGGTGCTCAGGTTGCCGTGCAGCGAACTGCCGAGGTCCCGTTCTTCGCCGTCAGCCCCGTCCGCACCCACGCGAGGGTTGCGCGGACGGTTGCTTCGGGGCATGGGAGTCTGCCGGTATTCACGCGCCGCGAAGCGAGGCGGTCAGTACCAGCCCTTGGATTGACTCGACGCCCAGGCGCCGCAGGGCGTGCCGTAGCGCCCGGAAATGTAGCCGAGTCCCCAGGTGATCTGCGTGGCCGGGTTCGTTGCCCAGTCGGGCCCGGCAGTGGCCATCTTTGTTCCGGGGAGGGCCTGCGGAATTCCGTAGGCTCCGCTGCCCCCATTGTGTGCGAACGCGTTCCAACCGGATTCGCGGTTCCAGAGGGCCACGAGGCAGTTGAACTGGTCGTCGCCCCAGCCGCGGTCGGCGACCATCTGATGGGCAATGTCCTGCGCCGAGCCAGGATTGGGCACACCGGCTGCGGGAGCGGCTGCATTGCCGGATGCTTTGCCGGATGCCTTGGCTGCTGCGATCGCGGTGGTCGCGGCCGGAACGGCCTTCTCGGTGAGCGAGTAGCTGTCCCGAATAATTGCTGCGGGGGAGCTACCGTCGACTGCCAACTGCTGTGTGGGCAGGGATTTAAGCTCTGCCGTGATCTCTGCGGCTGCCGCGGAGTTTTGCGACATCGGGGCGGTGACAGAAACCAAAACCACCGCGAGAGCCGCGGCCGACGCGAACAGTGGAAGGGCGGTGCGACTGCGGACGTTCACAACACGGGAGACGGTAGTGCGTTTTGGGTGCTCTGCTTTTGCGATTGGGCTTATGGCTTCTGCACGATGACGACTCACGATCCTAAGACCCTAGCCGACGATCGCCGAATTGGCACATCGGAATCTAGCGAACCGCCAACATCACCTCAAGCACTCCGTCGAGCACGAGGTCGACTTGGGCCTCGCTGTAGCCGCCGCGTTTAGGTCGAAACGCGATGCCCCGAACATCCGTGGCGCTGAGAGCTCCCCCGTCTTGGAAGTAGCTCACGAGGCGGTCGGTGAAGTCATCAACGTCGACCGGGTGATACCCAACGCTAAGGATGCCCTCGCGGGAAAACCGCTTAGTTTCGGGCCGTGCCAGTCGATCGAGAATTTCCTGCGCCTTGGAGCGCGCCTGGGCGTACCAGGCGGCATCTCCCTGAACACGTACGCTCGCCTCGCGCTCCCGGGCCGAGAAAGCGTCTTCGAGACGCTCCATGGCGGCATCAACGGCGGTGGTCAAATATCCGCCTTTTTGCATCACGAAAGCCATACTGCGGATGGTCGCGGCGGTGATTACTGTGAGTTCACCGGCGCCGGCGCTATAGGCACGGCGGGCATCCTCGAGAAAGTCCTCAACCTGTTCGACGTTGTACCCGAGACGAGATCGGCGTGTTCGAGGAAAGGTTGTACTCACGTGGCCATTCTGCCCTACCCGAGGAGAGCACAGCATGCCCTACCCGGGCTCCTCGGACCTCAGGCGAAGATGAGATACAGTGCGTAGGCCGCCACGGCGCTCGGCAGCACCGAGTCCAGTCGATCGAGGAACCCCCCGTGACCGGGCAACCAGGTGCTGATGTCTTTAATGCCCAGATCTCGCTTGATCAGGGATTCGGTGAGATCTCCGACGGTCGCCGTGACCAGAATGGTCGCGCCGAAGATGAGCCCGACCCAAACATCCTGTTTCAGCATGAAGACGGCCAAAATCGCCCCGCCGACCAACGCCACCAGCGCGGACCCGGCGAAACCTTCCCAGGTCTTCTTCGGGCTAATTCGCGGCGCCATCGGATGCTTGCCAAATAGCAGGCCGCTCGCGTAGGCGCCGGTGTCGGTTACGATTACCAACAGCAAAAACGCCAGCGTCCACCACTCGCCGCCGGGGTGGGCGGTGAGCAGAACGGCAAATCCGCCCAAAAACGGCACGTAGGCCTGAATCAGCGTGCCCGCTCCGAGGTCACGCCACAGCTCGGCGGCGTTGGTGCGACGCGCGGGCGACAACTGCTCCAGCGCCCGCCAGGCCGCCACGAACGCGAGGGAGGCAATAAATACCAACCACTTGCCGGCATCCTGCAGGTAAAACGCGGCTGGCACCACGGCGACGGCCGTTATCACCGTCGGAATACGGGGAATCGCGCGGCCCGAAAAACGCAGAGCGCTGGCGAGCTCCAGCGCGGTGAAAATCATCAGCCCGGCGGCGACAACCATGAACAGCGATTTGACCAGCACGAGGCTGAGCAACATACAGACGCCCAAAACCAGACCGAACAGAATCGCCAACGGAAGGTTTCGCCCGGTACGCGCCTCGATCTTCTCGTTCGTGGCGTCAATGTGCGCTCGCGTCACCGCCACCTGAGCACGAAGCTCCTCGCGCTTCGCCTGAGCCAGCGCCTCGAACTCCCGACGACGAATAACCCCGCGACGTTTCTTTGCCGTGGGGGTCGAGGCATCCGGAGCGTCAGGCATCAGACCTCGAGAAGCTCGGCTTCCTTCTTCTTCAATGCGTCATCGATCGCGTCGATGTACACCTTCGTGACAGCCTCGAGATCCTTCTCGCCGCGAGCCAAATCGTCTTCGCCGACCTCGCTTTTGAGCGCATCGAGATCGTCCTTGGCCTTGCGACGGATGTTGCGGATCGCAACCTTGGCGTCTTCGCCCTTCGAGCGCACAATCTTCACGAATTCACGGCGACGTTCCTGCGTGAGTTCGGGAAGACTGACTCGGATTACGGTGCCGTCGTTACCGACGTTGGCCCCGAGATTTGGCGCGTTCACCAAGGCCTTCTCGATCTCTTTCAGCGCCGCCTTGTCGTAGGGGGTTACCAACAGTGTGCGCGCTTCGGGGTTGTTCATACCCGCGAGCTGCGCGAGCGGTGTCGGGGTTCCGTAGTAGTCCACGAGGATCTTCTGGAACATTGCCGGATTTGCGCGCCCGGTACGAACGTTACCGAAATCCTCTTTGGCCGCCTCGACAGATTTGATCATCTTTTCGCGCGCTTCGGTCATTACTTCGGCAATCACGTGTGTTTCCTCCCAGAAGTGGTTCCAGAGCAGTTTAGTTGGATACGAGGGTGCCAATGCGCTCACCGCGGATGGCACCAGCCACGTTGCCATCCGGCTTCATACCGAAGACAACCATCGGCATGTTGTTGTCCATACACAAGCTGAAAGCGGTGGAATCAACCACTTTGAGCCCCTGAATCAGCGCCTCCTGATACGTGATTGAGTCGATTTTAGTCGCGTCAGCATTGGTTCTGGGGTCTGCCGAATACACCCCGTCGACGCCGTTCTTGGCAAGCAGAACCACTTCGGCGCCGATCTCGAGCGCGCGTTGGGCGGCGACGGTGTCGGTCGAAAAGTACGGCAGCCCTGCGCCGGCACCAAAGATGACCACGCGGCCCTTCTCTAGGTGTCGTTCGGCGCGGCGGGGGATATAGGGCTCCGCCACCTGCGTCATCGAGATGGCCGATTGCACCCGAGTGGCAGCGCCCGCCTGCTCGAGAAAATCCTGGAGGGCTAGAGCGTTCATGACGGTACCGAGCATGCCCATGTAGTCGGCGCGACCTCGGTCCATTCCACGCTGGCTCAGCTCGGCGCCGCGAAAGAAGTTTCCACCACCGACCACGATTGCAATTTCAACGTCATGTGCGGCCGCCGCGATCTCCCGGGCCAGCGCACCCACAACATCAGGATTCACACCGAGGGCGCCGCCGCCGAAGGCTTCCCCCGACAATTTGAGCAATACGCGGCGTTTGCGAATTTCGTTTGTCATGTGAGGCTCCCTCGCTTGTGTGACTGATTACAGGGTATTGGCTGGCGCAAAAAAGGTCCGAGCCGCTTTTAGCGCGACTCGGACCTATTCATTGTTTGTGTTAGGCGCCGACCTTGAAGCGCACGAACCCAGTGACCGTGAGGCCAGCGGCGTCGAGAACCTTCGCTACGGTCTGCTTGTTGTCTTTCGCGTAGTCCTGTTCGAGCAGGGCAACCTGCTTGAAGAACCCGGTGAGACGACCCTCGATGATCTTCGGCAGAGCCGCTGCGGGCTTGCCCTCACCGTTGGCGATCTCGGTGACGATGGCGCGCTCGCGCTCAACCTCGTCGGCCGGAACGTCGTCGCGGCTGAGCACCTGCGGGTCAGCGAAAGCAATGTGCTGAGCGATGGACCGGGCGGTCTCAGCGTCGCCGCCGCTGTAGCCGACAACCACGCCGACCTGCGGAGGCAGGTCTTTGCTCGTGCGGTGCAGGTAGACCTCGGTGCTGTCGGCAGCAACGACCACGAGACGACGCAAAACGATCTTCTCGCCAAGCACAGCCGCGTCTTCGCCGATCAGATCGGCGACGGTGCGCTCACCGGTCGGGGCCGCGAGGGCCTCGTCAACGGTCGTGGCGCTTGCCGCGGTGACGAAGTCAAGCACCTTCTCGCTGAGGGCGCCAAAACGCTCGCCCTTGGCGACGTAGTCGGTCTCACAGACGAGCTCGATCAGGGTGGTGGCGCCACCGACCTTGCGAGCGGCGACAAGACCTTCACTGGTGGAACGGTCGGCACGCTTCGCGTTGCCCTTAGCGCCCTTGAGGCGAAGGAGCTCGGTGGCCTTCTCGAGGTCGCCGCCTGCTTCGACCAAAGCGTTCTTGGTTTCGACCATTCCGGTGCCTAGACTCTCGCGCAGGGTCTTGAGGTCTGCGAGGCTGAAATCTGCCATCGATTCGTCCTTACTCGGTGGGCGCAGCGGATGCGGCTGCGGGCTTGGCGGGCTTGACGGTTGTCTCGGCAACGACGTCAGCTGCGGCGACGGTTGCATCGGCCTCGATGCGGGCCTCGGTGGCGGCGTCGGACTCAACAACGTGCACGGGCACAACGGCGGCGTCGCCGGCGACAACGGACGCATCCGCGTCGTTTTCCTCGACGGGCAGCGGCGCCACCTCGGCGGCGGGCGCCTCAGCGGTCTCCGACTGTCCGAGGAGTTCGGCTTCCCAGGCGGCCAGCGGCTCGACGGGCGCGGAACCCTCTTCGGGCTTCTGGTGACGCTGGATGAGTCCCTCGGCTGCAGCATCCGCAATGATGCGGGTCAACAGGCCAACCGAGCGAATGGCGTCGTCGTTTCCCGGGATCGGGTACTGAACTTCGTCGGGGTCGCAATTGGTGTCGAGAATCGCGATGACCGCGATGCCGAGCTTGTGCGCCTCGTCGATTGCGAGGTGCTCCTTCTTGGTGTCGACGATCCAGATCGCCGAGGGGGTCTTGGTGAGGTTACGAATACCACCGAGCGAACGCTGGAGCTTAACGAGCTCGCGGCGCTGGATGAGCAGTTCCTTTTTGGTGTAACCCTTGGTGGTGTCGTCGAAGTCGACCTCTTCGAGTTCCTTCATGCGCGCGAGGCGCTTAGAAACCGTCTGGAAGTTGGTGAGGAGCCCACCGAGCCAACGCTGGTTGACGTAAGGCTGGCCGACGCGCTGAGCCTGCTCGGCGATGGAGCCCTGCGCCTGCTTCTTGGTACCGACGAACAGAACGGTTCCGCCGTGGGCGACCGTCTCCTTGACGTAGTCGTAGGCACGGTCAATGTGCACGAGCGACTGCTGCAGGTCGATGATGTGGCTGCCCGAGCGCTCGGTCAGAATGAAGCGCTTCATTTTCGGGTTCCAACGACGGGTCTGGTGTCCGAAGTGGACTCCACTGTCGAGAAGCTGGCGAATGGTGACAACGGCCATGGCCGTCTCCTTTTCTGCAGGCTAAAGAGCCTGACATTTCAGTTTGTGCCGCACCAAGTGGCGCGATCCCTGGTGCCCTGGCGCGCATCCGCTCCGAGAGAATCGACGAGTCGACAAAGCCGGAGACCGAGTGGATGTGGCGGCCGAATGGGCACGCGTAGTCACTGGGCTTTCGCCCAGTGCTGACCCAATGCTAGCACCGGGTTCGCAGGGTGCGCCCGCGGGTGGTTTCGCCGTTCCGGTTTACCGGTTGCAGTTGCGGCTGCAGCTGCGGTTGCGGCTGCAGCTGCGTTCCTCTCCTGCACCGATGTGCCCCGCGTTTGATCTCTCACTTTCCGATTGCGCATGTCACGGCCCGCGGTGCACACCACGATGCTGGTGTTATGTCGCTCCCGTCGATCCTGATCCGACCATTCCGGCTTAGTGGCCGTCTAACGGCGCTCCTGCTCGTTGCACTGCTGGGACTCCCAGCGGGATCTGCGGCGGGGGCGACATCACCACGGGAGCAGAACAATGGTTTGCGCGTGACTTTCGGCGGCAGAACTGCGTTCGAAGCCTACAGTCCTCGTCAAACCGGTGCTTCTCGTTCGACGGGAACTGTCGACGCGTTTCGCGGTGCTGCCGTGCCACGGGGCGGCTGGCTGTGGCCGCTTCCGCCACCGCATCACATCATCGGCCCGTTCGTGGCACCCCCAAACCGATTTGCCGCCGGGCATCGTGGTATCGACATTGCAGCCCCTGTGGGTGCGACGATTACAGCACCAGATAGCGGGATTGTTCATTTCGTGGGCGTGGTGGTCGACCGGCCGGTACTGTCGATTCAACATGCCGATGGCGTGATCTCCAGCTTCGAACCGGTGGCTTCTCCCCTGGCTGCCGGGCAACCGGTGGCACGCGGCGCTCCGGTAGGAAATTTGCAGGCTGGACACCGACCGCAACCGAGCCTGCACCTTGGAGTGCGTGTACACGGCGAATACGTTTCCCCGCTGGTCTTTCTGGGCGGTATCCACCCTGCAGTCTTGTTGCCGACTCGCAAAATCTGAAGCTCGAGCGGCTGGCTGCCGCATGCAACGGCTGCAACGACTGCAACGGCTGCAACGGCTGCAACGACTGCAGCTCGTGTGCAACGAAAGGTGATGGCGCGTGAGAGCCCTCCGATTGCTACGCGCGCGGATGCGCCAGCCGGTAGCTTTCGGCGAGCCTTTCGGTGGAAACGTGGGTGTAAATTTGCGTCGTTCCGAGACTGGCGTGGCCGAGAAGCTCCTGCACCCCGCGCAAATCCGCCCCACCATCGAGCAGATGTGTTGCTGCGGTGTGCCGCAGCGTGTGCGGGCCCACCGCGCCCGTCCCCGGCAGATCCGCCAGAAGTCGCGAAATCGTGGCATAGATGCTGCGTGGCCCGAGTCGGCCGCCGCGAATGCCAAGAAAAAGTGCCGTCTCGGCTGCCTGATTGGGTGCCGGGTTACTCAGCAGTTTCTCGCGTCCGTCCGCGAGCCAGGACTCCACAGCCCGCCGAGCCGGAATACCGAACGGCACCACCCGTTCCTTGTTGCCCTTACCGCGAACCCGCACCGTGAGTCGATCAAAATCAACGTCACCGATGTTCAGCCCGCTTGCCTCGCTAACGCGCAGCGCTGATGCGTAGAGCAGTTCAACCAGGGCCAGGTCTCGGAGGGCTTCAGCCGCTGCCACCATCGTTGCTGGCGTGACAGAAACCCCTTGTGCGGCAGAGGCCTGCGGTGTCGCAGACATCATTTGAGTCGCAGAAACCTCCCGTGTCGCAGACCCATCCCGAGCCCTGGAGGCCTTTGTCGCCGAGGTCGCTTCGGAGCTCAAACGAGTCAAAATGCCGTCAATCTGCGGACGGGTGAGTACCGTCGGCAGATGGCTGGCGGGTTTCGGCGCGCGCAGTCGGCTCGCGACATCCGCGGCTCCCGTCTCGGTGCGCGCCAGCCAAGCGGTGAAACCTCGCACCGTGGCGGATCGCCGAGCCAGTGTGGACTTCGCCGCCCCGGTCTGCGCGCCGTGCCACAGCCAATCGCGCAGCAATTCGAGGGTGAGTTCGCGGGTATTCACCGCACCCTGCGTGGCAGCAAAGTCAGCTAGTTGATTCAGATCAGAACGGTATGACCGCACGGTGTTGCTGCCGAAGCCGCGCTCCGTCACCAGATGGGCGACGAAGTTGATGATGGCGCGTTCCAGTGTCACCCCTCCATGGTGCCGGATAACCCTCCCGCTGTGCCCGACCGAAACGCGGTTGACCAAGTGAGCTACTTATCCGGCGGCGGCAATGGCAGCGGCAGCGAAAGCGAAAGCGGCAGCGAAAGCGGCAGCGAAAGCGGCAGCGAAAATGGCGATAACGACAACGGCAACACGACCTAGTCTTGGCAAATGACACGTCTGAAGGCCGCCATGATTCGGCTGGTCATTTTCTTGTTTGACACTGCCCAGTCGCTAATCTCGGCTTTCGGCGG
>JACMPQ010000016.1 GCA_014377425.1 Microbacteriaceae bacterium | reverse complement strand
GCCCGCCGGCGACACTCCGCTGGCAGCATCCATTTGCGAGACGTACTCTCCGAAACGCTGCTCAATTGCGTCGGTCATTGCCAGGCTGCGGTTGACCGCGGTGAGATTGACGACCACCGAAACCGCGAGGTTCGCCAGAGCCGCCCCGATAATCACAGATGACGCCAAAAAGATCATCGCGACCGCGGAATTGCCCCGCTCGGAAGTGACCACGCCTGCTGCCGACCGCCTACTCACGGCGCCACATAATTCATGGGGGCATTTGGAGAGGTCGTCGAAGCCGTTTGCGTCGTGACTGATTGCGCAACGATCAGCGGATTATTGCTCCGCATTGAGGCGTTCGTGGCGGTAACCAAACTGATGAGAGCTACCGCCGTTGCCGCCCAATCGGCCTCTGAAATGCTCGTCGGACGCGGTACGGCAGTGTCGAGGTGAGGCGAACCGGCGGTGTAGACAATGGACCGTCCGCCGACGTTCGAGAAGACGAAAGCGCTCAACGGTTTTGCGTCGGAGATGAGGTCAGTTGTCGCCGTCCCGCTTGCAGCACCAGAGCAACCCGCAGAGCTCACGGGTCCGGGGAATGTTCTGGTCACGATCCGCAGGCTCGCCCGGGAACCAACCGGTGTTAGCACCCAGGCTCGTTCGAGACAGCTACCGGCGGAACCAGCAAGGCTGAAGGTGATCATGGTGGCGTCAGTGATGACGTATTTAGTTGCCTCACGCAGATCCGAACGCCAGCGCAACTCGGCAACAGATGCCTCTCGTGCGGCTGCAGCGGTGCTGGCGAAGGAGGTCTGAAGCGTACTGAAGGCTAAAATACTAGCGGCGATGAGCGAGACTGAAATGGCGTTGACGACCACCCCCACCATCACCTCCGGTAGTGTTACCCCTCCCTGCTCACCGAGCGCAATTTTTAATGCCCTTCGGATACGGCCGATCACTTAGGTGGCTCGTAAAAGTAGACGTTAGAGATTGTGGCGGAGGCACCCACCAGACTCACGTTGATAGGACCGGAGGCTTTGGCTATGCCGTAGAAGTAGCCGTCTTGACCGGCCAGGAAATTAATTGTCGCAACGGTTGACCCGGTAGCCGAATCTGTGAAGACCACGCTTCCATTGGCAGTGGCGTTTCGTATCCGAAGCACGTAGCGCATTTCGGCAGGAGGGCCCGCGTTGGGCGGCATCCCTGTCGGGGTAGTCCCGGAGGAAGACCCGTAAAACCCCGCCATGGTCGTTGCACCGGTATTGGTCACTGCCACAGCCCCCATTACCGAGAAGAGTCGCGCACTTCCAAGATTTATCGGTGCGGGGAAAGTTCCGGACGGTGCGGTGCTGGTCGGAGTCTTGACCAGGGTATTGGTGTCTAGGGTTACCGCGGCTCCCTTCGCAAGAGCACCGCCATCAATGCTGCAGCCCGTAGTTACCGTGATCGACGTATACGCGAGGATCGTTCCGACAAAACTTGTGTAGGTTCCCAGCGTTGCAGAACTACCGACTTGCCAGGTCACGTTTCCAGCCTGAGCACCGTTAATAAGCCTAATCTCGGTGTAGCTGGCGGTAATGAGGGTTGATCCCGCCTGAAATAGGAACACCGCGTTCGGATCATTTTGGCCGTCGAGGGTCACTACCGAGGAGACGTGGATAGAACTTCCGGATCTGTAGTACCCGGGCGCAAAGGTGCCGCCGACGATGACCCCCACCGCGGCAGACGGACCGCGACTCGCTGCGTCTTCGTAGGCCGAGGCCAAATCCGCCGTAGCAGATTGGATGAGTTGAGGAGTTGCTTGCCCGCCGGCCGATTTGGTCTCTGCCGAAGCCACAGGCCCTGGCGACATAGACGCACCATCCGGCGACGTGGCCTGGTTATTATTCCAGTTGGTCGCAATCGGCGAGGTTACGATTGAGCCTCCAGCGGCGGTCACGGATGTCTGCGTTGTGAGGCATCCGGGAGTTTCGAGTGATGTCGGCTTCGAGCAATCAGCGAGGGCACCTGCCCGCCAGCGGGGCATCGATGCAAAGAGGGTGCTACTGGAGGGTGAACTGACCCGCCAAATCGTTACTGGGGTGAGCCGACCGTTGACTTGTTGCCCGGCGGTTGTCGCCGCCGACATAGTCGGGACTGCCTGCGGACTGGTCGCTAGGGAATTCACATAGGAATGCAGAAAAGAAATTTGCTGGGTGTTGTTGGTGGTTGTCGAGATTGCCGTGGCGGCAGCTACCGCCATGGTCGATAGCCCGAGGAGCGCGACAGCGGTAACAAGGACCCCGACCATGGCGTCTACCAGCACAGACCCCCGGGAGTTGCTCACTAATTCCCTGCTGCTTTGAAACATTTCACCCTTGGCAATTATCGACACAAGCCACACCGTAGTTCTCAACGGAAGGTGCGCGAAGTAGCTCAGTAGATTGGCTACCTCGCGCACCAGTTCGAGCCGGAAGGTTATTAGCTGAAGGTCTTAGTGGTGTTATTCCAGACGGGAGCTACTATCGCGGGAGTTGTCGTGGGGGCGGTGGTAGATGGCGCCTGGCCGTCGTCGGAGATAAAGTAAACGGTTCCGGTATCCGAGGCCGAAGCCGCAATGAAGCGTTGGCCGTCCGACGATATTTTCACCGAAATTTTATTCGATGCCTGTAGAAGCGACTTGCCAGTGGCGTTGCCGGTTCCGACTAGGTCGGCGCTCACCGCAAACACACCGGTGCCGCCCCCCGCAGACTGGCCATACTGGACTGATTCCGCGGTCTTTACGGCATCGAGAGCACCCTGGGCAGCGCGATCCTGTGACCAGGGGATCACCGCAAATACGGTCGCAGCGATTACGCCACCGACGATACCGATGACGAGCACTCCCACCATGATCGAGGCGAGGTCAAGAGCCCCGCGCTCACTGCGAAGCACCGCCAGCATGCCACCGGTCTTTCGAAGTGCCAATACCCGAGCCTTGGCCTCGGTGGTGCGGGAGAGTAGAAATTTCACTGTACTAACCGTCTTTCGAATCGGTGGCGGCAAAAATGTGACGGGATTCCGTCTGTCACCTACTAGAAGTACTTCGCCGCGCAAAAAGTGACAGGTTTTCAGCTTTAAGCTTAGTGGGTTTTTGTTTTGCCGAAAAACGTCAATCAGCGATCTGCATGAGCGCCGGGAACATGGCATACATCGGAATCACCACGGCGCAAATTAAGAGGCCGGCAACGCCGTATACGATTCCGGTCACGAACGGCTCCACGGTCTTCGCGAAAGCGTCGAGGCTGCGGTCGGCTTCGTTTCGGTACTCCGGGGCTAACTCGTTCAAAATTTCGATTTCTTGCCTGATGCTGGGCGCAGATGCCAAAAGATAACTGGCGTTAGACGGAAAAAGTCGTGACAAAGCGAAATCTTTGAGCGGCGCCCCTGCGTCGCGCATTTTGACCGCGTGGCGGATGCAGTGTTGGTTAATCGCCTCGTTCCCAGATCCGGCACTGGCAGATTCCAACGATGCGGGCTCCGCACGCCCCATTGCCAGGTTTGCCGCAAGCATTTCAAACAACCGACTGGTTGCAGCCAGTTGAACAATGGAACCGACGACAGGGGTGCGGATGGCACAGGTGTCGAAAAAGCTTTGTACCTTGGCTGATCGTTTTCCGACCGTGACCCAAAACAGTCCACCACCGAGGAGAATTACAACCAGTGCTCCGATCCCCCACTTCACGTATTCCGCGGCGGCCATGACGATCAGCGCAGCATCCGGCGTTTTGGTCTGAAGCGTGGCAAAAGTACCGATCAGGCTCGGAACGATGTAGGCCGATGCCACGAAGAGGAACACCAGGCACATTACGATCATCGATGCCGGCTGAATGAGGGAAATTAGCAGCTTTTTTTTGATGTCCTGGCCCTGGGCTACGAGGCGAGCCGCGCGAACGAGATTTGCGTGGATGGCCTGGGGGGTCGGGGAGGCCTGAATTAGTTCCCGCACGGTTCGCGGAAACTCGTCTTCAGCCAACATTGCCTGCTTGAAGGTGGCACCGTGATCGCGCATGCTGAGAGCCGCCCGGGTGAAGGCGCGGCCGACGTCATATTTTGCGAATTGCTGGCCGACGATCTCCAACGCGCGGGCTTCCGACTGGCCCACTCGAAGAACCATTGCAAGCGCGCGAAGTGCGCGAGCCAAGAGTTCCGGCTTCGCTTTTCTCCCGTTGTAGAGGCGCATTTTTGCCTTGGGAAGGTCGATGGCATTGTCGACGCTCATCGGTTTTTCTCCATTCTGAGTAGACCGTCGACGACGGCCTCGGTATTCATAGCTTGTTCCGTGGCCACAGACGGCGTAATTCGGCCGGTACGAACGAGGGAAAGCAGAGAATCTTCCAGGGTCGTGCATCCCGCACTCGACTGAAGTTGCTGATTGACCATGTTGATTTTCGTCGGGTCTCGAATGAGCTCCTGGAAGTTTCTGCTGTTGATCATGACCTCTCGGGCAGCGACCAGACCACCACCCACAGCGGGGACTAGTTTCTGTACGAGGATTGCCAACAGCGACTGCGAAAGGCGGGAGCGGATAAGCGATTGTTCTCCGGTAGCGAATTGGCCAATAAAGTTTTCAATGGCCTCGGCAACCGAACCGGCGTGCGCCGTACTTATTACTAAATGACCGGTTGTGGCCGCCTGAAGGGCTGCGCGACTGGCCGCAACATTAAGTAGTTCCCCCACCACGATGACATTCGGTTTGGAACGTAGAGCATTTTCGATCGCACTCGAGAAATCGGCCGCATGTACCCCAATCTCTCGCTGCGTGAATACGGAATTCCCGAATGGAGCGTGCACAAATTCAATAGGATCTTCGATGAGGTAAAAATGCCGGTCTGAATTCATATTCAATTGGTTTACGAGAGCGGCGATCGCCGTCGTTTTTCCGGATCCGGTGGGACCGGCGATTAAAATGAGCCCGGCCGATTTTTTGGCAAGTTCCTGTACGACCTGCGGGACGCCCACGGCGTCGGCGTCAGGAACGACACGGGGAATGATACGAAAAGTTGCGGAGACTCCGTGACTCGTGCGGCGAAAGGAACCTCGGGTGCGATAACGGCCGGTGTCAAAGGCCAAGGTCACATGCCCGAATTGTTCCAAAACCTCCTCAGTTGCCTGGCCGAGCTGGCCGGGTTGCCGAAGCCATTCAGCGATTTCAGCATGTCCCACGATTGCGTGTGGGGATTGATCTCTCATCAGTACCCCGTCAGTTACGGTGTAAATGCCGTCATCGGGGAGAATATGCACGTCGCTCGCGCCTAAAGATCCGTAGGCGTTGATCAACGCGTAGAGCCGTTGGAGATAAAATTCGTGATATTCGCTAATTGTTTTCGGTGTCGCCTCGACGTTACTCACCCAGCACTCGATTCACTTCGGCCTGATCGGTAATTCCCGATTCCATCAGGCGCATCGCGTCTCGTTCGAAGGTGTTTTCAGATGCCGCGGCCGCAATCTTCTTGATCTCGCGAATGGGCTGGTCTCGCATCACCGCTTCGGTGAGCTCATCATTCATAACTAGTACTTCGTGCACAGGAACTCGGCCGCGATATTTCTGGTCCGCCGTTTCGCCGTCCCATTGCGGGTTCAATCGCCGCATCAGCCGCTGCGACACAACACCGCGTACCGCATCCATGCAGGAAAGCGGAGAATCCTCCGCCAGCTCGATAAGACGCAGGAGCGCCGTGACGTTGTCGTTTGCGTGAATGGTGGTGATTACTTGACGCCCGGCCTTGGATTGCCGCACCCCCGCCGCCGCGGTGCCCTTATCTCGAATTTCGCCCAGAAACAGGGTGTCGTAATCGCTTCGCACCAAAACGGGTAGCAGGGTCGAAAAGCCTGCTCCGTTAGCCTCATCGACCTCCAGTTGCACCACTCCGGGAAGCATCCGCTCGACCGGGTCCTCAACTGACCACACGATGCGTTCGGACGTAGTCACCTGTTTGAGTGCTGCGTGGGCGGTTGTTGTCTTACCCGACCCCATCGGGCCAGCGATTAGCACCATGCGGTTGGCTGCTCGCAAAAGTGTGTGAAAAAGCGTGAGATTACTTTCGCCAAAACCGAGCTGATCGAGCGAGAGAAGCTCGCCGGTTGGCGGAAGTCGCAGCACAAGAGCGTCTCCGGCATTGTGATCGCGAAATAACGCCACCCGCGCTTTGCGCACCTCTCCGTCAACCAGGATGGAGTACAGGGACTCTTCCGGAACGAACGAACCACCGGAAGAAAGCTCGGCTGCTGCCTTGAACCGGCCCATTATTGTGCGTGCATCATTCCCGTGGATCACCGCGAATTCGCGCATGATTCCGTCTATCCGTAGCCGCGCAGTCAACCGCACATCGATGACATTGAGCGTCAGGTGCAAGTCGGATGCCCCAACTTTGAGCGCATAGCGAATGGAATCATCGAACCAGGATTGTGTATTAACAGCGCGAAAGCCAGACTCTGCCCGTCCTCGTTCCTCGATGGTCAGAGGAACCGGTGTCGATCTCAACCGATCACTGGCAACGGCTGCGGGGATGGACGTCGGCAGAAGTCGCGCTGGCGGGTACCGGTAGGACGGTTCCGGGAAGCGGCTGGCTTTTACCGGTTGGGGGTTGTTTGTGGACGGCAACTGGGGGGCTGCCAGTTGCGGTGACTTGCGATATTCGGGAAGGGGCAGCATCTTCTCTGCACGCGGGCTCGGCGAAATTTCGGGCTGCCGGGTGGTTGGCTCCGCGAACGGCGCAGACGGCGGCAACGACGCACCGTGGTCCCCAACAGACTTTTTTGCAAGCTTGATGGGGAGTGGGTCGGCGTCGAGTGCCTGTCGAGAGCTTTGACCCTCTGCCCGCGCCGTGCTCGCTGCCAGTGCTTCTGCCTCGAAAGCAATTGAATCGCTGATTCTGGGTTGCGGTTCGATCACGGCGCCGTCCGCCGCGTGTGGGGCGTTACCGTTACCCGCATTGGACAGAGTCTCCCCATTAGGTTGTGTGGGCGGGTATCGCTGCCACAGGTCAGAAAGCTTGTTGGGTGCCAACTAGGACGCCCAGGTAGGAGTACGGGTCGGAATATCAAGGTTGCTGTTGATGCGCAACGCAAACTTGCTCAAGGCCCGTCGATGCGGGAGCGAGACGCTCGGATCCCAGTTCTCATCACGGAGGAATCCACCCAAAATCGAATTGGTCCCGTGGTGCGGTCGTGATCCAAGCACCACATTGCCGATAGCCAAAATTTGCACTCGGGATAGGCCGAGACCGGTCAACTCGACCGCCCTCGTTGAGTTGGTGAACAGGTGGCTTAGCCGTCCGTGACCGCGTTCGACGAAGTAGAACACGGATTCGCGCAGCGGCGCGTGCCAACTTAGTTCAGTGACTGATTTTAGTCGATCGAGCGTGAGTTCGATTGCTTGGCTAATCGGCACTGTCGGGATATCCCAGAGATACAAATCCCGAGCAGAGGGAATATGTTCTGGATCTGCACGAAAGAAACGCCCTGCCTGTCCGGCGAGTTCTCGCTTGAGCACCGCGTAGAGATAGGCCCAGGAGTCATCCGCATGAACGACTGCAAACCGCACGAAGTCGGCGCTCAGAATGGTAACGGCCGTGTTTGCCACATCGGCTGGTTCGAGAGTGAAATCGTAAGTGTTTCGCACAATTCGCGTGAGCGGAATGCCAATTCTCTGTGCGATCGCGCCATACAATTCTTGCCCGCGGGAAGTGCCCCACCAGGCCCCGTACTCAATTCGCTGAGCGGGGATGCTCCGAAGCGTTTCCCGAAGCGATAGCTTGTCAACGGATACTCGAGAACCTGCGACGAGCCCGTTGAACCTAATTTGGAGCGATCCTTCCACCGGGCTCGAGGGTCCCCAAGAGCCTGAAAGATCGAGTGGTTGCGCGATCATGCGAAAATCTCCTTTCAAACCGGTGCTCGGGAGGCTTTAGCCCTGAACCCTTTTGATGGGTTGGACCCAGCGCACATCCCAAAGCGGTTTCACGGGGTGGAGATAATCGACCAATGCTGGACTCGACGGTCGCATGGAAGCAATTTCCGGCCCCTCTTCATTGGATCCGACTCAAATAAGCTTCAAGTTCGATCCGTTTCAGTTCCCCCTACTGCCCTCAAGAGTACGCGGGATATGCTCACTTTTGACAAATTGTGGGAAATTCCTTTTTCTTTCTCGTCGTCTCAGTTAGCGTCAGGCTCAGGGAACCGCCCACACTGAGCGTTATTGTTGGCCCACGAAAGTGTGGGGGTCGCCATGTCTGAACTAATCAAAATTCCCTCACCCGGAACGCCGATGCTGTTCGGTGAATTAGGTTCCCCGCTGGTGGTCGTCGTGCATGACTGGTTTGGACGGCTCCCAAGCTTGGAATATTTTGCTCAGGCGCTGTCGCGACAAGGTTTTCGGGTCGCTGTACCCGACCTGTACAACGGCGTGGCAACCACGAGCTCCGTTGCGGCACGGGGCCTACTCGAGCGGCTTGAGCAGAAAGACGCCCTGAAGCGGGTAGCCGAGGCAAAGGTATTTGGCCGAGACGAAGGGTCTGTTCGGGTTGGGGTGGTCGGATTCGCCTCCGGAGGCCGTTTAGCGCTGCTCGAGGCGCAGTCGGGTTCGATCGATGCCGTTGTCGCCTACTACGCGAGCGTGAATGCCAATGATCACGGTGTGATCCCGTGCCCGGTGCAATTGCACCTCGCTGACCATGACCGTTGGAGCGCGGGGGAATCGCCGGATGCCTTCATCCAACGCCTCGAAAGTCACGGCACACCGGTCAGTCACTTCAGCTACGACGACACACAGCACGGCTTCGCCAATGCCACCCTGCACCGGCAAGTGAACCCAACTGCCGCGTCGCTCGCCTTTGCTCGGACGGCCCTCTTTCTGCAGCAGCACCTGCAGGCATCGGAGCAGGGCTGAACGCAGTAAATTGACAGCGAAGGAATAAGCACGAACCCGTGCAGCACCAGAGCACAGCCATGTTCCCCCTCCTCCCCGGGTACTTTCGTCACTCGGCAATACACTGAGGCACCAAAATGACCAAGTCCCCCAACCGTCTACTCGCCACCGTTTTCGGAACGGTTTACCTAGTGTTTGGTTTGCTCGGTTTTGCCTTCACCGGCGGCTTCAGCTTCTTCTCCACCACTGGAGGGCTCCTCCTCGGGATGCTCGAGGTAAACATCTTTCACAATGTTGTTCACCTGATGATCGGCGCCGCATTGCTCATCGCGGGCCTCACCACCATCCCCGCCGCCCGTGCGGTAAACCTCAGTGTTGGCGCGCTGCTCTTCGCCCTCGGCGTTGCCGGGATCTTTCTCACCAACACCAGTGCCAACGTGCTGGCGATCAATGGTGCCGACAACGTTCTGCACTTTGCCTGCGCCGTCGTGTTGCTCGCTGTGGCGGTCGGAGCCGAAAAACGCGTCGCGCCCCCGCGCAGCGGCGCCACTGTCTAGTCGCAAAACCTCGGCGGGCTTGAATTCGCAAAACCCCCGCGCATATTTCCTGCGAAAAACTCAGCGGGCCCGAATTGCCGGAATGGCCTCGGCTCGTTCCATGAACCTGCGCACGTCGGCATCCACGACGATGTCCGACGGCCGAAGGTCTCGCGACAGATAGAGCCCGCTGAGCTCAGAAATACGGCTGAGGGCCACGTAGGTCTGGCCCGGAGCAAACGATCGGGTACCGAGGTCGACGACCGCGCGATCGTAGGTCTTGCCCTGCGATTTATGAATTGTGACCGCCCAGGCGAGCCGCAACGGAAACTGCTGAAATTCGGCGACGATATCGCGCTTGAGCTCCTTGGTGGTGGCGGAATACGAGTAGCGGTATTTTTCCCAAATCGTGGGCTGCACCTCATGTTCCTCGCCGTCCAGCTCCACAAACACGCTCGTGCCGATCGACTTCACCACCCCGACCGAGCCGTTCACCCAGCGCTGCTCGCCGTCGTTGCGCAGAAACATCACCTGAGCGCCGACCTTGAGTTGCAGGGCCTCCTCGGCAGGATAGGAGCGACCGCCAAAATCTCCGGTGACCTCGGCCTTGGCCGTGCGCACGCGTCCAGAAAGTCGGGCGAGCGCCTGGGCATTGATTGCGTTGGCCCGGTCATTGCGGGTGGCGAGGGTGATTACCCCGTCGCTCGGAGCCGGACGTGCACCGGTGCTGTTGAGTCGCTGGGCGATCTCGGCGGTCACCCCGCCGTGACGCACGGCGTTGAGCATGAATTTGAACTCGGCCTCGTGCTGGCGATGAATGGAATTGAGCTCGTAAATTCGAAGCTCCGTGGCATCCCACACCCGCGCGTCGAAGAACCACATGGAGCGATACTGGTCGGCAAAATACGCCCGCTCGTCGGCATCCCCCGGCACCGGGGCAAGCTGGTAGGGGTCACCGAAAAGCACGACCTGCAGGCCCCCGAACGCCTCAAATGGCTTCTGTCGGGCCTGCCGAAGCGAGCGATCGATCGCATCGAGCAGGTCGGCGTTGACCATCGAAACCTCGTCGATTACAACGGTTTCGATGGTGTTGAGGAGCTTGCGCAATTCGGGCGTCTGCGCGATCTCATGGTCGGCAACGACGCCGATGGGCAAACGAAAAAGCGAGTGCACGGTCTGACCGCCGACGTTCAGCGCGGCAACCCCGGTGGGCGCACAAATCACAATCTGCTTGGAGGTGTTGGCGGCGAGGTGGTTGAGTAGGGTGGATTTTCCCGTCCCTGCCCGGCCGGTCACAAAAATATGTTCGCGGGTGGTTTCGATGGTGTCGAACACTGCCTGCTGTTCCGCAGAGAGCGTCGGCATCACCATGGTCGCACTCCCCTTCGACAGGCTGCCAGCCAGATGTTTGCGGCTCCCCCCAAATCTACCCTCCGCGCGAGCGCGTACCGGCCGTGCTGCCGGACCCGTTCATAACCGAACCGTGCAGAACGCTCCGCCGCTAGAATCGGCCTATGGTCGACACTCCCGAGTTCGTTTCGGGCAGTGCGGGCCACGAAGAGGTCGGGCGGGCACACGGGCGCACGGGCTGGAGATCGCTGCCGTTCGCCACGCGCTGGAGCATCAATTTCGGTGCTCTTCTCTTGGCCCTCGTCGGCACCGTAGCGATCCTGAATTCCACGTTCTACAGCGCGTCGGGGTTCGTGAGCTCCTACCTCGACAGTATTGCCGCGGGCGACACCACGGCCGCGCTAGCCGGTGCCGACATTGAGCGAGACGCCGCGACATCCACCCCCCTGATCGCACCACTACCGGGCGAACTCGACCGGATGCAGTTGCTCTCCGACACCGTGCGCTCCAACGGCACCCACCTTCTTCTCTTCTCCTTCACCCTGCGCGGTTCGGCACATCGTGCGAGCTTTACCGTGCGACCGGATGCCGCCCTCTGGCTGGTTTTCAGCGGCTGGCGATTTGCCGAGTCCCCGTTCGGCACACTCACCGTCACCTCGCACGGTGACGCCGAATTCACCGCGAACGGGCACCGCTTTATCACCGCCGGCGCGGGGCTATCCGCCGAGTACGCGGTTTTGCTCCCGGCGCTGGTGACCCTCAGCCACGACTCGCCCTATCTGGTCGCGGCCCCCACCGAGGTGACCGTTCTCAACGCCGCAACCACGGTTACCGCCGAAGTCACCCCCGCACCGAAACCGCGGTTCGTGGCCGAGGTGCAGAAGCAGCTTTCGGCACTGCTCGATTCCTGTGTGACTCAAACCGTGCTGCAACCCACCGGATGCCCGTTTGGCCAGGACATTAATAACGAGGTTGAGGGGCCGCCGCATTGGTCTATGCGCAGCTATCCGAGGCTAACGATCATTCCCGGGGCCACCGAAGGAACCTGGGTGGTGCCCCCCTCCGCCGGTACCGCGCATCTGGTAGTTCCGGTTCGTTCGCTCTACGACGGCAGCCGATCCGTCTTCGATCGGGATGTGCCATTTTCAGTGAGCTACAGCATCGGGTTTACCGATCGCGGCGTGAGCATCAGCTCGCGCTAGGCCGCTGCGGCAGGCTCACTGAAAGCTCGCCATCATGGTGATGACGGTCGGCCCCAACACCGCGATAAACAGCACCGGCAAGATGAAGAGCATCAACGGAAACAGCACCTTTACCGGAATCTGCATCGCCTTCTCCTCCGCCCGCTGCCGACGCTTCAGTCGCATTTCTTTCGCTTGGGTACGCAGCACCGTGCTGATCGAAATTCCGTAGGTGTCGGCCTGAACCACGGCTCGAATGAAGGCGCGAAGCTCCGGCACGGTGGAGCGCTCGGACAGTGACTGGTAGGCCTCTCGCCGCGACATCCCCACTCGCATATCCTGCAGCGTGCGAATCAATTCTCCGGCCAAAGGGCCCTTCCCGCCTTTCCCCGCCCGGGCCATCGCAGCCTCAAACCCCAGTCCCGCCTCGACCGCTATGAGCATTTGATCGAGGGTATCCGGCAGCTCCAGTGCAATTGCAGTCTGACGTTCCATCCCTCGGCTATAGATCAACAGATCGGGGATGAAATACGCCAGTGCCACCAGAAACAACACCATTACGAGCATGGCCGTGCCGGTGGCCGCGCTGAGAAGAAGTGAGCCCACTACGGCGGCGACCACGGCAAGTAGCGGTTTAGCCAACAAAACCCGGCTCAACGGCCACTGCGGAGGCCTACCGGCGAGCGCGAGCAATTTGTCGAGTTTGATGCGATTTGCCGGGAGCACCAAACGGGCGCCGAAATTCGATTGTTGGCGTGCGACGGCGCCGTCAAGGCTGTCATTGAGTCCTCGTCTGAGGTTGGCCCGAACGTCACGGTCGCTCCGGCCGTGGCTTGGCAACAGACTCCAGAGCAAAAACGGCACCGCAGCCGCCACCAGACAGCTGGCGATCACCACGCTCAGCGGCATCAAAACTTAAAGCTGACGACTTTTTTCAGCCACAGCCCCCCGATAACGAGCATTACGACGCTGACGCCCATGAGAACGAACCCAAGGGGAGACTGCACAAATTTGGCGATGTAAGCCGGGCTTGTCATCAACAGGATTCCGATGACCACGAACGGTAGGGCGAAAAGGATATAGGCCGACATTTTCCCTTCGGCGCTCAGTGAGGCGACCTGTCGTCGAATCTGGTTGCGTTCTCTGATGGTCGATCCAACCTCATCGAGCACACTTGCCAAGTCACCGCCGACTTCCCGGTGGATACCGATCGCCTGCGCCACCCAACTGAAATCTTCACTCTGCATCCGAGCCGCCGACTGCTCTAGCGCGGCATTAAGATCTCGCCCCAACCGTGTCTCGTTCACAATGCGAGCAAACTCCTCATCGGTCGGTGATTCCGCCTCTCGAGACACCGCATCGATGGCTCGCAACAGAGAGTGCCCGGCACGGAGACCGCCAGCCAGCAACTGCAGGGTGTCATCTAGCTGATTGGCGAAAGCCCGGCGTCGACGCGTCGATCGGGCGCTGATCACAAGTTTTGCCCCAATTGGTCCGATCAACGCGAAGAACAATCCGAGTCCCATTCCGCCGAGAACAAAGCCAATCAGCAACGTCACGACCGAGCCGGAGGCTACAAGAAGGAGGAATTCAGCGGCGGCGATACGGATTCCAGCCTGCTCGAGCCCGCTACCGAGGGGTAATAACCAGCCACGACGACCGAGAAAACCTCCGATGGCATCTGTTGCCAACGAGGTCATTCGCGCCAGCCCGCCGACCGTTTGCGCACTGGCTGGGCGACGACGATCCCAGGCCAGGCGCCCGGTGCGCGAACGAAAAACGCCGAAGACCACCAGCAAAAGAGCGAGAAACAGCAGAGCGACCGCCCCGGCGAGCATCATCAGCGGCCACGCCCCTCGGTGAGGGCAAACACGCTCGGTGAGAGCACTATCCCCAGATCGGTGAACCGATCGGCAAAACGCGGCCGTACGCCGGTAAATACGGGTTTACCGAGAAAGCGCCCGTTTGCATCAACCCCGGCCGAATAATCGAAAACGAAGGCATCTTGAAGCGTCACAACATCACCTTCCATTCCCTGAACCTCCGTGATGTGGGTGACCCGACGGCTGCCGTCGCGCATGCGGGTGAGCTGCACAATGAGGTCAACGGCCGACGCGATTTGTTCACGGATCGCCCGCAACGGCAGATCCATTCCGGCCATGAGCACCAGGGTTTCCATTCGGGCGATTGCATCGCGCGGGGAGTTGGAATGCACCGTCGACAGTGAGCCATCGTGACCGGTGTTCATTGCCTGCAGCATGTCGAGCGCCTCCCCACCGCGGCACTCCCCCACCACAATGCGGTCCGGACGCATTCGCAGAGAGTTGCGCAGCAGATCGCGAATCGTCACCTCGCCTTTGCCCTCGATGTTCGCGGGCCGACTCTCAAGGCGCACCACGTGGGATTGCTGCAATTGCAACTCGACGGCATCCTCGATCGTGATGATACGCTCGCCCTGTGGAATGAACGACGAGAGCACGTTCAGCAGGGTGGTTTTCCCGGTTCCGGTACCCCCCGACACGATGATGTTGAGCGAGGCCTTGACGCAGGCATCCAAAAGTTCTGCCATTTCCGGCGACAGCGAGCCGAAAGCCACGAGGTCTTCCACTTTCAACGGATCGGCGGCAAATTTTCGGATGGTGAGTGCCGAACCGTTCACCGACAGCGGCGGGATCACCGCGTTCACCCGCGAGCCGTCCTCAAGCCGAGCATCGACGAGCGGCGACGATTCGTCGATCCGGCGTCCGATGCGCGAGACAATTTTCTCGATCACGCGCCGCAGTTGCTCTTCGGAGCGAAATCTCGCCGGGCTGAGGGTGAGTTTGCCGTTGCGTTCGACAAAAATTTGGTCGGGGCCATTCACCATGATCTCGGTCAGGCTGGGGTCTTCAAGCAAAGGCTGCAACGGGCCGTAGCCGAGTACGTCGTCGCTGATCTGGCGCACTAAACGATGCCGTTCCTCGATACTGAGCGGAACTTTCTCGGCATCGACAATCTCGGTCAGCACCTCCCGGGCGTAGG
>JACMPQ010000097.1 GCA_014377425.1 Microbacteriaceae bacterium | reverse complement strand
CGAAACCGACGGTTTCTCCCCGGCCGATATCGAATTTGCCGCCCGGAAGGCTTCGCAGAGCGCATTGGAAAATGCGATCTACCGATCCGGCGACTCGGATGCCGCGACCGGGCCGACTACCGCCGATTACCTTGGAGCAATCGCCGGCACCCGCGCCACCGTATCGATCGAGGTGGCGAGCGAATTTCTGCAGGATATCGAGTTGCTGGCGCGGCTGTAGTCCGGGGCTTTGGGGCTGGCGCGGCTGCTCGTCACCGAGCTCGCGGGTGCGCAGCGGTGTACATGTCGCGCAGGGAATCGGCGGTCACGAGGGTATAGAGCTGAGTGGTGGCGACCGAGGAATGCCCGAGCAACTCCTGCACCACGCGAACATCCGCTCCCCCGGCCAATAAATGCGTGGCAAAAGAGTGCCGAAAGGTGTGCGGCGAGATCTCAATTCCGAGCTGTGCTTTCTCTGCCCGGGATCGGATGATCAGCCACGCGTTCTGCCGAGACACCCGGCCCCCCCGCACCCCGAGAAACAGAGCCGGGGTGCTCGTTCCGCGGGCGGACAGCAGCGGCCGCGCCCGCACGAGATACGCGTCGATGGCCGCGCGGGCGAAACTGCCGAGCGGCACGATGCGCTGCTTGCTGCCCTTGCCGAGTAGCCGCACAGATGCGCCCGAGATCACGTCGTCGACGTTGAGGTTAGCGGCCTCGGAGATTCTGGCGCCGGTGGCATAGAGCAGTTCGAGCAGCGCCCGGTCACGCAGGGCGAGCAGGTCGTCTCCGCTGGCCGCCTCCAGTACGCGGGCCATTTGATCGACGGTGATCGCCTTCGGCAGCCGGGTGGCCAGCTTCGGCGGTTTACTGTCGGCGGCGACATCCGCCACAACAACGCCCTCGTCCAGTAGGAAGCGGTGTAGATTGCGCACCGAGGAGAGCATGCGAGCCACCGAGGATGCCGTGAGCGCACCCTCGCTGCGGGTGCGCAGTGACACCACGTAGGCGGTCACGTCAGCCGCGGTAATCGCCTGCGGATCGATAATGTCGCGACTCGCGAGCAGCGTTTGATAGGCGGCGAGGTCGCGGCGGTAGGCACTCAGCGTGTTGGTGGCGAGGCCGCGCTCGATGGTGACGTGGCGCAGGTAGTGCTCGATGGCGCGGTCGAGTGGGGAGCGTGTGGTCTGCGGTTCCGGGGGCACGCTTACGGTGGTCAGCGCGCCAGCTAGCACTCCAGCCGCGCTCAGTTCTGGTGGAGTTTCGGATGCCACGGCCACGCCGCATTCGGATCCCCGAGCGTTGTCCAGCCTTGAACGCGGGCCGCCAGGGCCGTGAGCACCGCGATCTGCAGGATCGAATTCGTGACCTGGCGAGTAAGCACGGCCTGTACGGCATCTTCGAGCGGCACCCAGCGCAACTCGATGTGTGCCTCTTCGTCGTGCCGGGCAAACGCCTCGGTGGCGCTCAGCCCGCGGGCCAGATACACCCGCAGAGCCTCGTTGCTGCCGCCGGGGGTGGTGAAGAATTCGCTCAGCAGATGCCAAGTGGTGGCCTGCAAATCGGCTTCCTCGGCTAGCTCCCGCTGCGCGCCGATCAGCGGCGACTCCCCGGCAATGTCCAACAGTCCCGCCGGAAGCTCCCAGTCGCGGGCTGCGATCGGATGCCGATACTGCTTGATCAGTAGCACCCGACCGTCGTCATCGAGCGCAAGCACGGCAACCGCACCGGGGTGATCGATGAGCTCACGGGTGATGGTCGCACCCTCGTACTCGAAGCTCTCGCGCTTGACGTTCCAGACCGCACCGTCGAACACCTTCTCGCTGGAGATGAGTCGCTGCGGCTGCCGATCATCCGTCAAGGGCAGCAGCACCGACTCTGGCGAATCCCAGACCGGAGAGCTCAAGACCGGCGAACCCAACCCCGCCACCGTCTCGGACACAGAATCAGGCATTCTCGGTCTCGGGCACCTCGAACAGTCGGCTCGCACCCTGACGCTCCAGCGCTGCGCCGATCAGGCCGGCAAACAGCGGGTGGGCACGGTTCGGGCGAGAGCGAAGCTCCGGATGCGCCTGCGTTCCGACGTAGAACGGATGCACCTCGCGCGGCAGCTCCACGAACTCGACCAGCGAGCCATCGGGGCTGGTTCCCGAGAACACGAGCCCGGCATCCGAAATCTGCTGACGATAGCTGTTGTTTACCTCGTAGCGGTGACGGTGCCGCTCTGAAATTTCGGGGCTTTCGTAGAGACTGGCCACAATCGAGCCTTCGGCGAGCGCCGCCGGGTACAGGCCGAGGCGCATGGTGCCGCCGAGGTCTCCCCCGGCGATGATGTCCACCTGCTCGGCCATGGTGGCGATCACCGGATGCGCGGTGTCCTCATCGAACTCCGACGACGATGCGCCGGTGAGTCCCACCTCGTTTCGGGCGTACTCAATCACCATGCACTGCAGACCGAGACACAGGCCGAGGGTCGGTAAATCATTGTCACGAGCGAAGCGCAACGCCTGCAGTTTTCCTTCGATGCCCCTGATGCCAAAGCCCCCCGGTACGCAAATTCCGTCGAGGTCTCCGAGCTGGGCTAGCGCGCCCTCGTGCGTCTCGCACTCGTCGGAGGCGACCCAGCGCAAGTTCACCTTGGTGTTGTGGGCGAAGCCGCCCGCCTTCAGCGCCTCGGTCACCGATAGGTAGGCATCCGGCAGGTCGATGTACTTGCCCACGAGCCCGATCGTCACTTCGTGGGTGGGTTCATGCACGGCGGTGAGCACCTCGTTCCAGCCCGACCAGTCCACCTCTGCGGTCGTGAGGCCGAAGTGCTTGATGATGTACGCGTCGAGTCCCTGATCGTGCAGCATCGTGGGAATGTCGTAGATGCTCGCGACATCCACTGCGTTGACGACGGCTTCCTCGTCGACGTCACACATGAGCGCGATCTTGCGCTTGTTGGCCTCGGAGACCGGACGATCGGAGCGCAGCACGAGGGCATCCGGCTGAATTCCGATCGAGCGCAGGGCCGCCACGGAATGCTGGGTGGGCTTGGTCTTCTGCTCGCCCGACGCGCCGAGGTACGGCAACAGCGACACGTGCACGAAGAAGACGTTGTTGCGGCCGAGTTCGTGGCGCACCTGGCGGGCGGATTCGATGAACGGCTGCGACTCGATGTCGCCGACGGTGCCACCGATCTCGGTGATGATCACGTCGGGCTGCGGGGTGCCGGATTCGATCGACTCGGTCACCTGCAACCGCATGCGGCGCTTGATCTCGTCGGTGATGTGTGGAATCACCTGCACGGTGTCGCCGAGGTATTCGCCACGGCGCTCCTTGGCAATCACGGTGGAGTAAATCTGCCCGGTCGTCACGTTCGCGGCCTGGTTCAGGTTGATGTCGAGAAAGCGCTCGTAGTGGCCGATGTCGAGGTCGGTCTCGGCTCCGTCATCCGTCACGAAGACTTCCCCGTGCTGAAACGGATTCATCGTGCCCGGGTCCACGTTCAAATACGGGTCAAGCTTCTGCATCACAACGCGCACGCCGCGGGCCGTCAGCAGATTACCGAGACTTGCTGCGGTGAGGCCTTTTCCAAGGGAGGAGACAACACCACCCGTCACAAAAATATGTTTGGTCGTTTGGCCGCTCAGATTATCCACCACGGGTTTCAAAGATAGCAGCAGAGTCAGCGGATCCGAGCGGGAAGCCCCTAACCCCGTCGGCCACGGGCGCAGCCCGCTCGGGGCAGCGATGCCTGGCTCGGCTGCGCGCGGTGACGCCCCTGGCTCGGCTGCGCGCGACGTTCCCTGGCTCCGCCCCCGACGACGTCCCTTAGCGCGTCAGGGTGCGCGCGGTCTCGATCAGCTCGCGGGCATGAACCAAGCCGCTCGCGCTGTCCTGCAGACCAGACAGTAACCGTGCCATCTCGGTGAGCCGATCATCGCCGCCGAGGGTCTCCACACTTGAGGCGGTCACCGTTCCGGACTGGTCTTTCACCACCCGAAGGTGGTTGGTAGCAAAGGCCGCCACCTGAGCGAGATGGGTGACCACGATCACCTGCGAACTGCGGGCAAGAAGTGCCAGCCGGCGCCCAACCTCAATCGCGGCTGCGCCTCCCACCCCGGCATCCACCTCATCGAAAATGAAGGTATCCACCGGATCGCTGCCGGCGATCACCACCTCCAGCGCCAGCATCACGCGCGAGAGTTCGCCGCCGGAAGCCCCGCGCCCCAGCGCCCGCGGCTCGGAACCCGAATGCGGCTGCAGCAACAATGCCACCTGATCTCTGCCGACGGGTCCGTGCTCCCCCCGGTCACTCACCTCAACCACCAGCCGCGCGTTCGGCATGGCGAGGGCGGCAAGCTCGGCCGTAACGCTCTGAGCCAGCCGATCGGCGGCAGAGCGCCGCACCGCACTGAGCTGATCGCCAAGGCCCACCAGCCCTGCGTATTCGGTCGCAACCGAAAGTGTGAGGGCATCTATCCGGTCCGTGTCGCCGTCGAGCTCAAGAAGACGCGCACTGCCGGTGTCGAGGTAGCCAATGGCGTCGTCGAGGGTGGGGCCGTACTTGCGAATCAGCGTCGAAAGCTGCGCCTGACGCTCCTGCACGGCATCCAGTTCCCGGGCGGTATCGGAATCGAGGTCGCTCAGGTAGCCCGCGAGCTGACCCGAAATTTCGACCACCCGAAAGCTCGCGTCGCGCAGCGCTTCTACGATCGGCTCCAGTGCCTGATCGTGAACGGCAACGCGGTCGAGCTGGCGGCGGGCGGCGTCGAGCAAAAACAGCACGTCGTGCGATTCACCAATCTCTTCCGCGGAAAGAAATTCGTGCGCTCCGGATGCCGCCAGCCGAAGGTCCTCCAGGTTGGCCAGTTTCTCGGCCCGCCCGCTCAACTCCTCTACCTCGCCGGAAAGCGGAGCCACCGCATCGATTTCCCCCATCGCTGCCCGCAGCCCGTCGGCTTCGCGGGCGCGTCGATCGCGGTCGGTGATGAGCACGGAGAGTTCCAACTGCGCAGCCTGCCAGCGGGTAAAACTGGCGGAGTAGTCGCTGAGGATGGTGCTGGTGCTTGTGGCGGCGGTCGATTTAGCCCCGGTCAGCCCAGCCCCGGTCAACCCCGCGCCGGTCAACCCCGCAAACCGGTCCAGGGCATCGCGCTGCGCGGTTGCCGAGCGCAGCCGAAGCTGATCGGACTGCCCGTGCACCACCACGAGTTTCTGCCCAATCTCGGTCAGCACGCTGATCGGCGCCGATCGCCCGCCCACCACCGCTCGGCTGCGGCCCTCGGTAGAGACGGATCGCCCGAGGATGAGTTCGTCATCATCGAGTTCACCGCCGGCATCCCGCACCCGATCGGCGATTAAGCCCTGCCCGTCGATGCTCCACCGGCCCTCGACCACCGCGCCTGTTGCCCCGGAACGAATCGCCTGCGCATCGGCGCGATCGCCGAGCAGGAGCCCGAGCGCGGTGACCACCATGGTTTTGCCCGCACCGGTCTCCCCGGTGAGCACGGTGAGCCCGGCCCCGAGCGGAAGCACGGCCTCCCCGATCACGCCGAGGTTGCGAATGGAAATTTCTTCGATCACGTTGCGGCACCCTCAGCGGTGTGCGGACCACGCCAACCGTTGATGGGCAGGGCAAACTTACTCACCAGCCGATCGGCGAAAGGGCCCGGATGCAGCCGTGCCAAGCGCACCGGTTCGCTCGAGCGTCGCACCGTCACCCGGGCACCGGTGGCAAGTTCATGCGTTCGGCGCCCGTCACACCAGAGCACACCGATTCCCTGGGTGCGCTCCAAAACCTCCACCGCGAAGGTGGAACCCGGCCCGACCAGTAGGGGGCGCGCAAACAGCGCGTGTGGGCTGAGCGGAACCAGCAGCATCGCGCCCACGCTCGGCCAGACCACCGGGCCGCCGGCTGAAAAGGCGTAGGCGGTGGAGCCGGTGGGGGTCGACATCACCACACCGTCACAGCCGAAGGTCGACAGCGGCCGACCGTCTACCTCGATCACGACCTCCAGCATGCGCTCCCGGCTGGCTTTTTCCACCGTGGCTTCGTTCAGCGCCCAGGTTTCGTAGGTGGTTTCTCCGGCGACCGTTACCTTCACCTCGAGCGTCATGCGCTCCTCAACGAGATAGTCCCGGGCGAGGGCGCGTTGAACGGTCTCGGCCAGGTCATCCCGTTCGGATTCGGCGAGAAATCCGACGTGCCCGAGGTTTACGCCGAGCAGGGGGACGGCGCTTCCGCGCACGAGTTCGGCAGCACGCAGAATGGTGCCGTCGCCTCCCAGAACGATAACCAGTTCGAGGTCGGTGAGTTCCACCTCGTCCCCCAGCACCTCGATGGAGCTCAGGCTCGGCTCGGCCGCGATGATGTCGGCGCTTTCTCGGGCGTTGGTTACCGGGATCACTCCGGCGGCAAGCAACTGTTGGCACACGTCTACGGCCGACTCCAGCGATTCGGCGCGGCCGGTGTGCGCCACCACCAGAATGTGGCGGTGCCCGGATGTGGAGACGGATGATTCACCGAACAACTCAGCCGTACCCTCCGCATGCGCCGGGTTTCCGCCAACAGCGGGGTCTCCGTCAACACTTGTGCGCTCGCTCACGTTGCGCTCCTCACCGGTCAGGCGGTTTCCGTCATCGCGGTTACCCTCGCTGACCATTCTGTCGGATTAGTACCGTGAGCCACGCTGAGCCAAACCAGATACTCGTGATTGCCGTTGGTTCCGGCAATCGGTGAGGAGACGACGCCCGCGGTGGCGAGCCCCACATCCCACGCCGCCCACAAGACGCCGTTCACGGCATCCGCGCGCAGCCCCGGGTTCTTCACAATTCCCTCGCGGGAACGCCCCACCTCAAATTGTGGTTTCACCAAGAGTACAAAGTCGGCATCGAGCCCTGCGGTCGCCACCATCGCCGGCAGTACGAGCGGCAGAGAAATGAAGGAGAGGTCGGCGACGACGAGCCCGATTTCGGGCAGGACAGAGTCCCCCGCAGCAGCAGCGAGCGAGCCCGCGGTCATCGATCGCGCGTTGAATCCCTCGATCACGGTGACCCGGTCGTCGGCGCGAATTTCGGCAGCGATTTGATCGTGGCCCACGTCCAGCGCGATCACCCGCGTCATGCCGCGTTCGAGCAGCACCTGCGTGAATCCGCCGGTCGAGGCCCCCAGATCCAGCGCCAGCCGTCCCCGGGTCACCACGTCGAAGGCGTCGAGCGCGGCCACCAGCTTGTGCGCCGAACGACTGACGTAGTGATCGGCCGCTGCCACCTCAAGCGCGCTACCCTCCGCCACGCGAAACGACGCTTTCACCTCCGGATGCCCGTTAACCGACACCAGTCCGTCGGCAATTAGCCGCGCGGCATGGGTGCGGGAGCGCGCGAGCCCACTGGCGGAGAGGGCCGCGTCGAGTCGTGCATCAGACACGGTTTTCCCCAAAATTTTCGGCGGGCGTAGCAGTCGGTAGACCCGCCTTCGCGGCCGAATCGAGATCGTGCCCCTCGAGCGTGCGCTGAAGTTCGGCGTAGAGCTCGGCGAACGCGGCGGCGCGCTCCACGAGCGGACGATCCTCAATCAGTGCCAGCCGGGCAAGAAGCCCCGCATCGACGGCGGTGGTTTCGACGACGATTTCGTCGGTGGGGGCGTTACCTTCTGCAGGCAGAATATTTTCCGTCACGTTTTTACCCTAGGCGTAGAGGGAAACGGGCACGTCGAGGCCGTAGATGGCGAGTCCGGATGTCCAGATCAACGCCGCCCCCGCCCGCAGCAGGTCAATTGGCCGATCTCCTATCCGGTCGATGGTGATCACCGAGCCGCTCAGCCGCACAATTGCGCTTCCGACGGCGACGAGGTGATCCCCCGTTGCGGCATCCCGTGTCGCGACGGTTTCCGGGTACAGCTCAAAGAGCTGGCGTAGGTCCGAGAGAATATAGCGCGGACGGCTCGAACTGTCGGCCGCCAACACCTGTTTGGGGCCATCGATGCCCGTCAACACGAGCGCGGAGTCGATTCCAGCTCGATTCGCCCCGAGAATATCGGTGTCGAGGCGGTCACCCAAAAACAGCGCCTTCGCTCCGCCGAACCGCAATTGCGCCTCGGTAAAGATCGCAACCTCGGGCTTCCCCGCGACCACCGGCAACCGCCCCACCGCGGTGTGCACGGCCGACACGAGCGTGCCGTTGCCGGGCGCAATGCCGCGGGCCACCGGAATGGTCCAGTCGGTGTTGGTTGCCACCCACGGGATGCCGGTGTGCAGCGCAAACGTCGCCTCGGCCAGTTGCTCCCAACCCACCGTGGGGTGGAAACCCTGGATGACCGCGGCAGGCGCGTTTTCGGCGCTGTCGGTAACGGTGAACCCGGCGCGCACCACCTCCGTGGTGAGTCCATCTCCGCCGACGACGAGCACGGTCGAGCCGGCCGGAACCAGGTTGGCAAGCAGTCGCACTGCGGCCTGCGGCGAGGTAACAACGTCATCCGCGGTCACACTGAGGCCGAGGCCGGAGAGGTGTTCGGCTACGGATGTCGCGGTGCGCGACGCGTTGTTGGTGATGTAGCCGCAGCGCATCCGCTCGGATGCCGCATTGATGCTGTCGACGGCGTAATCAATGGCTTCGGCGCCCTTGTAAACCACGCCGTCCAAATCCGCCATCAACAAATCGACCCCGTCGAGGGGGGTATCGATCAGGTCGATCACTGGGTGGGCGCGTTGGCGTCGTTGGCGCCGGTGTCATTAATTACGTGCTCGTGCATGCTTATCTCCCCGACACCATCGTTGTGGCCACCATTGTGGTCACTGCCATCATGCTGTTCACCGGGGTCGTTCCCGGCCATATGGCCAAGATTCAGGGCCGCGATTTCTTCGGCGCTGAGTTCTTCCTCGGTGATTTCGATCGTCTCGGTGTCGTCGTCTTCGGCGAGACCCGAGGTTACGGTTTCGGCGTGTTCGGCGAGGGCATACCAACGCTCGGCCTGCTCGGTGTTCCCGAGGTCTTCCTGAATCGTCGCGTATGCACCGAAGAGGGCAGCGCTGTAGCCAAAAGCCGTGTTGGGATCCAACTGCGGAATCTCCAATTCGGTCAACGCGGCCTCGGTCTGGCCGAGGTCTAGGCGTGCGCCCGACATGGCAATAGCCAAATACACCTGAACGTCTTTGGGAAGCGTCGCGCGGTCAACCGAGCGTCCAAGTTCGAGCGCTTTATCGGGTCGGCCAAGGCCCCGTTCGCTGTCCACCATCAGGGCAAGCTGGTCGTTTTTGCCAGTAATTCGACGGTAGGTGCGCAACTCGCGCAGCGCTAAGGCGTAGTCCCCAATGGTGTACGCGGTGATCGCTAGCGTCTCGCGAACGACACCAATTCGACCAGCTCGACGGGCCGCAGACTGCGCGTGCTCGTGAGCTAATGCCGGGTTGTCTTCGATATGACGAGCCGCCATTGCGAGGTGACGCGCCGTGTCGTCGGCGTTCTCCTTACTCAGGGTTTTCAGCTGGGTCCGAGCAGCTTTATCGAGGTCAGACGGCTGCACGTCATCCGGCAAAATCGGGTCGAAGTGGCGGTTACGCACAGTCTTCAATCCGTAGGGGTCGCGATCCTCCCAGGGGGTGTCGCGTCCGCCACGCTCGGCAGCGGGACGATCGGAACCGCGACTCGCGCCGCCGCGATCGGAGGATCCGCCGGCCGAGGTAGACCGGTTCGCGCCCGACCGGGTCGGACCAAACGGGTTGCCGGTGCTGCGATCGGGGCGACCGGATGACGGCCGCTCCCCCGACGCGGACCTTTCCCCTCGGCCGGCCTCGCCGCGAGTTCCCGGGCTGCGGTCATCGGCGCGCGGGCTGCGCGCGGGGCGGTCACCCGTCGGACGACCGTAGGGTGGCCGCTCGCCCGAAGAACGATCCGGACGATCACCCATCAGGCGATCGCGGTCAGGCTTGTTGGTGCCGACGCGGCGGGGTCGGGAGTTCTCGCTTGAGCTGCCGCGGGTGGGACCGGTGCGATCGGGACCGGTACCCGAGGGGCCTTCCGACGGACGCCGATCGCTGGAGGAACGTTGGGGAAAGTCTTCTGAATCGGTCAACGTTGTCTCCTGGTTTGGTCACTATGGGCACACCCCCCGTAATTCAGGAACGCCCCAACGCTAATTATCGTCGGTTTTGGTTCCCGGATACCGGGGCTCGTACTTATGGGTCGTACTTACGGGTCGTATTCTTGCGTCCTGCAGTTAGGTACAGATTGCGCGCGCGCTACGACGCTGGTTTTGGTTTGGTGTGTTAACACGAAATAGCCACCCCGGTGTTTTGGGGTGGCTATTTGGTGTGTTGCTAAGTTAAGTCCGGCGGTGTCCTACTCTCCCACAAGGTCCCCCTTG
>JACMPQ010000096.1 GCA_014377425.1 Microbacteriaceae bacterium | reverse complement strand
GATGCTGAGGCAGCGACTTTCGGTTCTGCCGATGGTCTCGCTGCCGAGGGTGCGGCCGCCGATGGTGCGGCCGCCGATGGTGCGGCCGCCGAGGGTGCGGCTGCCGAGGGGGCGGCTGCCGAGGGTGCGGCCGCGGATGGTCCCGCCGAAGGTCCCGCCGAAGAGGGTGCAGCCGCGGAAGCAGCTTCGACGTTGGCAGCAGACGGCACGGGGGTTTCGATGTCAGACATTCAGCCCTAATTATAAACGCGAGCCTCTGGGCCAGAATCCGAGGCCGACGGCAAACAGCGGCGATGGGTAATCGCCACATTCTCAACCCGCTAGGCTACGAGGTTGGGCTCTCGCTCAGCCGCTCAGGCGAACGAGAGGAACCGTGATGGAAAAAATCAGCAAGCGACTGTGGAACTGGGCATCGATTCTCGACCCGGAAACCCGCGCGCAGGCGCAACTGGCCTCCACCATGCCGTTTATCTACCCGCATCTCGCCCTGATGCCGGATGCTCACTCCGGAAAAGGGGCGACCGTCGGTTCGGTAATTCCCACCCTCGGAGCGATTATGCCGGCCGCAGTGGGTGTTGATATTGGCTGCGGGATGATCGCCGTGCGCACGCAATTCTTCGACTCCGACCTGCCCGTCGATCGGAAGCCACTCCGCGAAGCGATTGAGCGCGCCGTGCCGCTTTCCGCCGGCAAGTACAACACCGAGATCACTACAACTGCAGCGCCTCGCATCCAGCAGCTTTCAACCCTTGCCCACGATGCGGGCTTTGACCCCGGGGAGCGTTCGCCGAACTGGAAGCTACAACTGGGCTCCGGTAACCATTTCATCGAGGTGTCCCTCGACGAGGAAGACCGGGTGTGGCTGTTTTTGCACTCCGGGTCGCGGGGCGTTGGCAACAAGATCGCCATGGCGCACATCACCGTGGCGCAGGAGTACTGCGCGCGCCACTGGATCAGGCTCCCCGACAATGACCTCGCCTACCTCGTGGAGGGAACGGTCGAATTTGATCGGTACATCTCTGAATTGCGCTGGGCGCAGACCTTCGCGCTGCTGAACCGCGAGGAGATGATGGACCGCGTTATTCAGCAATTCGAGCACTGGGTGGGTGTTCCCATCACGGCATCCGAGCGGGTGAACTGCCATCACAACTACACCGAGCAGGAAACCCACTTCGGAAAAGAAGTGTGGCTGTCCCGAAAGGGCGCAATCGATGCGTCCGCTGGGGTCGCGGGTCTGGTTCCCGGATCGATGGGCACACGCTCCTACGTTGTCGAGGGAAAGGGAAACCGCCTGTCGCTGAACTCCTCCCCGCACGGTGCCGGCCGGGAGCACTCTCGCTCACGCGCCCGCAAGACCTTCACCCGCGCTCAGCTCGACACCGCCATGGAGGTATCGAATGGCGCCCCACCGACACCTTCCTCGACGAGATTCCGGCCGCCTACAAAGACATCAACGTCGTTATGGAGGACTCCCACGACCTCATCACCATTCGGCACACGCTTCGACAGATTATTAACGTGAAGGGCGACTGACGGAATGGATTGGCGTCGGCACCGACCCGTGTTTCTAATGGGGTTACTCCTTGCTGTCCTGGGAGCGTTCAACTGGTGGGTTTATGGCGGTGGCGGCGACTCGTGGAGTAACGCCACATTTCGGATAATTATGTTTCCCGTCCAAGCTACGTTTGTGGTTTTTCTCTTGCTGGTTCTGGGACGGTTATATCTCTGGATAGAAATCCGTCGTGCCGATCGGCTCAAGCGCATATTTCCCGATGCGTTGGTCATAAACGTTGCCCGGGATCCGACATTGATGCTGCCGTTGTGTGCTCTCCTGGGAGTGGATCAGATTTCATCCAAGCGCACATTCAAGACACCGGCGATCTCCATCGTGTTGGATGAAAAAGCGATTTCCTTCTGGCAGGGACGCGACAGCGTTGAACAAGTTGGCGCATTACCTTGGAGCGACGTCGAGTCGGTCTCGGTCGGCGAATACGGCTTCGGCCTGTACGCGAGTGCAACGATCGAGCTCGGGGTGCGACGGTCCGGACCGGTGGTGACGTTGGCCCTCCGTCCGATGGGGAATTGGTGCAACAAAATCTGGAGGCAAACCATCGAAGGGTGGGTCGTTGACATCCGGAAGATTCGCGCGCGGTCTTGATAAAGACTCTCCGAGAGCGGTGCTTTATGTGCAGGCGTAGCTCTTGGGGCGAGGATCCGACGGGCCAAAGCCCCGAGGGCGTTTACGGCGCTAGAAGCACTTTTCGGAAAGGGTATATCGGGTGCTCCCGGTGTCTACGTAGGTTTTCCTTCCAACCCGGTAGGTCACCTCAAGGAATTTCGAAGTGCCGTCGGCGGATTGGGTTCGGCGCAGTTCGGCAACAATATTTTGAGTCGTACCGGCAGGAATAACTGCCCCTTTCGCAGGTACGCGGCCAGCCCAGGCGCTGGTATCGGGCGGAATCGATGAGGAGCCGATTCCGCCTTCGTCGGAAAGCGAGAGAAGGTAGACCTGCGTCAGTTCGATGCCTTGAGCATCTAAAAGATTGACACCGAGAATGGTTGCGGATTCACCGGCGGGAGCGGTTACGACATCGCCGACGAGCACTAACTCGTTTTGGTGAGTACGCACGCACTGGCTACCGGAATCGCCGCCAAAACCTAGAGGCCCGTCGGAAGGGACTGCTTGGCATCCTGCGAGCGACGCCGCCAGCACAAGGTACGCGATTACCACTGCCTGCCGATTCATAAACCTACCGATTGATAAAGATGTCTCCCCGTGGCAGGAAAATTCTGCATCCGACCCAATATAGTGCAGACGAATACTCATGTTTTGCGCCTGCTAGAGCACCCTTTCGTTCACCTGTTGGTGCTGCGCGAATCATCCACAGCCACCGCGACATCGCTGCCGACGCGATAGCAGTGCACGTAGGCTAATAACCCTTGTGGTGTCCAACACCCGCGCTTCAGCACTGGCAACAACAGCACGCGCACCCCCAGTCAAAGACGACGAAAGAGTCACCAATGAGCACCGGTTACGCCACCATATCCGTCGCGGCTATCCTCGCCGAGAGCGCGCAGCGTTACCCCGACACCGCAGCCGTCATCGTCGGCGACACCCAGACCACCTACCGTGAGCTCTGGCAGCAAACTCGCGAGTATGCGGGAGCACTCGCGCACCGCGGCATCCGGGCCGGCACGGTGGTTGCGGTTTTGATTCCGAATGTGGCCGACTTTCCGCGGGTCTACTACGCGGTGTTGGCGGTCGGTGGAATCGTGGTGCCCATTCACGCGCTCCTGAAATCCGAGGAGATCGAGTATGTGCTGCGCGACAGCGGTGCCGAGTTGCTGATCTGTGCGTCACCGCTCCTCAGCGAGGGCGCGAAGGGCGCTGCGCTCGCCGACGTGCCGGTTCTGTCGGTGATGATTCCGGATGCCGCCGAGCTACCGTTCGCGCGGCTAGAAGATGAGGCGCGAAACTGCGATCCCATCGCGACCTATCTGCCGCGGCATCCGTTCGACACCGCCACGATTCTCTACACGAGTGGCACCACCGGGCAGCCGAAGGGGGCAGAGGGCTGCCATCTGGCGCTTGTGGAGCAGGTCAACGTGCTGCTGCTCAACACCTTCGACCTTCGTCCCGGCGACCGGGTGCTCGGCTGCCTGCCGCTGTTTCACACCTTCGGTCAGACCTGCGCCATGAATGCCTCGTTCCGCGCCGGCAGCACCGTGGTGATGGTGCCCAAGTTCAGCGGTGACACCGCCCTTGCGGTGATGAACGAGCAGCAGTGCACCATTTTTATGGGCGTTCCCACCATGTACATCGCGCTGCTGGATGCCGCTACCCGCAACCCCGACCGGCCCCCGCTGCGCTACGGATGCTCCGGCGGAGCGGCCATCCCGGTGGCAGTGATCGACAGATTCCGTGACACCTTCGGCGCCGAGATTCATGAGGGCTACGGCCTAACCGAAACCTCCCCGGTGGCCACTTTCAACCACGTAGGAAAGCCGCCCCGACCCGGAACCGTCGGCCAGGCGCTCTGGGGCATCGAATTGGGGATTGGCGACCCCGAGGTGCAGGAGAGCGTCGAACTCTTGCCGGTCGGGGAGCTGGGCGAAATTCTGATTCGCGGCCACAACCTGATGAAGGGCTATCTGAACCGCCCCGAAGACACCGCCAAGGCCATCGTCGATGGCTGGTTCCGCACCGGAGATCTCGGCACCCTCGACGCCGAGGGCTACCTCACCATTGTTGACCGTACCAAAGACATGATTCTGCGAAACGGCTACAACGTGTACCCGCGCGAGGTCGAGGAGGTGTTGGCAAAGCATCCGGATGTCGCCATCTGCGCCGTCTTCGGAGTCAGCCACGAGTCTCACGGCCAGGAGATCATGGCGGCGGTCGTGCTGCGCGAAGGGTCGGCGGTGACCGGCTCCGAGTTGATCGCCTTCACGAAGGAGCACGTGGCCTCGTATAAGCATCCGCGCCGGATCGAGTTTCTGCAGGCGCTACCGCTGGGGCCGAGCGGAAAAGTGCTCAAGCGCGAGTTGGTCGCCCGGTTCGGCTAGTGGGCGGGCGGGGATCCCCGTCGCTGTGATGGTGGCGCCGTGCCGCAACGACTCCGCCCTACCGCAACGACTCCGCCCCGCCCACGACCCGGTGCTTCACTGAAGCCCAATTGAGGCGCAGCGCGCTCGTCCCTTGATAGCCTCGGAAGGCTGGCCAGAGCGCCGCGCCGTTCCCACTGCCACCCGCGTTGTCGGGCGGAACATCCCAACGAAAGGCACCCCGTGACCGTTCCCACTCTTCAGCTCAACACCGGGCATCCGATTCCGCAGCTCGGTTTCGGAGTTTTTCTGGTCGACCCGGCTGAGACCGAGCGCATTGTTTCCGACGCCCTCGAGCTCGGCTACCGGCACATCGATGCCGCCGCTATTTACCGCAACGAGGAGGGCGTGGGCCGCGCGATTGCGGCATCCGGGATCCCGCGCAACGAGCTTTTCATCACCACCAAGCTTTGGAACGACGACCAGGGAACGCAGTCGGCCCATGACGCCATCGAACTGAGCCTCGAGAAGCTCGGACTCGAGCAGGTCGACCTGTATCTGATTCACTGGCCCACCCCCAAGCGCGACCTGTATGTCGAAAGTTTCAAGGCCCTGGAGCAGATTCGGGCCAGTGGCAAGGCAGCCTCGATCGGAGTCAGCAACTTTTTGGTCGAGCACCTGGAGCGGCTGGAGGCAGAAACCGACACTGTTCCGGCGGTGAACCAGATTGAGCTACATCCGTATCACCAGCGCCCGGCCGAAAAGGCCTACGGTCACGATCACGGCATTCTCACCGAGGCATGGGGTCCGCTCGGTCAGGGCAAGTACCCGCTCTTTGAGCTTCCCGAGATCACCGCAGTGGCCGCCGCACACGAGCGTTCGGCCGCCCAAGTTGTGCTTCGTTGGCACATCCAGCAGGGTCATATCGTGTTTCCCAAGTCGAACAATCGTGCGCGCATGCAGGAAAACTTTGAGCTGTTTGATTTCGAATTGACGGATGTCGAGCAGGCGAGCATCACAGCGCTGGAACGTGGCGCGCGCGTCGGTGCCGACCCGCGTGAGGTGAACTAGCTGCGCTTACGTTTGTTTTGGTTGTAAAAAATGCCGACCCTTTGTGGGTCGGCATTTTTGTTGGGTGGTACGGGGTGGCTTGGTGCGGTGTGGTGCGGTGTGGTGCGGTGTGGTGTGGTGCGGTATCGCTTGGCTTTGCTCGGTGTGGTGTGGTGCGACGGGGCTTGGTGCGACGAGGCTTGGTGCGGTGCGGTATTGAGAGGTGCAGCTAAGCGAATACGGCTCGGGGTGGCGAGGTTCGGCGAGTGCGGTGGCTTGCTGTGGGTTGTGGATGGGTCCGCCTCGGCGAGTGCGGCTCGGGGCTCGACGCCGTCCGGCTTTGCCTGGCTTGGCATAGTGCAGTGCTGCAAAGTGTTGCTCGGCTTCTGACTGACACAGCTCGGCTTGACCCGAGTCGTGTTGTAACGACGTGGTCATCCTTCATTCGTCGCTTTTGTCCGCATCTGGTCTTCTCATCCCCAACAGTCCTGTCCTCCCCAAGTCTGTGGACAAATCAACTTCTGACCGGCATTTTCTTTGGCGTCGGAATGTCGGTGGTGTCTGGTGAAGTGTACTCATGGAGCAATTGCTACTCGACACCGTGAACATTTCCGATACCGATCCAGATACCGTAGAGCCTCTGGTGCGTGTCGAGTTGG
>JACMPQ010000095.1 GCA_014377425.1 Microbacteriaceae bacterium | reverse complement strand
TGCTGCCCGCAGTTGGTCAAGCGTTGGCGCACCTTTGAGCCCGACGGGCGTGAGGTAGAGGCGGCAGGCCAGCCCAACGGGGGCCGAAGGGTCTGAGAACAGGGCTCTGCCATTCACCAGGACGGTCGGTGATCCGCGGAAGCCAACCACTTCCGCCTCCTCGGGCGTCTCCACCCGTCGACGGACAACCGTAATATCGGGGCGGTCCTGGGTGATGACAGCCAGCCGGTCCGCGGCAACCATCCAGTTGGGGCATCCGTCGAAGTACTGCAGCGTGATCTCCACGCCACCGACGATAACCCGTGCATTGCACTGAGCTGAGCTTCACGGCCAACTAGCGGAATAGAACAAGGCGAATTGAAAGTCTGGCCCTTGGCGTGCTCGGGGGCCAATGGCATCGCGCTCGGCTTTTTGCTGGCCGATCCCTCGTTCGGCACTGTCATCGCTATCCCGAATTTCAGCTCAGGTGCTCGCACCTCGGCTCAAGGAATAAGCGCCCGTGGCCCCGCCTGGTTTGCAATATGTCTCCTTCAGATTGCCCTCTGGGCTTTTGTCCGGGTTGACGGAGTCAGGAATTCTCATGGTGGTTCCCGGTTGGCTATAACAGCACTTGCGACGGCGACCGTGAATGTGGGCCACCGTTTTGCGGACAAAATCATCGGGAAGGAAGATCGCTCATGGACTTCAACAAGTTGGATCTCACCAAGCTGGATCTCACCAATCGACGCGGGATCATCACCGGCGGTGGGCAGGGCATCGGTCGGGCACTCGCGCTCGAATTCGGTCGACGCGGAGGCCACCTGCTGCTGATCGGCCGGCAGCAGGCCACCCTCACGGAAACCGCCCGGCTCGTTGCCTCCGAAGGTGGAACGACTGAGATCATGGTCGAAGACCTGACCCGGGCTGGCGCTATTCAGCGGATCGCGGAGAGGGTAGCGTCGTGGAACACCGTCGATCTCCTTGTCAACAACGCCGGGAATGTGCGCGCAGGCAGACTCGAATTGACCAGCGATCTGGATGTCCACTCGATGATCGATCTGAATCTCACCGCGCCCATTCTGTTGACCAAGGCTCTCCTCCCCGCGCTGAGGGAGAGCGGGAAGGCACGCGGCAGCATTCTCTTGAACGTAGCCAGCGGGATTGCCCTCGTGGGCATGCCCTTCTACGCGGTCTACGCGGCAACGAAATCGGGCATTGCCCAGTTCGGGGAAGCGCTTCGTCGAGAATTAATCGGAACAGGTGTCCATGTAGCGACCGTCTATCCCGGAGCAACTGACACGGCGATGATGACGTCGCAAAACGCCGGTGACGAGCTCGGTTGGGGACGTCGCCCCCTGGAAGATGTCATCACCGACCTGATTGCTGCGCTGGAAGCCGGCGAGCATGAAATCAACACCGCGCCGAAGGGTCGTCGGGAGATGCAGCAGCTCAACATCACCGACCCGCTAGCCGTAGACGCGGCCCTCGCACCCGGCCTCGAGGCCCTCGAACTCGCGGTACGCGACCACCGCAGCATCTGAGCAGCTGCCACGCTGCACCCTGATTGAAGCCGAATGTCGTCTGCCGGGCTTCGGTCTCCGTGTGGTGCGACAGGCAAATTGGCTGTTTGCGTCGCTTGGGCAATAGTTCAGTTTCCTGGCCGAATCCCGTATTTGGCTCACGGCTGGCCCAGCTCGCGACTCCGGCCGGTAGTCGATGCCTCGGGTTGTCGAAAATTGCCGGGCCGGGAGCATTGGCGAACATCCTGCGCCGTTCTCTGGGCAACGCCGTGGCGGGCGCGACTCGAGCGCTCGGCGGCGACAAGCGACGAGAGGATGGACGGCGGCCCTCTGCTTTGCCGGCGGCGCGTCCCGAGTCTTGAGGCCGAGCACGTTTCAGGCAAGCGAAGCGATCACCCGCACGATGTTGGCCGGATAAGACTGAACATCCGTGAAGGCGGACTTCATAGTCCGCACCGGATGCTCCCCCGGTCCGAGATCGAATACCAGGTCGCACTCGGTACCGGGCACGGCGCTGACGAACTCGAGCTCGACCGTGCTGACGGCGTGCGGTCTCGCCTCGCCTCGGAATCAGATCGGATTCACGGTCGATCACGTGATGCACCTCCGGTTGGAACGGGGATCGAGTGGCGTACCCTCGGCATTCGGGTGTCCATACGGCCGTAGCGCGATGGCGCCCACAACCAGGCCCCTGCTTCGCGGACATCAACGGTCGCTTAGAATCTTGTGTGCCTTCGAACAGCAGTGCCGATCCGAACGGTGCCATCGACCCAACCGAGCTGCAGGTAACCCTGCGCGTGCTCGCCGCAATGGACGCCATCGACGAGGAACACCCCGACTTTATCGCCGTGCGCCAGGCCACTGCCCGCATGTTCAAGTCGGTGAAGCGCAACCGCCGGCTCGAGAAGCGGGCCGT
>JACMPQ010000094.1 GCA_014377425.1 Microbacteriaceae bacterium | reverse complement strand
TGGGGTCTTCAAGCAAAGGCTGCAACGGGCCGTAGCCGAGTACGTCGTCGCTGATCTGGCGCACTAAACGATGCCGTTCCTCGATACTGAGCGGAACTTTCTCGGCATCGACAATCTCGGTCAGCACCTCCCGGGCGTAGGAAATCAAATCCTCTTCCGCAAGGTTTGGGTCGCTCAGTCGGCTGCCAAGTCGCTCGAATAGTGCCGCACCCACGCGTGATTTGAGGGTGAGAAGTGCGTCGAACACCGGTATTTCAGCCGCCGTGGCGACAGGAACGGCGGCTGCCGTCGAGCGCGCCAGGGTTGCTTCCTCGCTTGCCGGTTGGGCCAACCGATCAGACAGCTTCACGTTAGCTCCGCTCGTTTGTGAATGCCCTTGCGAGGCAGAGGCGCGCTGTCTGGATCGAAGTAGGCCGTGAGTTTTTTGAGCTGTTTGGCCGCGGCCCCACGCGCAGTGCGTTGCAGAAGGGGTATTCCGTTGTTGGTAGAAAACGCGAGTTCGCGAGACCGGGAGATTGCGATATCCACTTTGGTTCCAATCGTTTCTTCGATGTCGCGAATTGATAGTCCGCTGCTGCGATCGGCGAAGTTCACCACTACCCGACGATGGCCGGTGGCCAGACCGAGCTTGTCGAGTACATCAATTTCTTTTCGCAGGCCCCGAACGCTGGGAACATCCATGGCACAGACCAGAACGACGTCGGTCGCCCGTTCCAGTGCGGCGAGGGCGTGTTCGCCCAAGCCCGGCGCGGTGTCGATCACCACAAAACGAAATTCGCCCGCGAGCTGCTCGAGGAGATGGGAAATAGCGTCGCCACTAATGAGGTCGGCGTCGGCGGGCGAACTCGGACCGCAGAGCGCGTAAATAGAACTGTGATGCACGCTCAGAAACGCCTTCAACACCATCGAGTCTGTCGGCGCCGCCCCAGTCACCGCATCGAACAGGGTGTGTTCCGGCTCGAGCTGCAGGGCGCTGGCGACGTCGCCAAATTGGGCGTCCAGGTCGACCAACACGGTTGACATGGGTTCGATACGCCCGAGCTCAACGGCTACATTGATGGCGAGTGTGGTCTTGCCAACGCCACCCTTCGGAGAAGCCACAACAATCACCTGACCCGCAGTTCCTGGCGGGGTTTGGCGTTGGCTGCTTTTTCGTCCTCGGCTTGCCGCGGAACGGCAGGCGCGTTCGATGAGTACCCGAATGGTCTCGGGATCGGACGTTGGCGCGAGAAGATCCCGAATTCCGGCGCGCATTGCGGCAAGGGTGAGTTCCGGATCGGACTCGGCCACCAACACGATGGAAATCTCCGGCAATTGAATATCAAACACGGCAGCAAGCCGCAGGGCGTCGGCGGATGTCACGCCGGGGCCGAGGAGCACGACCTCAGCGGGTTCCCCGACGACTGGTGCGAGCAGCTCATGTGGGGTGGACGGCAGTTCCACCGTGGTGATCACGCGAAGCCCCCCGGTCAGGCCGCCGGAAACAGCCTTTTTAACGCGCTGCTCAAATTCCGAATCGCTGGTGACGAGAATGAAACGACTCATGGAATGGGGGTGTCAAGATCCATCTCGCGGGGGACACCCACGGGAACGTCAGACGACTCGAGTGTGATCCAGAGGCTGCCAAACTCCGCGGTGAAGACCGCTCGGGTGGCTTGAGCAGACTGTACCGCGAGGGTTACGAGCAATGCACCGGTGGGGGCCGCCGGTGCCGCGCTTCCCCCTGCGGCGGCCACGGGCGCCGCAGGGGCGCCTTGAACATTAGTCACGAGTATTTGGTCATAGGCGAGGCTTGTTCGGGAACTTCTTTGTCCATCCTTCGGGTAAGACACATAGATACCGACCCGGTCACCCGCTTTCACCCGCCCCCCCACCACCCGATCGGGGCCGAGTTGTACGGTGAGCTCTTGCAACCCCTTCGGAACCGCGACAGTGCCTGCCTGCAGCAGGCTGCTGGGTTTCACCATTCGCGACCTCAGCAATTGCTCACCGGGTACAAGATCGACGGCCGCGACACTGCCGGATAGGGCGCTCAGTGTGTCTACGGTGCCGCTTGGGATTACCGAGATCGGCACTGCTTTGAGGGTGACCGAATCGGCCATTGTTGCGCTCGGGGTACCGGCGGCTATCTGTTTCGTCACCACGAGCACCCCCCGCGTTTTTGTACCGGCAAGCGCTCGCTGGTCGGCCCCATTGACATAGCCCAGGATCATCACGGCACCGGTCACCGCGAGTATCAGTGCCGCGAGAGCGCTAAAAATGCGAATTTTCATGCTGCCGCCTTATTGCGTGAGAGTGACGACGGCGGCCCCGAGGTTGGGGCCACCCCGCGTGAATCGATCGTCGAGGGTTACGAACCCAACAAATTTGCCGATGATGCCTTTGCAGGTGCCACTGCACTTTGCCCCCGCGTAGGTGTTGTTGTTGTACCGGTTTCCCGGAAAATTCCAGCCGAGCAGAGTGAAGGCCGCCCAGCCCTTGATGACATACCAGCTCCCGTTTCCGTTGCCGCCCAGGTCTGAATAGATCGGCAATAGAACTGTTTTGTTGGCGATGAAGTTCAACGCCGAATCGCATTCCGATGGCCAGCTAATGCCGGTTCTGCCGCTGATTGGGGCGTTGTTTGCAACGTCCACCTGTGCGCTACAGGTGCGACCGGGATCGGCGAGCCAACCAAACCCTCCGGGAAGCAACTGCCCCGAGGGACTGACGCTGGAGCAGGGAGTACCCCCACTATCGCCGTGCATGCTCAACACCTGAATGGGGCCATTCAGCAGGAAATTACACGGGGCGAAGGCCAGTGGTAGCACCGCTGGGCCGCTGGCCGGCCCTCCCCAGGCCGCCTTGGCAGTCGCAGTCACCGCACGGTTTGGGATGCCCAGCACCGGGGCAAAGGAAAGAGCGAGCAGTCCGCCATTGCCGCTGGAGGCTCGAGTCTTGGTAGTCACCTGCACTACTCCGGGCGTCGGGAATGTTATTGAGTTGACGCCCGCAGCACCGTCGTTTGCGTTGCTGTTGGCAAACGTGTTGGCCGTGGCAGTATTCGAAAGAGGGCTGCACGCACCCTTTGCGCAATCCTCAGCGATGGCCAGCGCGGCGGCATCCGCCCCATTTTGCAGCTGTTGACGTTCTGCGTACAGCGCACCGACGTCGAGGGTGAGTGCCGTCGCTCCGATTAACGCGACCATAATCACCGCCAGAACAATTGCCACGGCCCCGGTCTCATCACGTTTCACACCGACCACGAGTCGGGCTCGCCGACCAATCGCTCCGGTTAGCCACCGCATCGCATGGCCGCTCTGCCGGTAATTTGGTAGCCGACTCCGAAGAATCCGGTCAAAAACTTATACTGATGCACAACCGTAACCGTGTTGGTGAGGCCTGCGGAACACACGGCAGGGGTGACGGCAATTTCGGCATCGGTGACGCCGGGTGCCCGCAGCGGGGCCGACGCCTTCACGGCAGATTTTGCCGTGGTCACGTTGTTGTGCAGCGCCATGCTTCGCGCCCCTTCGCGGGCTGCGGCAGAAATGGTGATCTGTGCGTTATAGCCGAGGCCGAATTCAATGATTCCCAACATGAGCGTGATCAGGATGGGGAGCAGGAGAGCAAACTCGACTGCCACGGCACCGCGCTCAGTGTCTGCGCGGCGGCTGCTGCTCCCCGTCCGGATCATGGGTCTCCCACTTGGGCGTTACGGCTTCCTGACGTTCCGGTCATTCTCGCTGAGTAAGACCGAGAAGAGATTGGGTTAGGGGATGCTGGTGGTGACCGTGGCGAACAATGCGGCCAACTTCGGCCCGAGTAGGAGGAGCGCGGCAACAATGGCGACCGCAATTAGGCCGACGAGCAGCCCATACTCCACGGCGGTCGCACCCTTTTCCTCACGACTGAGCCGACGCTGAGCCGAGAGCAAGATGGTCTGGAGTGAGAAATAGAGAGATAGCATTTTTGTCCCCTAATGCTGCATAAATATGACTGGAAAGTCGGCGCTTCCCCCCGCCCGGAAATAACAAATCAGCGGGGAGCTTACTTACCACCCCGAAGACGTACTGCCGTGTATCGAGAATAGCTCAGTAAATCTGAGCCTGCGAATCCCCCATTTGGGGGCCGCTGAGAAATGCCCTCGCCAAACAAGCTCGCGCCAAGAATTCCTTCAGACCATCCCGCCGATCATTCGCCCAGATCTGGACCTTTGCGACTACGGCGAGCAAGTACACCGCCGCAATAGACAGCTTCGGTTTATGCCCTTGCGAGGAAACCGAGTTTGGCGTGGAAAGCCCACCCTGCGAATTACGGCCGCTGGCTGAGCCCGGCAAGCATGTCGTTGTATTGGCTCAAGTCGGCATCGTTGTCGCGATCAGCCTTGCGGTCAAGACGCTTGGCATCCTTGGTGTCGCTGTGGGCCCACATGAAGGCCACCACGATCGCCAGAATAATCGTCGGAAACTCTCCCGCTCCCCAAGCCAGACCACCGCCCACCTGCTGATCGGCGAGGGCCGAGACCCCCCACGGGCGCCCCATTGCGCCGTACCAGTCGGCGAGCAGCAGCCCGGTGCCGCCCATCAGGGCGATACCGAAGAAGGCGTGGAAGCCCATGGTTGCCATGAGCAGCACCAGTCGCAGCGGGTACGGCGCGCGGTACGGCACCGGATCCACTCCGATAAGAGATTGCACGAACAGGTAGCCGGTGATCAAGAAGTGCACGATCATCCACTCGTGCCCGATGTGGTCGGTCGTTGCCCATCCAAATAGCGGCGTGTAGTAAAACGCCCACAGGGAGCCGGCAAACAGCACCGCCGAGACGAGCGGATTCACCAGAACGGTCGACAGGCGCGAGTGCACGCCGATCATGATCCACTCTCGGGAGCCTCGGCTGCCATCGGCGCGTTTGGCGATCGTGCGCAGTGCCAGGGTGATCGGGGCCGCCGGTACCAAAAGCACCGGAATCATCATGCCGAGCAGCATGTGCGCGAGCATGTGGGCGCTGAACAGGTACTTTTCGTACACGTTCAGGCCGCCGTTGGTCACGTAGAACAGCAGGGTGAGCCCGGCCAACCAGAAGATGGTGCGATGAATCGGCCAGCGGTCGCCGCGGTGGTGCAGACGCCAGACCCCGGCCAGGTAGAAGAAGGCTAAGAAGCCGATTGCCAGAACCCAAGCGACATCGAAGCGCCACTCGGTGAAGTACCGGGCGAAGGTGAGCTCGGGTGGCAGCGCTTCACCGGTCAAGATGAAGGCCGGGGTACTGGTGACTTGCACCTGCTTGATCAGCGGATCGGTACGCGCCAGCGCCACGGCAACCCCGGAGGCGATGCCCATGAAACCGAGCTCGGCCGTCATCAGCCACCAAAACAGCTGCTTCTGCGTGGCGGCGGCGGAGTGCTGCATCCGCTTGAGCAAATATCCGCGCTGAATCGCTCCGAAGACACCGAGGCTCAAAAGTGCCACGACTTTTACGAGCACCAATAGGCCGTAGGGCTTGAGCAGGCCGTCGAGCGAGCCCACCCGCAGCGCAGCGTTCACATAGCCGGAAACGGCCACCACGATAAAGGAGACCAACGCCAAGGTGGAGTATCGGGCAATGATCGGCACGATGCGGTCGGCCTCAATTGTCTTACGGATGACCACAATGGTGAGCAGCCCGCCCAGCCAGATCGAGGCGAAAATGAGGTGCAGCCCGAGGGATGACACCGCCGCATCGTGACCGGATGCCCCGGCAGCATGCCCCTCCTGAGCCAGCGGGATCAGCGCAAGGAGTGAAAATGCGCCCACAAAGACCAGCGCCGTGTGGTTTCGCACGGCAAAGCAGAGCACCGTGGTAGCGGCGGCAACCATCGTGGTCACAAGCCATGCCTGCCCGAACTCGATCTGGGTGAAGAACGTGCCCAGAAGCCCGCCAAATCGGTCGTCGAAACTCACCGGCTGCAGGTACACGCTGAGAAAAGTGAAAAACCCGGTGATGGCGGATGCCGCGGCCCAAACAGCGGCTGCTCCGGCGGCGAAATCGAGGGCCCGAGTGAACTCGGGCCGGTCGCGACTCAGCGCGAGGCACACCAAAACGAGGGCTCCGATCGTGCCGGCCGCCCCGAGGTTTACCAACAGCTTTGCGGCGGGTAGACCGAAGCGCACAACCGCGCCCGGGTCACCGATGAGTGGCGCTTTCGCCGCCCCACCAAACTCCAACGCCACAAGAAGAAACAGAAACGCCATCACCAGCAACAAAGCTGGTCCCGAGATACGTACTAGCCGAGCCACGTAAGACAGCCTAGGCGAGCAAGGTGGGAGCAAGTCTGCAGTCACTGCCTTTCCGGCCCTCGCCGACGTCTCGGTTTCTCGACTACCGCTGTCGACCTCAGAATGGTGCAATGACCCGCGAACAGGTGACTCCCTTGCTCTTTTCGGCCTTCGTGATGAACACGAACTCGCACATTCAGCACGGACTGTGGCGGCATCCGGGGGCCCAGCAGTCCGACTTCAACGACGTCAACCTCTGGATTAAGTTGGCCAGGAAGTTGGAGGCCGGTGGTTTTGATGCCATCTTTTTCGCCGATGTCGTGGGACTCTACGGGCCCGTGGAGGGCTCCTACGAGGTGAATGCCCGCGAGGGACTGCAAATTCCGTCGAACGATCCGTCCGTGCTGTTGGCAGCCCTTGCGGTGTCGACCGAGCACCTGGGCCTCGCCTTCACCAGTTCGATCATCCAGGCGCACCCCTTCGAGTTCGCGCGCCGCGTCTCCACCCTCGACCACATCTCGAACGGTCGAATCGGCTGGAATGTGGTCACCAGCTCGCTGGAAAACTCGGCCCGCAACTTCGGCATGGACCGTCTGGTGGAGCACGACGAGCGCTACCGCTGGGCGCAGGAGTACCTCGACGTGGTCTACAAGCTGTGGGAGGGGTCGTGGGATGACGGTGCGCTACTCAAAGACAAGGCGCGCGGTATCTACGCCGACCACAAAAAAATTCATAAGATCAACCACCGCGGTGAGCGCTACAGCGTCGACGGCCCCCACCTGCCCTCGCCCACCAGACAGCGCACACCGATGATCTTCCAGGCCGGAGCATCCCCCGCCGGTCGCGCCTTCGCCGCTCGCAACGCCGAGGGGGTGTTTTTACTTTCCCCGACTCCGGAGATTGCCAAGAAAGACATCGACGCCACCCGGGCACTCGCCGTGGCTGGTGGGCGTCGGGCCGAAGACATCCGGTTTCTGCAGGGGCTCACTTTTGTTGTCGGTTCCACCGAAGAGGAGGCGAAGCGCAGGGAGGAGGAGGTGGACAACTACATTTCGACCGACGGATTTCTGGCCCACATTAACCTCGGGCTCGACCAGAAGACGGGCACGCCGCTCGATCCCGACCTGCCGCTCAAAGAGATCAAGCAGGAAGGCGGCCTCAGCCATATTGCCTGGCTGCGTCAAACCATGACCGACCGCGAACCGACGGTGCGCGACCTCGCCCAAATCACGGCTCGCGTGCGGGGCCGCTTCGTCGGTACCCCCGACCAGATCGCCGACCGGCTGGTGGAGTTTCAGCGCGCCGGGGTTGACGGGATCAACGTCATGAACTGGACTATCCCCGGCTCCTACGACGTCTTCATTGACGAGGTGATGCCTACGCTGGCGAAGCGCGGGCTCGTGCGCGAGGAGCCTGCGACAGGAACTCTGCGCCACCGGTTTAGCGGGCGGGATCAGCTGGCGGACACTCACTATGGCCGGCAATTTCGAGGGGCGTTTTAGACGCAAAAGATTTTTGGGCTGTCGTATTTGTTGGGCTCCAAACCGGGCTTTAGTCCGGCAGGCTCATTGACCGACTGGAGGCACAAAAAGGACGACGCCAGGAGGCGCCGTCCTTTTTATTGTCGAAGCTGAATTACTTGGCAGCAGCCTTGAGCTTGCTACCGGCACTGACCTTGACACCGTAACCGGCGGCGATCTGGATTGCTTCACCGGTGGACGGGTTGCGTCCGGCGCGAGCGGCACGGTGGGTGCGCTCGATGGCGATCCAACCCGGGATCGTAACCTTGGTGCCTTCGCCGACCGAGGTCGCGAGGGTTGCGAACAGGGCGTCGAGAACGCCGTTCACAGCGGCCTGGCTCTGGCCAGACTCGGCTGCAACAGCGGCAACGAGCTCGGTACGGTTCAGTGACTTATCAGCCATTTGTGTCCTCCTCGGACGATTGGTGCACAACGATTCTGTTCCGGGGGAACAACCGAGGTGACGTTTATTGAATTAGCGACGCCGGGACAGTTAACCCGACGAATCCGAGTAATTTACCAGCTTGACTTCGTGATTCCGGGCAATTCGCCGCGGTGCGCCATATCGCGAAAACGCACGCGAGAGATGCCAAATTCCGAGAGGAAACCACGCGGACGGCCGTCGATCGCGTCGCGGCCACGAAGGCGCACGGGCGAAGCGTCGCGGGGAAGCTTCTGCAAACCAAGACGAGCCTCTTCGCGCTGCGCGTCGGTGGACGCGGGATCGATAAGGGCCTTCTTCAGTTCGAGACGCTTGACGGCGTAGCGCGCGACGATGACCTTGCGCTGCTCGTTCTTGGCAATCTTGCTCTTTTTCGCCATGGTTAGCGCTCCTCGCGGAATTCGACGTGCTGGCGCACGATGGGATCGTACTTCTTGAGCACCAGGCGGTCTGGGTCGTTGCGACGGTTCTTCTTGGTCACATAGGTGTAACCGGTGCCCGCCGTCGAACGGAGCTTGATGATTGGACGTACGTCATGCTGCTTAGCCATTAGATCTTCACCCCACGGGCAAGGATGTCCTTGACCACTGATTCGATGCCACGGGCGTCAATAACCTTGATGCCTTTAGCGCTGAGTGTGAGCGTTACGCTGCGTCGAAGCGACGGAACGAAATACTTCTTTTTCTGGACGTTCGGGTCGAAGCGTCGCTTGGTGCGACGGTGCGAGTGCGAAATATTGTGTCCGAAGCCGGGAATGGCTCCGGTCACTTGGCAAACTGCTGCCATGATCTTCCTCCATCAGTACCGTAGGGCGTTTGCCCTACCCAAGGTCTCTTGTCGGCACACACCACACCACCAAAACGTGCTTGCGGTGGGTTTGTGTACATGCGAGTGGAGATACCACTCAACCAGCATTCAACAATACGGTTCGCCGGGATGCCGCGCAACTTGGCCACTATTCTAACGACGGGGCTGACCCGTCCGAAGCGCACTCTCCGCACACCCCGAACACGTCTACGACGTGACTCGGCGCGACAAAGCCGTTCTCTGCCGCTACCCGATGCGCCCAGGCCTCAACCTCGGTCGCCTCAATTTCCACCGCCCGACCGCAGTTGCGGCAAATCAGGTGGTGGTGATGCTGCCCACGGGTGCAGGCCCGATACAGGCTCTCGCCCTGATCGGATTGCAGCGAGTCGGCCTCCCCCTCGATGGCTAAGTCGGCGAGCGCCCGGTATACGGTGGCAAGCCCGATCGAAGACCCCTTTGCTCGGAGGGTGGAGTGCAGGCTCTGCGCGCTCACAAAGCGGTCGGTGCCGTCAAGGGCTTCCCGCACGGCATTCCGCTGCCAGGTGTTGCGCTTCATGCACGCACCTCGGTGGGCGCGGCGGCGACGGTTGTCGAGCATGCCGCAGAAACCGGCTGACTCTGCCGCAGACGCCGCCCCCCGTTACCCCGGGTTTTTTGCCGGTGCCCGATGACTCGGCAGACGAGGTAGATAAGGAAGGAGATCGTGGTGACATAGGGGCTGATCGGCAGTCCACCGCCGAGGGCGAGCAAAATACCGCCGACCACCGAGGTCACCGCAAAGGCCACGCTCAACAGCGGGGTGAGAAACGGCGAGGAGGTCACCCGCATGGCCGCGGCCGCCGGGGTCACCAGAAGCGACAACACCAAAAGCGCCCCCACCACCTGAATAGACACGGCGGTGGCGAGCCCGAGCAAGATCATGAAGGCGACGGAAATGGCCGTCACCGGCAAACCCTTGGCGCGGGCGACATCCGGATCCACACTCGAGAAGCTCAGCGGCCGCCAAATCAGCACGAGACCCACGATCACCACGATCGAGATGACGAGCAATTGCATCAGCTGCGGGTTGTCAACCGAGATTATTTGCCCGGTGAGCAGCCCGAACTTGTTGGCGCTGCGCCCCTTATAGAGCGCCAAAAACAGAATGCCGAGACCAAGGCCGAAGGGCATCAACACCGCAATAATCGAGTTGCGTTCCCGGGCCCGGGCGCCGAGCACGCCGATGATCAAAGCGGCAAGCAGCGACCCGGCGATCGACCCGGTGACCACGTTCACCCCAAACAGCAGAGCAGCGGATGCTCCGGCGAAGCTCAACTCGCTGATGCCGTGCACCGCGAACGCGAGGTCGCGGGTCATCACGAACGGTCCGATCAGACCACCGACCACTCCGAGGATCGCCCCGGCGATGATGGAATTGCGCACGAGCAACAGAAGCTCGCCGTAGTTCTGAAAGCCAAAAATTTGGTTCCACAGATCGTCGAGATTCACGACGTTAATGGATTCATGGCGTTCCTCGCTGATGGTGTTCGAGGTGGTCGTGCACACCGTATCCCTCGGGAGCGCCAAGCACGATGATGCGACCGCGGCTGCGGATCACCTCGACCGGCGTGTTGTACATATAGGAGAGCACCTCGCTGCGCAGCACCTCATCGGGGGTTCCCACCCGAAAGCGGCCGCCGGCCAGGTACAGCACCCGGTCGACCATGCCCAGAATCGGGTTGACGTCGTGGGTGACGAACACCACAGCCGTGTTCAGAGCCTTGCGCTGGGCATCAATAAGCTCGCTCACCCCGCGCTGGTGCTGCAAGTCGAGCGAGATGAGGGGTTCGTCGCAGAGCAAAAGCTGCGGGGATCCGGCAATCGACTGCCCCACCCGAATGCGCTGCTGCTCACCGCCGGAGAGGGTCGCCACCGGCGCAGTGGCGTAGTCGGTGGCGCCGACCGCTGCGAGCACGGAGTCAACGTGCTGGCGCACCGCGCGCGAGGTGATCGGCAGCCCCCAGCGGTTACCGTTCACGCCGAAGGTGATCAGGTCTCGGGCGCGCAGCGGCGTTCCCGCCTCGATCAGCTTCTGCTGCGGGATGTAGCCAATCTGCCGGCTGCCCTCCCGCACGGGGTGTCCGAGCAGTGTGATGGTTCCGGAGGTCAGTTTCTGCTGGCCCAGAATGGTCTTCAGCAGGCTGGTTTTGCCGGTGCCGTTCGGGCCGAGCACGGCAAGAAACTCCCCCGGCATCACGTCGAGGTTGAGGTTACGCCACAGCTCCCGCTCGCCGAACGAGAGGGTGGCTTGGCGCAGCGTCAACACCGGCTCGATCGCCATCAGTTTGCCGCCAGCGCGGTGTCGAGGGCGGTGATCATCCCGGCCATCCACTGCACATAGTTCGTCTTTGCCGGCAGGGTTTCGGTCACCGGTACGGTCGCAATTTTCGCGCTTTTAGCCGCCGCCAGAACCTGTTCGGTCTGCGGGGAGGTGGTCTGATCGTTGTAGGCGAGCAGCTTTACCGAGTGGGTGCTGAACAGGCTCAGGGTTTGCCGCAGAACGTCGGGGGCAACATCCGTTTCTCCCTCTATGGCCTTACTGAAGGCGGCCGGGGTCTTGTTCACGAGCCCTGCGGCGGTCAACAGGTACAGCGGCACCGGCTCGGTAATCGCGGCGCCGTCGCCGTCGTGTGCAGCTTTGAGCGCGGCGATTTTGCCGGCGAGGGTGTCGAGCGCGGCATCGAAGGTGGCCGTGTTGGCGGTGAAGCGATCGACAGACGCCGGGTCAATGGTGCCGAGGGTGGCTGCGATCTGCGTCGCCACCTTACGCACCGTCGGGAGGTCGTACCAGACGTGCTCATTAAAGGTTCCGGATGCCGGCTTTTGGTCGAACCCCGAAATGCTCACCGCGTTGAGCACCGTGGCACGGGAGTCAGCCGCTCCTCGCAGAAGGGTGCCAACGAAGTCGTCGTAGCCCCCACCGTTGACGATCACGAGCTGCGCCTTCGCGAGGGCAAGCTGCACCTGAGCGTCGCCCTGATAGGAATGCGGGTCTTGGGCGGGATCGCTGATGATCGACCGCACCGTTACCCGGTCGCCGCCGATTTGCTGCGCGATGTCACCGTAAACGTTGGTGGAGGCGACGACCGTGATGGTTCCGCCCGCGTCCGTTGCGGCCGGCTGCGCTGCGGTTGTGGTGCTGGAGGCGCAACCGGTGAGCGCGAGGATGGCCGCGCCGACCATAAAAGCGATAGCTGCGAACGGGGCGGACGATCGGGTGATGCGGCGCATGCGGGTCCTCCGCTGGTAATGAGATTCGTTATCAATAACTTATCCCATCCCACGGACATGCCGCGCAAAACCGCTGCATTCGCACGTGCGGGGCGCAAACTCCCGCACGCCCAAACTCAGTGCCCGCGCGCCACCCACTCGTCGTACTGACCGGCCTCAGCGCCGATCGAGGTTGAGTCGCCGTGCCCGGTCAACACCGTCACCTCGGCAGGCAGCGTGAGCAGATGCTCCCGAATCGAGCTGAGAATCGTCGGAAAATCGCTGTACGAGCGACCGGTGGCTCCCGGGCCGCCGTTGAACAGGGTGTCGCCGGAGAACAGCGTCGCTTCACTCGCCAGGTAGAAACAGGTCGACCCCGGGGAGTGTCCCGGCGTGTGGATGGCCCGCAGTTCAGCTCCCGCCACGGTGAATACGTCGCCGCCGCCGAGGTCACGGTCGGGCGCGGAATCCGGGTAAACGGCATCCCAGAGCATGCGGTCGGCCGGGTTCAGGTAGATCGGGGCGTTCACGAGGGCTGCAAATTCCCGTGCCGCGCCGATGTGGTCGGTGTGCCCGTGGGTGAGCAGCACGGCGGTCACGGTGCGACCGGCTACCGCAGTAGCAACCGCCGCCGCATCGTGCGCCGGGTCAATCACGATCACCTCGCGGTCATCGCCCACAATCCAGACGTTGTTGTCGACACCCCAGGTGCCACCGTCGAGCGCAAAGGTGCCCGAGGTGATTAAATTCTGAATCCGGATGCCACCGGCAGCGGCGGCGTTGGCCAGCATCAAAGCACCACCACTGAGCGCAAGACCGCGCCGCCGTGCATCTTGTCGAACGCCTCCTGCACGTCCCCCAGCCCCACCCGCTCGGTCACGAAGGCGTCGAGATCGAGCGAACCCTGCTTGTAGAGACTCACGAGCATGGGGAAGTCCCGCGAGGGCAGGCAGTCGCCGTACCAGGAGGATTTGAGTGAACCGCCGCGGCCGAAGACATCCAGCAGCGGCAATTCAATTTTCATGTCCGGGGTGGGCACACCCACCAGCACGACGGTGCCGGCGAGATCGCGGGCGTAGAAGGCCTGCGTGTAGGTTTCCGGGCGGCCGACGGCGTCGATCACCACGTTGGCGCCGTTGCCCTCGGTGAGGGCGCGGATGGCCTCTACCGGGTCGAGCTCGCGCGAGTTCACTCCGTGGGTGGCGCCGAGACTCAGCGCCAGATCGATTTTTCTCTGGTCAATATCGACCGCGATGATCGTGGTCGCTCCGGCCAGCGTCGAGCCGGCGATTGCCGCGATTCCCACTCCCCCACAGCCGATCACGGCTACCGAGTCGCCGCGGCCCACGTTTCCGGTGTTGATGGCGGCGCCGATTCCGGCCATGATTCCGCAACCGAGCAGGCCCACCGCCGCTGCGTCGACATCCTCATCGACCTTCGTGCACTGCCCAGCAGCCACCAGCGTCTTTTCGGCAAAGGCGCCGATGCCGAGGGCGGGCGAAAGTTCGGTGCCGTCCTCCAGCGTCATCTTCTGGGTGGCGTTGGCCGTGTTGAAGCAGTATTGCGCTTCGCCGCGGCGGCAGGCGCGGCAGTCGCCGCAGACCGCGCGCCAGTTGAGGATCACACGGTCGCCGACCGCGACGTTGGTGACATCCGGTCCGATGCCTGAAACAACTCCGGTGGCCTCGTGGCCGAGCAAAAACGGGTAGCTGTCGCTAATGCCGCCCTGCTGGTAGTGCAAATCGGTGTGGCAGACCCCACAGGTGAGGATGTCAACCAGCGCCTCGCCGGGGCCCGGATCGGGAACCAGAATCGTTTCGAGGGTAAGGGGCGCGTTCTTCGCGCGTACGACAACGGCTTGCACTCTGTGGACCATGAAGATTCTGACTTTCTGTTGCGAGGGATGAGGCGAGAAGGGGCCGGGCGGCAGGGTCAGTCAAGCAGAAGCGCTGGCTCTTCGATCACACTGGCGACGTCTGCCAGAAAACGGCTGGCGACATCCCCGTCGACTACACGATGGTCGAAGCTCGCCCCGAGGGTGGTCACATAGCGCGCCCGCACTTCTCCGTCCACCACCCACGGCTTCAATTTGATAGTGCCGAGGGCCACAATGGCAACCTCTCCCGGGTTCAAGATTGGCGTTCCGGTGTCCATGCCGAAGACGCCGATGTTGGTGATGGTGATCGTACCGCCCGTCATGTCGCTCGGCTGCGTTTTGCCGTCGCGCGCGGTGAGAGTGAGTTCTTCGATCGCCCGCGCCAAGCCAATCAGGCTCAGCTCCTGCGCCTCTTTGATGTTCGGAACGATCAGCCCTCGCGGGGTGGCGGCGGCAATCCCAAAGTTCACGAAGTGCTTGATGATTATTTCGTCGTCGGTCCACTGCGCGTTGACGCTTGGGTTGCGGCGCACCGCCCAGATGATCGCCTTCGCCATGATCAACAGCGGCGACACCTTTACCCCGGCGAAGTCGGGCGACGCCTTGAGCTTTTTCACGAATTCCATGGTGCGCGAGGCGTCGACATCTACGAACAAGCTCACGTGCGGGGCGGTGAAAGCACTGGAGACCATCGCGGAGGCGATTGCCTTGCGTACACCCTTCACCGGAATGCGCTCCTCGCGCTCGGCCGCCCACTGCGGCGTCTCGATGTTGCGAAACACGCTCGCCTGCGAGGCGTGGCGCACGACATCTTCTCGCGTTGTCTCACCGGCCAGCCCGGTGGCAACCACCTCGGCCAAATCCACCCCGAGGTCTTTGGCCAGTTTGCGGATCGGCGGCTTCGCCATAATCACCGAAGCGGATGCCGACGGCGCCGGGTGCGGCCGAGCCACGGCACCCACGGCCGCGGGTGCGCTCACGGCGGGGCGTGCTGCCGGAGCCGGCGTGGCCGCGAAGGCTGTGGGAGTGGACATCGCGTGGATGGCAGGAGTAGCCGAAGCCACGGAAACGGCCGGAGCCGGAAGCGCATGGGTAGCGGAAGCGGTGGCAAAAGCAGTGGGCGCTCCGGCAGCCGGTGCGGTAGCGGCAGCCGGAGCCGCGCCGCGCGTGCGCCGCGAGGCCACATGCCCCTTGAGCCCGTATCCGACCAGAACCGCCCCGGGCTTGTCGTCGGCTTCAACGTTGATCGTGGCGGTGGCTGCCGCCACAAGTTCGTTCGACTCGGCACTGGTGGCACGGTCAGTGCCGACAGAACCGGCGGCAGTACCATCCGTCGACACGCGAATAATCACCGTACCCACATCCACCATCGTGCCCTCAGCTGCGAGAAGTTCGGTCACCACGCCGGCAAAGGGTGAGGGTAACTCCACGAGGGACTTTGCCGTCTCAATCTCCACCAACACCTGATTGACGGCGATGGTCTCCCCTGGTACCACCTTCCAACTGACGATTTCGGCCTCGGTCAGACCTTCGCCCACGTCGGGCAGTATGAATTCTTGGCTCGTCATCGCGAATCTTTTCTGTCGTCGGCCCGGGGAGGAGGAGAGGATGCGGCGGGTGTTTGGTTGGGGTGGGGGTAGCGAGGTTCTTAGAACGCCATCGCGCGGTCGACCGCTTCGAGAATGCGGTCGGCATCCGGCAGGTACAGCGTTTCGAGTTTCGCCGGCGGAAAAGGCGCGTCGAACCCGGTGACGCGAATTACCGGAGCCTCAAGGTAATAGAAGGCCTTCTCGGTAACGGTTGCGGCGATCTCCGAGGAGACGCTCACGAACCCCGGAGCTTCCGAAGCCACCACCAGTCGCCCGGTTTTCTGTACGGAGGCCACGATGGGTGCGTAATCGATGGGCGAAAGCGAGCGCAGGTCGATAACCTCCACGCTCGTGCCTTCCGCTTCGGCCAGTTCTGCCGCCTGCAATAACACCGTGATCATCGCGCCGTGGCCGAGCACGGTGACGTCGGTTCCCGAACGGATAACGCGGCTCGCGTGCAACGGCGCTGCGCTGCCAGAGAGGTCGACGTCACCCTTGTGCCAGTAGCGGCTCTTCGGCTCGAAAAACATCACCGGATCGTTGGAGGCGATGGCCTCCTGAATCATCCAATAGGCGTCGTTAGGTGTACTCGGGCTCACCAACCTGAGGCCCGGGGTGTGCGCGAAGTATGCTTCCGGACTTTCCTGGTGGTGCTCCACCGCGCCGATGTGGCCGCCGTAGGGCACCCGGATTACCACGGGCATTTGCACTTGGCCCTCGTGCCGGTTCGTCATCTTGGCCAACTGCGAGGTGATCTGATCGAAGCCCGGGAAGATGAAGCCGTCGAATTGGATTTCGCATACCGAGCGGTAGCCGCGCATGGCGAGACCGATGGCGCTGCCGATGATGCCGGATTCGGCCAGCGGTGTATCGAGCACCCGCCTCGCGCCGAACTCGGCCTGCAGCCCTTCCGTGACCCGAAATACCCCGCCGAGCGGTCCAATATCTTCGCCCATCAAGATGACCTTGGCGTTATCCATCATCGCCTGACGAAGCCCGGCATTGATCGCCTTCGCCATCGGCATCAGCACGGTTCCGGTGGGCGCCGGCGCGGGGCCGGCGAAGTTCATCGCGGCGCTTCCCGCGCTGTCGGCGGTGTTGCCCGTGACGCTGCCGGTGGCCAGAAACGAACTCACTTCGGTCATGAACCGGCTCCCATCGAGGCCTCGTAGCTGAGCAACCACTCTTTTTGGGCCGCCAACGCCGCGTGGTGTTCGCTGTAGACGTGGTCAAACATTTTGTCGACCGAAGGGTTTGGGATCTCATGCGTGCGTGCTCGAATGTCGGCGGCGAAATCCTCCGCTTCCTCGGCAACGGCGGAAAAAAACGTCGGGCTTTCCCCGCGGGATCGCAGCCAGGTTTCGTAGCGCGAGATGGGATCGCGGGCAACCCACGACTGCAACTCTGCGTCGGTGCGGTACTTGGTGGGGTCATCCGAGGAGGTGTGCGCCCCGATGCGGTAGGTGAGCGCTTCAATGAAGCGCGGTCCACCGCCGTCGCGGGCGGCGTCGAGGTTCTCGCGGGTCACCGCAAAGCTGGCGAGCACGTCGTTGCCATCGATCTGTATTCCGGGAATACCGAATCCGGCCGCACGCTGATAGAGCGGTACGCGCGACTGCACACTCACCGGCACCGAGATCGCCCAGTGGTTATTCTGCACAAAGAACACCTGCGGGGTTTGGTAGCTCGCCGAGAACACGAGCGCCTCGTTGAGGTCGCCCTGACTCATAGCACCGTCTCCGAGGTACACCATCACGGCCTCATCCGTTTCCGGCTGCCCGGTCGCGTAGGCGTTGTCAAGGGTGATCCCCAAGGCGTAGCCGGTGGCATGCAGGGTCTGTGAGGCAATCACGAGGGTATAGAGGTGAAAGTTCTTGGAGTCCTTCGGGTTCCAGCCACCGTGAGTCGTGCCACGCAGCAATTGGATGATGCTGAGCACATCCACCCCGCGCACCATTGCCACCGCGTGCTCCCGATAGGCCGGAAAAAGGTGGTCCTGGTCGCGGGCCGCGTGAGCACTCCCTACCTGAGCGGCTTCCTGGCCCATGCTCGGAACCCACAACCCGAGCTGGCCCTGGCGTTGCAGGTTGGCGGCCTCGGTATCAAAGCGGCGAATCACCACCATGTCTCGATAGAACCTCTGCAGGGTGGACTCGCTGAGGCGCTCAATGAGCGGCAGAAATTCGGCCACCCGGCCCTCGGTGTGAAGCACTCCGTCGGCGGAGAGAAGCTGCACCGTCTCGACGGTTTCTGCCACGGTGACCTCGCAGTCGTGTTTGTTGCCTGAACGTTGCCGGGTGGCAGGATGACCTCGGCCGAAATCGACGTCAAAGTACTAATCTAGTGCGGCCACCGAGCGGCCCAGCGGTAGGGTTCGCACAACCTCAGCGGCTCCAGCAAGGAGATTGTCCACAGATTCGGCTTCGCCGATTGAGATTCGGAGGCCGTCAGAGCCCAGAGCGCGAGCCACAATTCCGTGTCTCAGAAAGATCTCGGATGCCGAAGCGGTGTGCTCCCCGGTGGCCAGCCAGACAAAGTTTCCCTGCGGTTTAGGCACGGTCCAGCCCTGCTCAATGAGCGCCGTGTAGACCCGGTCACGCAGCACGCAGAGCCGCTCCACACGCTCCAACAACACGTCTATGTTCTCCAGCGCCGCGATCGCCGCCCGCTGCGCCTGTTCGATTACCGAAAGCGGTATCGCCACGGCGCGGGCAGCGTCTAACACGTATTCCGGGCCCACCGCATAGCCAAAACGCAAACCCGCCAAGCCGTAGGCCTTCGAGAAAGTGCGTAAAACCACCAAGTTGGGGTATTTCTCCAGCAGCTCCATCCCCCGCACCGACTCGGGGTCACGAACAAATTCAACGTACGCCTCGTCGAGAACCACCAAAACGGTGGGCGGCACGCGCACCATAAAGGCGGCGAAATTTTCTACCGTAACGATGGTTCCGGTGGGGTTGTTGGGGCTGCAGACCAAAATTAGGCGGGTCTGAGCGGTGATCGACGCGGCCATGGCGTCGAGGTCGTGGGTGCAATCCGGCTGCAGTGCCACGGGAATCCCGGTGGCTCCGGCCACGGTGACCAGACCCGGGTAGGCCTCAAAGGAGCGCCACGCGTAAATGACTTCGTCTCCTGGGGCCGCCGCCGCCTGAATGAGCTGGGCCAGGATGGCCACTGATCCCGCCCCGACGTGCACGCGCGCGATGGTCACCCCGTGGCGCTCGGCCAGCAGATTCCGGATGGCGTGTGCTGAGCCATCCGGGTAGCGATTGACGCTCGACGAGGCGATGGCCGCAACGATCGCGGGGATGGGCGGGTACGGATTTTCGTTGGAGGAAAGTTTAAAGGCGTCATCCGGGGCTGCTGTGCCCTGCCGGTAGGCAACGAGGCGCTCAATCTCGGCACGAAGCACGACCCGTGGGGTGTGTTGCTCGAACGCGGCGGCTGAATTGGGGGTAGTACCTGCGGTCACGGTCACGACCCGATTCTACGGTTGTGGCATCTGGCGTTCCCGCGCGTGCCGGGCAGCCATGCAGGCGAGGCACGGGCATTATTAGTTGATGAAGAGATTTTTCGTGCGTCTGGGCACCAATGCCGTGGCCCTGTGGATCACCACCCTGATTGTGTCCGGCGTCACGGTCGTGGCCTACCCACCGGCAGATGCCTTCGCGACCGTAATCACCTACCTTCTAGTAGCGCTCATCTTCGGAATCGTGAACGGCATCATCGGTAACTTCATTCGGATTGTGGCTTTTCCGCTGTACATCCTTACCCTCGGGCTCATTGCCCTCCTGGTCAACGGATTGCTACTGCTGCTCGTGGCCTACCTCACCTCGTTCACCGGGTTCGGGCTCCGCGTCGACGGTTTTGGCTGGGGCGTGTTGGGCGCCGTGGTGCTGGCCCTCATCAGCTGGGCAATCTCGATCGCCGTGCGCCCAATCGTGGGCCGCAACGACCGCAAGCGCTAACCGCCCCTCGCCCCCTCCCTCCTCGCAGCCGCATCTCTCGCCGCCGCGTCCCTCGTCGCCGCGTCCCT
>JACMPQ010000093.1 GCA_014377425.1 Microbacteriaceae bacterium | reverse complement strand
CTCCGGAGTTATAGTGACGGTAGCGGTTGCGTCACGGCTACCGGGTGCAATAAGTCGCACCGCCGTTTCAAGATCGCCGAATCCCGCGGCCCCCTGTGCGGCGGTGACCGCCGCACTCTTACTCACGACCAAACCGGGAATAATTGCGGAGCGATTCGGCAACTGGGCTGCACCGACGAGGTCAACCCCTCCGGCCTGAAGCGTACGCACGGTGCTTTGCTGAAGGGTGGCCACCACCTGACCTCCCCGGCTGCTGACGTGAATCGCCGGTGAAATCAGCCCCGGGGCAAAGCCGGCGAGAGAAAACCCGCGGGCGCTCGCCGGAGCGATGGTGAGCCCGGCCATTCCGGGCGCAGACACTTTGCCGGATTCCCCAAAAATTTCTATGCTTACGGTGGCCGGCACTGTGCTCGGGTTGGAGATGAGCAGCACGGAGGTACGCCCGACCTCGGTCGAGCCACCCACGAGCCAGCTTTCGCCCGAGGCCTGCGTGCATTCGGCGACGGCTAAGCCGCTGAGTTCTTTTCCACTGAGCAACTGCGACTGGCTGCCCGCCAGAAAGGATGAATTCTCGATGCGAGGCGGAAGCGTCAATCGCAGCGGGCCCGCGTTCGGGGCAGACGCAGACGCAGACGCCGATGTGTCGAGCCGATCGGAAAACACTGTTCCACCGATTGCACGGAAATTTTCGCTCGCAGCCCCCACAGCCAAAAACCTGGTGCCGGCCTCGTCGCTCACCTCCTGCACGGGCCCCGGGCAGACCCGCTGCTGCGCGGCCGGAGCGGGGGTTACCAAGGTTCCGATCTGGCGGGTCAGCACCCGCGGTCCGGTGAAAACGGTAGCTGCACCAATGACGAGCACGGCCAGCGCGATGCCGGCGACGGCCGTGACCGTGCGCACTCCGGCACGAATAGCACCTTGTTTACCGGGGGTGGCGTCCGCCGAGTCATCCGCTGCCGGGATGTGTTCCGGTTCGTGCAAAGAGTAGGGGTCGGTGGCCGCCCGCATCGATTCGAAGGATTTGCGATCGCTCTCAGTCATCGGTGTCCTCGTCGAAGGTTGCCGCCGGGCCACTGAGTTGCTCGGCTTTGGGGCGTCGGCGGCGCGCCGAACGGCCCGTGGGGATTGCCAGCAGCGTGGTCACCGCCATGATGATGACCTGAATGCCCAACACCAGCTGGCCGTAGGCGGTGTCGCGGTTGCCGACCCCCGGCGCAGCGGTTATCGTCTGACCGGTAAAACGCCAGAGTGATCCTTTCGAGGTCTCCCCCACGGAAATAAACCTTTCGTTGCCGTCTAGAGAATGTCGAATTCTTTGCGACATGCCGTCCGATTCGGTGCCGTCGCTTATGGGAGGCGCAAGGAGCAAGAAATCTATGGAGAGACTCGACAACTCGGCGGCAGGGTCGTAGCCGCTGCGGGAAGCGAGATTCCCGGCCAGGGTCGCGAGCCGGAGATCCACAGCGCTGAAGACGGGCGCAGAGGAGATCAGTGTCGACTGATCGTCCAGGGTGGCGCCCGTGCCACGCTCGAGGGATGCCGTGACGGCATCCGCACCACTGGGGCGCAACACGAGGGTGCCGATCCGTGGTCGGGAGGTGGTCTCGGCGCTGACAATAGCCGGCAGCGAGCGTCCGGTACCCGGTTGCACGACATTCACACCACCGAAAGCAGCGGAGATTAGCGGAATCGCTAGCAGAACGGATGCCACCCCCAATAGCACCCCACGGCTCGGCGCTCGGCGCGGAAGACCCTGAAGCGACACCAGGGCACTGCCGATGAGCCCGAGCCAGAACAGACTCAGCCCGGAACCGGCCCAGATGGGGTTCGCGGAGGCGCCCACTGAGGTGACAAAAAGACGGCTGGCTGCCGCGGCTGTAACAAAACCGAGCAGAGCGATGATCAGCGGCGGGATCGCGCGCGGGGCGCCCCTGGTGAAAAGCGCGAGCAGGGCGAGAGCTCCCAGCGGAAGGAGGAGAACTGCCACAACGACCGGGCCGAGACTGCCCGGCAACGACAGCGACGACAGCAGACCGGTCCAGCCATCGGATCTCCCGGCTGCCGACCCCAGCGCCAGTTGGAGTCCGGATCCCGCCGGGTTGATGACCGCTACCCCCGGATCTGCCAACAGTCCGATTAAATTCGACCGCATCCACTGATCGATGATGAGGGGAAAATATAGCGCGAGTGCCGGAACCGGGATGGCCGCAAGGCGCAGCCAGGACCACGGATGCGAGATGAGCCAGCCAAACCAAAGTAAAAGGAGCGCTGGAGCTAAGACCGGAGCGCCGGCAACAACCGCTGCGAATACCAAACCGGATCCGGCTGCGGCGGACCAAGACCTCACCCCGTTGACGCTCAGCAAAACAAGCCAGGGGAGCAACAGGTGGGCGACAGCCGCGCCGAGGTGTCCTCCCTGGAGTCCGGAGATGAAGCTTGGCGCTATCGACCAAAGAAAACCGGCGAGCGCCGGAACCCAGGTGACGGTCGTAAGTCGACGAGCACAAAAAAACGCCCCGACGACCGCGAGCGGCAACGCGGTGAGGTAAAGCAGCACAATCGACAGCGACGGTTGCCAAAAGGTGAGTGAGCCCAGTACCGCAAGGAGGTAGGTGAAGGGGTCGGCCGCACCGATCGCTCCAGCACCGAGAGCCCTCCCGCCCCAGCCGAGATTCTCCCAAAGTCCAGTGACCGCAGGACTCAAAGGCAGAAGCCCTCCCCCGGTTACGGATGCGGCGCCGATCAGTCTCCCGAAGGCCAACACCCCCAATGCGGCGGCACCACCCATGGCCCACAACCCACCGCCCAGGATGAACCCGACAGGCTCATCGACCACGGCCGACGCAGTCGGCAGGTGGCCGTTCTCGTGCCGCTGGGCCCGAAATTCCCAGGCACGGCGCGTTGAGAGACGCAGCGGGGCAACGGCCTTCCACCCGAAAGTTTGCGTTCGCCGTAATCGACGTCGGGCACCCAAAACGCTGGTGTCGGAGAACGCGACGGCAAACGCCGCCAGGATCTCGGCGCCAATGAACCGGGGTCGTTTCGCCAACAGGTGCAGGAGCACACGAAGGAAAGCGAGGGGCACGAGAGCCAACCAGTGCAACGGCACCACGACGCTCGGAGCGTAGACCAGACGGCGATGGAGTTGGGCGGAGCGAGATATCCGACGGTCGCGTCCCGGCGTGAGCTTCGTGCGGGAAAAGTCCGCCGCAGCTCCCGCGCTGGCGACCCGTGCCGTGGGGACGGTCACCACCCGGTGCCCAGCCAGTCGCGCACGTATGCAGAAGTCGAGCGCGGCGTCGGTGCTCGGCAGTCCTCGGTCGAATCCGCCGAGCGCTGTCCAGACCGAGCGTCGCACCAGCATTCCGGTGGCGGCGACCCCCAGAACATCGTTTTGTGCGTCGTGCTGCGCCTGGTCGAGTTCGTGATCGACGATGGCAAGGGATGAACCAAATCGGGTCATGGTTTCGCCGAATTCGGCGATCACTCGCGGCTGATCCCAGATCGTGAGCTTTGGGCCAGCGATCGCCACCGATGGGGCAATTTCTACCGCACCGAGGAGGTGCTCGAGGGCATCGGGCCGCGGAGCGCTGTCGTGTGCGAGCAGCCACAGCCACTCGGCATCCGCATCGGGTGTCTGCTCAGGCGAAGCGACACCGACGGGGGCGGCTGCGTTTTGACGGGCTGTTGCCTGCCCCTCAATGTGGGTGGCGGCGGTGACGGCGAGCGCCACTCCCTGTCCGAAGGTGGCTGCCGCCGGAGCCGACACCAATACGGTGACCGAGGATGCCGACAGGAGTGCTGCGCTGCCATCGGGTGATTCGAGATCGACGGCGATGACAGCATCCGGTAGCCGAGTCTGAGCGGCCAATGCATCTAGGGTGCGGCCAAGGTACGCCGCGCCGGATTGGGCGACGAGAATTGCCGTTACGCGCTGTTGCATCCCTCCGAGCCTAGGGGTGGTCGGCACACCCCGCGTAAAGACACACGTGGGCCGGGAGAAACAGGCAAGCGTTTGTTACGCGCGTTTGCGCAGTTTTCGGCGCTCACGTTCCGACAGGCCACCCCAGATACCGAAGCGTTCGTCGTTTTGGAGGGCATATTCGAGGCACTGGGCCCGCACCTCGCACGAGCCGCAAATCTTCTTAGCGTCGCGCGTTGACCCGCCTTTTTCGGGGAAAAACGCCTCCGGGTCGGTCTGAGCGCACAGGGAATCGGTTTGCCAAGCGAGTGTGTCATCTTCTGCGGGTTCGGCGAAGGAGGGGCGATCAATCCCCCGAATGGCCGGGGTCGATCGGGGGGAAGATTCAGTTGAGGGCGCGGGAGCGAGAACTCCGGGAACGCCGAGATGAATCGGGTCAACGAACCAGTCGTCGGGTACACCACGTTCCCCGTTCAGAGGACGCCCGCCGACCGGGGAGTGTGCGGTTCGCTTAGATTCCACGGCTCGTGGGCCGTTCGATCGACGAAGTTCCGACCCAAATACGGTGTTGGCCAAAGACATAGCACGTCCTCCCTTCTCGCAACGTCGCGTCACACACCGTGTCGCTAGTGATAATTACAGCGGTGTAGTTCCGTGGCGTCAAGTCGGCAATCGTAAACCCTCAACTTCGAATCGAGTGTTTACTCGTGACAACGGCGCGTCGCGCGGCGCGGCGCAACAAACAAATCGAAATAAAAAATGTCCAGCGTCAATCGAGACGGACTCCGGCTAGTCGCTGACCGCCGCATTTCGTGCCTGCCAGGCGCTCTGCACCATCTCAGCGATGCTGTGCCTCATTTTCCAGTCCAGGTCTCGGGCGGCAAGCTCCCCCCCGGCCACAATTCGAGCAGGATCCCCCGCTCGTCGTGGTGCAATCTGCGGCGTGAACCCGATCCCCGTGACCGCGGCGATTGCCGCCATTATTTCGCCGACCGATACGCCGTTACCGGAGCCCAGATTGTAGGCGGGCTCAATCGCCGTTCCCGCATCCAGGCGAAGAGCCGCGGCCACATGGGCCTGCGCCAAATCGGCGACGTGCAAATAATCCCGCACGTTCGTGCCGTCGGGCGTCGGGTAGTCGTTTCCGTTGATCTGCGGAGTGCGGCCCGCAACGAGCGCCTCGAACACCAGGGGAAACAGGTTGTGCGGGCTGACGTCGTAGACCCCGTCGTCTCCTGAACCCACCACGTTGAAGTAGCGCAGCGAAGTGTGCCGTAAACCCACCGCCACCGCCTGATCGCGCAGCAACCACTCGCCGATGAGCTTCGACTCGCCATACGGTGATTGCGGATCCTTCGGCGTATCTTCGGTAACTAAATCAACGTCGGGGGTGCCGTAAACGGCCGCGCTGGAAGAAAATACGATCCGGTCGACCGCACAATTTTGCATTGCGGCCAACAGACCGGCGGTCGCCGTTACATTCTGTTCGTAGGTGTGCAGCGGCCGAGACACCGAAACCCCGGCATATTTATAGCCGGCAATATGAATGACGCCGGTCACGGTGTGGGACCGCATCGTGCGCATCAGAAGTTCGATGTCGAGGATGCTGCCGCGCGCGAACGGCACGCCGGCGGGAATAAAGTCGGCGCGACCAGTGGACAGGTCATCAATCACCACGGCACGCAGCTCCGCCCCAATGAGCGCGCGCACAACGTGGGATCCGATATAGCCGGCGCCGCCGGTAACAAGCCAAGTCATGCGCTCTACCCTAGGGCGGGGCACTGCAACGATCGGCCGGTGGCGAACGGCCTATTCTGAGCGGCCTGTCGCGAACGGCCGGGGCCGCCGCAGAGGTCAGCCGGTTGTGGCGAGGAACAGCTCGCCCGTGCCAGACACGCTGAGGGCGCCCTCATCCGGGGTGATAAAGATTGCGTCCCCGCGATTGAGGGTGACGGATGCCCCGGCGCCCGATAACGCCCCAGAAACGGTCACCGACCCGCCCGTGCACAGCGCGATGGCGGGTCCGAGCGGAGTGAATGTCGCCCGGGGCACGCTGCCGTCGAAGCGCACGAGAACGAAATCGGGAACATCCGGCCGAAAAATCTGCACTCCCGGAGCGGGTACCTCCGCCGCCAGGTGGGGCGGGTCGACGGCACGAAAGTCGAGCACCCGCAACAACTCGGGTACGTCCACGTGTTTGGGGGTCAACCCACCGCGCAGCACGTTGTCGGAGGCCGCCATCAGCTCCACCCCGACCCCCCGAAGGTAGGCGTGGATGTTTCCGGCGGGAAGGTACAGCGTCTGCCCGCGAGTCAACGTCACCTGGTTCAGCAGCAGCGAGATGACGATGCCCGGATCACCCGGATATTCGCCCGCTAGCAGGCGCACCGTCGCGAGCTCACCGCTGAAGCGTTCCGGCGGATCCGCAGGCAATTCCGAGGCCAGCCGGGTTAGCGCGTCGATGATCCCGGTGACCACTGGCGAGCCCGAGCTGAGCCAGGCCACGAGGGCGGGCAGGCCCGAAGGCGTTGCGCGTTCTCGCAGTTCGCTGAGCGCGGCGAGCTGCGTGTGGCTGAGGCGCTCCGTAGCCGGAAGCTCGGCTGCCGCCTGAAGCAGCCCGGAGATAATTTCTCGCACCTGCTCCGGCTCGCGAAAGCCGCAGAGCGCCTCGAATCTGTCGCTGATCGCAAACACCAGTTCGGGTTTGGCATAGGCGTCACGGTAATTGCGCTCGGGCGCCGCGAGGTCAAGGCCCGCGGCGTTCTCGCGCGCAAACCCCTCCCGAGCCTGCTCGGGGGTGGGGTGCGCCTGCAACGAGAGAGGCGCGTCGATGGCCAGCACCTTGAGCAAAAAGGGCAGTCGGGCACCGATGGCGAATCGTGGCCCGAGGGCGCGCTGCGGATCGGCGTCGATCCAGGCGTCAAGGGTCTCGGCACCGCCGGTGAGCGAGGGATTGAGAATACGACTGGGGGAGGCGGGATGCGCCCCTAACCACAGTTCCGCCTCGGGGCCCCCGGATGCCGGCGTCGCAAAGAGCTCGGAGATCGCCGTTCGCGATCCCCAGGCGTAATCTCGCGGCGTATTGCTCAGTGCGACGAACATCCTTCTCGCTTCTCTTGGTGCCGGTGGGCGCGGACCAGCCCCAGTACGCAGCGAGGCACACCGACAGGCACACTGCGGTGACCTACAAGGATTCTCACCGAGAATTGCCGAGACCTACAACCTGGCACCGAAGCCTGCGGGGTGCGCTTGGATCAAACTACCAAGCGAATTGCCGAGGCAAAGCTGACCGACATACGCTCACATTCAGATCGGGATGGGTGGATCCCTCGTGATCAGCCGTTTGGAGTGTCGTTCACGCCTCACACCAACACCGTCGTCTAGAACCGGAGTTCACCATGACTATCGAGCCTCAAACTCTCGCCTCGCACCGCGATTACGCACCCGAAGCCGCCGCCGCTGGTGTGCTCGCTGGCGTCGGCACCGGCACAGCCGTCAATACAGCCACCGACACACCCGTCGACTTCACCCCGCTCACGAGCGACTTCTTCGGCTATGAAGATGCCCTCAGTGATGAGGAGAAGCACCTCATCCTGCGTCTGCGCGCCTTCCTCGAGGCCGAAGTTCGCCCGATCGTCAACGAGCTGTGGGCAAGGGCAGAGTTCTTTCCGAAGTCGATCGTGAAAGGGCTCGCCGGTCTCGGGCTATTCGGTCAGCCGTGGCCGGAAACCCAAGACTTTCCGAACACCGCCGTTTTCCGCGGCTGGGTCGCGTTGGAGCTGGCCCGCATTGACGCGAGCGTTGCGACCCTCGTCGGCATGCAGAACGGTCTCGTGATGGGCTCGATTGCGGTGGCTGGCTCCGACGAGCAGCGCGCCGAGTGGCTGCCGAAACTGGCATCCGGAGATCTGCTCGGGGCGTTTGGCCTGACCGAACCGCTTTCCGGATCGGATGCCGCCCAGGGGCTGCGCACCACGGCCACGCGAACCGGCGACAAGTGGGTCATCAACGGTGCCAAGCGCTGGATCGGCAACGGTTCGATCAGCGACATCACCATCATTTGGGCCAAAGACACCGCCGACGGCCAGGTGAAGGGCTTCATCGTCGAGACGAGCACCCCCGGCTATTCTGCCACCCGGATTGAGAACAAGCAGGCCCTGCGCATCGTGCAGAACGCAGACATCACCCTCACCGACGTGGTTGTACCCGAATCGCAACGGCTCGCGAAGTCCAAGTCGTTCCGGGAAACCGCCGCGGTGCTGCGCCTCACCCGCGCCGAGGTCGCCTGGGCCGCTGTCGGAAATTCGATCGGCGCCTACGACGCCGCCGTGGCCTACGCCAACGAGCGGGTGCAATTCGGCAAGACCATCGGTAGCCATCAGCTGGTGCAAGACCTGCTGGCTAAGAGCCTTGGCAACATCACCGCCTCGATCGGCATGGTGACCCAGGTGTCGCACATGCTCGATCAGGGCCTGCAACGTGACGAGCACTCCTCACTGGCCAAGCTCTACACGACTGCCCGGATGCGCGAGACCGTGGCTTGGTGTCGGGAAATCTTCGGCGGCAACGGCATCGTGCTCGACTACGACGTCATCCGATTCTTCGCCGACTCCGAGGCGATCTACTCCTACGAGGGCACTCGGGAGATGAACACCCTCATCGTCGGTCGCGCAATCACGGGCACAGCCGCGTTCGTCTAGCACTCACCTCAGGCGGCGACAATTTGCAGCGACGGTAGCCTTACCGAATGTCCGTCGTTGCGAATCGTCGCCGCCTCACCGCTTTTGCGACGCTGGTTTTCTTCACGGCCCTCGCCTCCGATGCTTGGCGCGACTCGATCGGCTGGTACGGCTACGGTGCCGTGGTTGCGATCGTGCTGGGCGGCTCGATTGCGCTGCTCGTGCGTCACCGCCGCCTGCTGTCGTTTCGCACGCTCCCCGCGCCCCTCGTGGCTTTCCTCTCCCTTGCGACGCTGTCGACCGCCTGGTCGTTTTATCCCGGCGCTTCCGCCCTCGGAGTTTTGGCGCAAATTGTAACCACGATTCCGGCCGTAGCGCTCGCGCTCGCGCTCACCGCCGACGAACTCGTGGCTTCTCTCGGGCGCTGTCTGCGCATCGTACTGTCACTCTCGCTGCTATTTGAGCTCGTGGTGTCGCTTATTGTGCGCGCACCGGTGTTTCCGGTTTGGGTGACCGCCGCGCAGCGCGTGCACCCCCCCGAGTTGCTCTACTGGTCGCGCAACCTGCTGCTGGCCGGCGACAAGATCCAGGGAATTGTTGGTTCCTCAAGCCTGCTGGCCATGGCCGCCCTGCTCGGGCTCATCGTTTTTGCCATGCAGTGGGCGGCGGGCACGGTCAGTCGCCTGTCGAGCGTGCTCGCGATTGTTCTTTCCGTAGCTTGCGTTGCCCTCACCCGTTCCGCCACGATTTTTCTCGGGCTGGCGGCCGTTGCCATTGTTCTGGCAATGATCGTGCTGCTTCGTCGGGCGGTAACGGCGCGCGCCCGCCGGATCACCCTCGGCGCAATCATCGTGGGTTGCTTTGCGGCCATCGTCGTCACCGTGGTCCTGCGCACCCCGATCCTCGCCGTGCTCGGCAAAAGCGACAACCTCACCGGCAGGTCGGGAATCTGGGAAAAGGTAATCGCGTTAGCCCAGGAGCGCCCCATTGCCGGCTGGGGTTGGGTGAGCTTTTGGGCGCCGTGGGTCGAGCCGTTCAAACACCTCGTCACCCGCAACGGGGTGGTGCAATTGCACGCCCACAACGCCTGGCTCGACGTGTGGTTGCAATTGGGCATTCTCGGCCTCGTCGTGTTCGGCCTGCTGGTGGCAGGGGCCGCGGTGCGCAGCTGGTGGTTGGCCACCGATCCCGACTCCCCCGGTGCCCCGCACGCGATCCCGGATGCCCGCCGCCGCCGCGCCTACGCGGTGCTCCCCGCACTACTGATCACCGCCCTTCTCGTACAAACCCTTGCCGAGAGTCGCATCCTGATCGAGGGCGGCTGGGTGCTGCTGGTGCTTCTGGCCACGGTGACCAAACGGCAGTTGCGGGCACGAGATCGCGCCGAGCCGAGGCTTCTAGGTCGCAATGAGTGATGCCCGGCGGGAGATTGTGCGCGCCGTAGCCGTGCAGACTCTCGGATCGGCACGGTTCTCGCAGGCGGTGACGCGCACGGCAATCGCCCTCGTCTTTCTCGCCTTCGCCGTGCGCAGCGTCATGGGCTGGCCGGGTGAGATTGGGGCACTGATCACCCTCGCTGGCCTCGCTGCGCTCTCCCTCGCGGTGAAGCGCTCCGACCTGGAGTGGCGCGGCCTGCTCCCGCTGTCACTTCTGGTGTTTCTCGGTTGGAGTGCGGTGTCGGTCTTCTGGAGCGACTACCGCGGGGCATCCGTGCAGGGCATCACCTACCAGCTGCTGGTGACTTTTCTCGCCGTTTACGTCTCCCTCACTCGCGACCTCATCCAGGTAATTCGCGCCTTTGGCGACGTGCTGCGCGTGATTTTGCTGGCGTCGCTCTCGATTGAGGTTCTTTCCGGAATCCTGCTCAACGTACCGATTCGTTTTCTCTCCGTGGCCGGCAATATTGCCGAAGGCGGGCCGATTCAAGGTCTTCTCGGCAGCCGGAATGCGCTGGGGCTCACGGCGCTCATCGCCCTCATCACCTTCATTGTCGAGCGCCGCAGCCGGTCAATCCCCAACCCGGTATCGGGCGCCTCCATCGCCGTAGCCCTCATCACCATTTACTTCACTCGCTCGCCGGTAACCTTTGGCGTCTTGGTGGTCGTCGTGGCCGCCGCGATCACCTTGGCCGTTCTGCGACGCCGGGAACCCGTCACCCGGCGCGCCCTCCAGTTTGTGCTCACCGGCTCGGTGCTGTTGACGCTAGTCATCGTTTTCATCGCCCGGATGCAGGTGATCGCGGCCCTGAACGCCGGCAGCGAGTTCGAACTGCGCTACTTCCTGTGGCGGCGAATCTTGGGAATCACCCCGCTGAACACCATCGAAGGATTCGGCTGGATCGGCTTCTGGCGGCATCCGATCGAACCGTATTTCGGTCTTGATGCCTTCTCCACCACCCACGAGACCGCGTTGAACGGCTACATTGACGTGCTCCTCCAGCTGGGGATTGTCGGGCTGTGCTCCTTTGTGGCCTTTGTCGGCCTTACCCTCGTGCGCGCGTGGCTGCTCGCCTCGAACAAGCGCAGTGTCGACGTGCTCTGGCTCGCCCTGATGATCATCGCGCTGCTGCTCACCGCCCTCGCCGAGAGTTCGATCCTGGTGGAATCAGGCTGGTTCACACTGGTTATTTGCTCGGTAAAGGCCGCTCAAGGGCTCAGCTGGCGGCTTCGACTTCCGGACCAGTAGCGCCCGGCGAGCCCCCACCGCTGCACTAAACTTTTCCCTTATGCCCCGCGTACTCGTCGACCTCCTGTCTTACACCGGCACCAAAGGGGGCATGGAAACCTATGCCCGCGAGCTGTATCGGGAGCTCGGCGCGACCCCCTCCGACTACGAGTACGTCGGTTTCGCCAGCTCCGAACTCATGACGCGCGACACCTCATGGTTTCCGGGCAAAATAATCAACTCCCGCATCTCGGGTGAGAATCGTTTCACCTGGGCATTCGGCGAGATGTTCAGCGTGGCTCGTGCGGCCAAGCGGATACGGGCCGACCTCATTCATTCCCCAGCGCTTTTGGGCCCGATTCGTTCGGCCATGCCGACCGTCATCACGATGCACGACGTGTTGTATTTCAGTCATCCCGAATTGATGTCCACCGGTTTCTACACCAAGCCGGTGCGCTGGATGGAGCGAAAAGCCGCGGATAACGCCACCCGAATTATGACCGACAGTGAGTCTTCCGCCGTCGATATTGTCAAATACCTGAAGTTTGATCCGACGCGCCTCGACGTCGTGCCACTGGCCGGAACCGTGCAGGTGGGTGAGCGTACCGCGCGTGTTGCTCCTGCGGCCGGCGCGGGCGGGCTCATCCTCGCCACCGGCAATCGTCGCCCCCACAAGAACTGGGAGGGGCTCGTTCGCGCGTTGGCCCTAGTTCCCGAGAAGATTCGTCCACGGTTGGTGGTGACCGGGAGCCACGGCGAAGATCCGTTGGCGCCGGTAGTTTCCGAGTTGGGCCTCGAACGGTGGGTCGACCTCAAAAGTTGGGTGTCGTCGGAGGAGCTTGCCGAACTCTACGACAGCGCCTCGGCTTTAGCCATGCCCTCGTTCTGCGACGGCTTCTCGCTGCCGGCACTGGATGCCATGATGGCGGGCGTGCCGGTGATGATCTCCAATATTCCGGTCTACCGCGAAGTGACCGGTGATGCCGGGCTCTACTTCGAACCGACCGAGCTCAGCTCGATCGCCGCAGCAATCGAACGCGCGGTCACCGACCCTGCCCTGATGAGCACCCTGGTCGAGAAGGGCTACCAGCAGGCCGCCGGGTTCTCCTGGGGCCGGGTGGCAACGCGCACGCTCGAGTGCTTCGACGCTTCCCTCGGACGCATCGAGCTGCCGGGCTACCTTCAGCGCTGAGCTGTTGAGCGCCGAGCCGTTCAGTGCCCAGCTGTTTAGCCGGGGACCGCCCCGCACCAGGAATGTCAGGTGCGAGGCGTCTTCTCCGCGGTTTAGCGCACGGAAAGTAGCGTGCGACGCAGCAGGTCGATGCTTTCCAGCACCGGGTAGTGGTGGTTGCCAACGAACAGGCCGTCGACGTGTACCTTATCGGCGGCAACGAGTGAGGCCGGAACCTCGGCGTTGAGGTGACGCATCACGGGGTTGCGGGCAAAGTTTCCGGCTACGATCGGTCGGCAATCGATGTTCGCGGCGCGGAAGGCGCTCACCACCTCAGCACGACGACCGGCCAAGGTTCCCTCGAGCACGAGCGAGAAGCCAAACCAGCTGCTTTCGCCCACCTCGCGCTGAATTCGCACGTCCTCGAGGCTGGTCATCTGTTCAACGAAGTAGCGTGCGTTCTCACGACGCCCGGCGATCAGGTCGGGAATCTTCACGACCTGTTCGAGACCGAGCGCTCCCGACATCTCCAGCGGCCGCACGTTGTAGCCGGGTAGCACGAAGCGGAACAGATCATCAAACTCGTCGCCGGTCTTCGGGTGCAGAAAATTGTCCGCGGGCAGTTCGCGGGTCCAGCCGTGAGCGCGCAGCGAAATCAACGTCTGCTGGGTCTGCTCATCATCGGTGAGGATGAGGCCACCCTCCATGGTGGAGATGTGGTGGCTGTAGAACGAGCTGAAGGTACCCATCAATCCGAATGTTCCGGCAGCCTTGCCCTCAAAGGTGGCTCCGAGCGACTCGCAATTGTCTTCGAGCAAAATGAGGCCGTGAGCCTCGGCGAGCGCAGTCAGACGGTTGAACTCGTTGGGGTTTCCCAGCAGGTTGACGGCCAGAATCGCCTTTGTGCGCGGCCCGATGGCTTCCGCCGCGAGCTCGAGATCCATGTTGAGGGTGTCGATGTCGATATCCACGAACTTGAGCTTCAGCCCGTACTGGTGCACCGGGTAGTAAGTCGTCGACCACGACACCGCCGGTACCAGCACCTCGTCACCGGGGTTGAGGTCGGTGCGCTCATCGAGCACAGCCGCGGCAATCGCCAGCAGGTTGGCGCTACTTCCCGAGTTGACCATCACGCCAAACTTGGCACCGAACAGGCTGGCGAACTGGCGCTCAAATTCGGCCACCAATGGGCCCATGGTGAAGCGACCGCTGGCGATGACCCGTTGGAGGGCATCGTATTCGCTCTGATCCCAGGTTGAGGTAGCGAGGGGGTAACCGGTAACTGTTTCGGTGGTCATGGCGCCTTACTTGGTTTGAATTGCGGGGGTGTGCGCTGCAGAAGAGTAAAGAAAGCGGGCGTAGGCCTCGGTCATCCCATCAAGAAGAGTGGTGGGCGGCGCCCAACCGAGGGAAGCTGCCACCGACGAATCGAGGATCCGCTGGTGCATCCCTGCGGGCTTCGTGGTGTCGTAGCTGAACTGACCACGGTAGCCGACCACGGTGCGGGCTAGCTCGTAATATTCGGCAATCGATTGGTCCGTTCCCACCCCGAGATTCACCAGGGCTGGCCACTGCTCAAGACGGTCCGCCTGTGAAACCAACCACGCCGCGAGGTCGGGCGCGTAGCTAAACTCCCGCCGGGCGGTTCCGTCGCCCCAGATAGTCACCGTGGCATCCCCGGCGACGTGGGCTGCATGAATTTTGGCGATTGCTGCCGCCACGAGGTGACCGGCGCTGAGGGAATAGTCGTCTCCCGGACCGTAGAGGTTCGAGGGCACGGCAACGCGATAGTGAAACCCGTGCTCGCGACTGGCGTACTCGCACAACTTCGTAGCCGCGATCTTGGCGATGGCGTAGCCCTCGTTGGCCGACTCGAGAGGCGCCGCGAGAACATCCCCTTCGACAAAGGGCTGGCGGTAGTGCTCCGGATACATGGCTGCACTGCCGATATAGAGCAGTTTGGGCACACCGGCTTCAATTGCCGCGCCGATCACGCTCGTGTCGATCAGCAGATTATCTAACAAATATTCGGTGGGATGCGCGAGCTTGGCCATAATGCCGCCGACTCGGGCGGCCGCATGGAGCACGATGTCGGGCTGAATCCGCGCAACCAGCTCTCGGGTGGCCGACCGATCGCGCAGGTCGACAGCTGCTCGAGTGATGACCTCGAGCTCGTCAGCCGGGCGGGTGAGGCGCCACGCCTGAGCGATGCTTCCACCGAGCATTCCATTGCCACCGGTGAGAAGGGCGCGCACCCTACGAGCCGGTGACGACGGTGTCGACGTAGTGAGAACCTTCGGTCTCCAACGCCTTCACGTCATAGTCGACCATGATCTGGGCCAATTGTGGGGTATGCACCTTGGGTACCCAGTTAAGGAGCTCCGCGGCCTTCGACGGGTCGCCGATGAGGGAATCAACCTCGGTCGGGCGCAGGTAACGCTCGTCGAATTTGACGTATTTCTGCCAGTCGAGCCCGACCGCTTCGAAGGAGAACTGCAGGAAGTCCTTCACGGAATAGGCGGAGCCAGTGGCGATCACAAAATCTTGGGGTTCGTCGTGCTGCAGCATGAGCCACATGGCTTCGACGTACTCGGGCGCATAGCCCCAGTCGCGCACGGCGTCAAGGTTTCCGAGGTAGAGATCGTTTTGCTGACCGGCGGCAATTCGCGCGACGGCGCGGGTGGTCTTGCGGGTGACAAAAGTGCCACCGCGGCGCGGGGACTCGTGGTTGAACAGGATGCCGTTGGTGGCAAACATCCCGTAGCCCTCACGGTAGTTGCGGGTGATCCAGTAGGAATAGAGCTTGGCTACGCCGTACGGCGAGCGCGGATAAAACGGGGTGTCTTCGTTTTGCGGCGGAGGCGTGGCACCGAACATTTCGGAGCTGCTGGCCTGATAAAAACGCACGTGCAGACCGGCGGCGCGAATGGCCTCGAGCAGACGAATGGTGCCAAGACCCGTGGTGTCGCCGGTGTATTCCGGCTCATCGAAGCTCACCCGAACGTGGGACTGCGCGGCCAGGTTGTACACCTCGTCGGGCTGGATCTCCTGCAGGAGGGTGACCAGACGTGAGCCATCGGTGAGGTCGGCGAAGTGCAGCACCATGCGGTGGTTCTCTACCTGTGAGCTCTGGTAAATGTGGTCGATGCGCTGAGTGTTGAAGCTAGACGAGCGACGGATGAAACCGTGCACCTCGTAGCCCTTTGCGAGCAGAAGCTCTGCGAGGTAACTGCCGTCTTGGCCGGTGATGCCGGTGATCAAGGCCCGCTTCATCTTGGTCTCGGTCATTTTGTACTCTTTTCGCTCCGGTTCACTGCAAAATTTCCCCGCGTTTACCGTGAAAGTGACGCTAGAGGGCCTTGCTAGCCTATCCGAATGCCTCTGGATATCATGATGCCGTTCTATGGAAGGGTCGATCACTTTCGCCTGGCGGTCGAGAGTGTGCTCGCCCAAGACAACCCCGACTGGCGTCTAACCATCGTCGACGACGTGTTTCCCGACCCGGAACCTGGCCGCTGGGTGAACGCGCTGGCGGATGCCCGCATCACCTACCTGCGCAACGAAAGCAATCTCGGGGTGAGCGGCAACTTTCAGCGGTGCGTCGAGCTGATGACCGCCGACTACGGAATGCTGATGGGCTGCGACGACATGATGGCGCCCGGTTTTGTGAGCGCCATTGCCCGGCTGACCGACGCGTTTCCGGAGGCTGCGATCATCCAACCGGGGGTCACCGTTATTGACAGTGCGGGGCAGCAATCGCGCCCCCTTCCCGACCGGGTAAAGACGTTCTACCGCCTGCCCGGCTCGGGTAGCCGGGCGTACTCCGGTGAAAACTTGGCGAAAAGCCTGTTGCGCGGCAACTGGGCGTACTTTCCCTCCCTCGTTTGGCGAAGCTCGTGGCTACAGCAAATCGGTTTTCGCGCCGACCTCACCGTTGTTCTCGACCTCGCCATGCTGCTGGAAATCGTGAAGCGTGGTGGCACCCTCGTGCTCGACGATGAGCCGGTCTTTCACTACCGGCGCCATTCCGCCAGCGTCTCGGCGGTCACGGGTACCGACGGCTCCAAGTTCATCGAGGAACGCACGCTCTTTACAGAAACCGCGAAGGATTTGCGCCAGATTGGTTGGCACCGGGCGGCTCGGGTCGCAGATCACCACGTCTCCTCTCGCCTAAACGCGCTCACCGAACTGTTGGCTCTTCTGGCCAAGGGGCCCTCGCTCGGCCGACGCGTTCTGCTCAGCCACGTACTGAACCGGCCCTACCCACGGCGCTAGCGTGGCGCGCAGCGGGATTGCGCCCCGTTGCTAGGATTCTTTTCATGTCGTCCCGTATTGCCCGCACCCTCATTGTGATGCCGGCATTTAACGAGGAAGAGTCGGTCGGGGCGGTCGTTCGCGAGGTATTCGAGAAGGTACCCGGCGTCTCTGTTTTAGTGGTCGATGATGGATCAACGGATGCCACCACGCGCCGTGCCCGCGAAGCCGGCGCCCTCGTTGCCACCCTGCCGTTCAACCTCGGGGTCGGCGGTGCCATGCGAACCGGTTTTAGATTCGCATTAGAGAATGGCTATGAGAACGTAATCCAAATCGATTCCGACGGTCAGCATGACCCATCCAGCGTGCCCGCCTTGCTTGCCGAACTGGACAATGCCGACCTCGTTCTCGGGGCCCGTTTCGCCGGCGAAGGTGACTACGTGGTGCGCGGCCCGCGGCAGTGGGCAATGGCCCTTCTTGCGGTGACCCTCAGCCGATCATCCGCCACTACCCTCACCGACACGACAAGCGGCTACCGCGCTTCTGGTCCGCGCGCGGTGCGACTGTTTGCCGAGCAATACCCGGCCGAATATCTCGGCGACACAATCGAAGCGCTGGTGATTGCGACCCGAAGCGGCTGCACGGTGCGCCAGATTCCGGTGGCCATGCGCGCGCGCGCGGGCGGAGTTCCCTCGCACGACCCGGTCAAGGCCGCCGCCTACCTCGGTCGAGCCGTGATGGCCCTGATGTTCGCGTTCCTGCGCCCCAAATCATCCCTAACCTCGCGAGCCGACTAACCCCATGAGTCTTCCTAGTTACATTGCCGGTATCGTCTCGGCGGTTCTCGCCCTGATCGTTGTCGCAGAAATGCTGCGACGCAGGCACCTGCGGGAACGCCACGCCATCTGGTGGCTCATCACCGGTGTGCTCGGTTTAGTGGTCGGAATTTTCCCTCAGCTGTTGGTGTCTGCCTCGAAAATTCTCGGCGTCGAGGTGCCGACAAACCTGGCGTTCTTTGTAAGCATCGCCGTGTTGTTCTTTGTCTGCCTACAGCACAGTGCCGAACTGACGGTACTTGAATCGAAAACGCGCACCCTGGCCGAACGCACCGCCATTTTGGAGCTGCGCCTGCGCGAGCTCGAGAAACTGCGCACGGCACCAGAGGCCGACTAGCGGTATTCGCCCGCAGCGCCCTCTGGCCCGACCTCGGTGGTTCCGACCTCGCTGGTCCCGGATTCGCTGGTCCCGGATTCGCTGGTCCCGACATCTTTACGGGCGGGAATCGCCAGGAATACGGCGTGCACGAGCAACCCGCAAACCGGTCCGGCGACCAGGGACAACCCGGTGCGCGTAACCAGATCGAAATTGGTGAGCAAGGTCAGGATCGTGGCCGCGGCCGCCACAAACCACCCGATCGAATACGCCGCATGCTGGGCGCGCGCCAGCACCGCAGCCGCCGTCACCGAGAGTGCAGCGACCAGAGCCGATGAACCCACGAGAACGGCGAAGAACCCCGCGCCGATACCGGGCTCACCGGGAAATAGGAGCGCGAAAACGGCGGGCGCCAACCAGAAGGCCAGCGCTGACAGCACCGCGGCACCCCCAACGATCACCGCAATGATCTGCAGGAAGGTGCGCCGGAACGCGAGCGGGTGATCTCGAAAACGCACCAACAAATACCCCTGCAGCGCGGTCACCGAGACAATTAACGGCGCACGGGTGAGCGTAATGGCTAAGAAAAGGCTGGCCAGCACAGCGGGGGCATCGTGCGGTGAGGTGAGGCTGAGCAGAAGCGGGAAGCCGCTCACGAGGGCAGCCGCCGACACCGAGGCACCGACGGTGCGCCCGACGTTCCACGACAGCCGACGAAAGCCGACATCCAGCTCGATGCGCCCGACGACTGCGGGGCGGATGCGAAGCCAGAGGAGGGGGAGGGCGAGGATGAACGGACAGGCGGCCGCCCAGGCCAGAGCCACAACACTGTGGGTGAACACCGCGACGATGACCACCGCGATGAGGCGAAGTAGTCCGTCGGTGACAATCAATAGCGCAATGGAGCCCCACTCGGTGAGGCCGTACAGCGTTCCGGAGAGCGTGGCGACCAGCACGTAGCTGGCCGTGCCGAACGCAAGCGGCAGAACCAATTGCCACCCGAGTTCGGGAAACACCGCGTGCACCCACATCGGGGCCGTCGCCAAAATCAGCACGACTACCGCGGCCGCTGCGGCAAGGCCGAAGTTGCGCGCGTGGCTGGCACGAGCGGGTCCGGAAGCCGGCCCGCCGGGGATCTTCTCGCGGGAGCCACGGGTGACTTCCTGCTGAATACCCGAGAGCGCCCCGACGACGAGGTACATGGCGGCCCAGAACACGGCGAACACCTTGTAGTCACCGCCGCCGATGACGCGCGGAACGAACCAGGTCACGACATACCCGGCGATTCCCGCCACAATCGTGGCCAAAATAATTTGGGTAAAGCCCGAGAGCGGCTTGGCTCGCCTTTCGGATGTCGCAGATCTGGGCATAATTGCCAGCTTAGGTCGTGGCTGCCTTCGGACCCGTCCCCGGAGCTCAGGCCCGGTTGTGTGAACTTCGTCCCGGCTCAGGCCGGGCGGCGCAGCAGGTCCCGCACGATATCGAGTTGGGCGCGGCTCGCGTAGCGGCGGTACCTTCCACCGCGGGCGGCTCGCCAGATTGCCGGAAGTCGCGCGATGCGGGCATCCGGAAACTTCGCTCGCTCCGACTCGAAGCGCGTTTTCTCCCACGCGGCAGTGCGCACAACGGGGCTCACCCCGGAGATGCCCTCGAGGCGTTCCGCAAGAATTTGGGCACGCACCGCCAACAGCTGATTTCTCGTGGCCGTGGTCTTGAGCAGTCGGGAAATCTTGTAGCGCAGCGTGGGCTGGGTGACCCCGATGACATTGGTGCTGTGCTGGCGGTAGTCAATTCCGACGGCAGTCGAGACGGCCACACGACCCGTGGCTGCAGCAATGATTGCGAGCCATTCGTCGTGAATCCACTCCGAGGGAAATGGCAAAGCGGCCTGAAGCAGCGCGCGACGAAACATGACGGTGGCTCCGGTGACGAGGTTGCGGCGCAGGTAGAGCGCGAAGGCGCCGGTGGAGGTGCCGTTGTTTGGGCCTTTGCCGTTGCCGTCGTTTATCGCGGCGCGGTGGGCCGGGGTCACGCCGAGGCCGGCAAACAGGGTCGTGCCCAGGGGTACGTCGAGTTCGTCGATGAGCCGCGCGTCGGCATGCTGCAGAAGCAGGCCCGAATCGATCTCAAAGGCCGAAAGTGCAGCGGAGATGCGGGTCGGTTGCCACAGGTCATCTTGGTCGCAGAGCACCACGATCTCACCCGTGCACAACTCGATCGCGCGGGCAAAGTTTGCCGTGACCCCCTGCTGAACGGATGACTCCCGCACGGTCACTTTTACTGTGGCAGGCGCTGCGGCAAGGGCACTGCGCACCACGGCCACGGTGTCATCGGCCGAATTGTCGTCTGACACCACGATTTCGTCGGGAAGGGTGTGCTGCGCCAGGATGCTGGCGATCTGGGCCGCCACAAAACGACTGCCGTTGAAGGTCGCAAGCGCAACCGAAAGCGTGAGCCGTGGGTGCGCGGGGCTGTCGAACGGCGTCACAATCGACTTTCTTTCTCGCGGAATGAGCGGCCGAAAAACTTCTGCCACGGAGTTCACGGCACGCAAGCCGCCGCGTTCGGTGGATGCAGCCCTCCCGATAGGGTTTGGGGGTGACTGACACCAAAAAAAAGTTTTCTTGGCGCCGATTCGTTCATCCGTACCTGCTGGTGCCCATTCTGGCATTGATTACCCTCAGCGCTTGGGGCTTCTCCTCCCCGGTCGGATCTGCCCCGGACGACGACTTTCACCTGGCCAGTATCTGGTGCGGGGCCGGCACCCAAATCGGCGAGTGCACCATCACCGATGCGAAGAGCGGAGTTGTGCCACGCGATCTTCTGGTGAATTCCACCTGTTACGCCTTTAAACCGGCCGAGAGCGCATCCTGCCAGGGCCCCGGATTCGGTACCCATCAGAACGTGGTGGTCTCGTCGGCACGCGGCAACTTCGACGGCACCTACCCGCCGGTGTACTACTTCGTGATGAATGCCTTCGTCGGCCCCAACGTCGACATCTCGGTGCTTCTCATGCGGATAGCCAACAGCGTCTTGTTCGTGGGATTTTTCACCGGATTGTTTTTCCTGCTCCCCCGGCACCGCAGGGCGACCCTCATGATCTCGCTCATGATCTGTGTGGTGCCCCTCGGGCTGTTCATCATTCCGTCGGTTAATCCCAGCGGCTGGGCGGTTCTCTCCGGTGGCGGCGTTTTCCTATCCCTCTTGGGCTTTTTTGAGACCACGGGTAGGCGTCGAATCGGACTCGCAGCGATGGCCATCGTGGCAACGGTGATCGGTGCCGGCGCGCGGGCGGATGCCGCGGCCTACGCGATTCTCGCCGCCGCGGCGGCCCTCGTCATGACCTTCACCCCCACTCGGGCTTTTTTGCTCAAACTGATTCTGCCGGCGGTAGTGGGGATCATTTCGCTGGGGTTGTATCTTTCTGCTCGGCAATCCGCGGCCGTCGGTGCCGGGATGACGGCGCCCGGTGGCCCGGTTCGCGAGCCGCGGGCGCTGTTGGCGAGCATCCTGCTGAACGTCTCCGACCTCTGGGTCGGTGCCTTTGGACGGTGGGGGCTGGGCTGGCTCGACACCCAACTTCCCGCCGTGGTGTGGATTTCGGCCTGGGGGATTTTTGCCGCCGTGGTCTTCGCCGGGTTGGGATCGCGGATGAAGCGCAAACCGCTTGCGGTGGCGCTGGTGTTCGCCGCCCTCTGGTTGGTTCCCTCGATATTGCTCTTTACCAGTCGTGCCGTTGTGGGCGAGACGGTTCAGCCGCGCTACCTGCTTCCGCTCATCCTGCTATTTGCCACCGTCTGTCTCGTGCGCCGTTCCGGTGAGGGGTTTAGCCCGTCACGAACCCAGATCACAGTGCTGATCGGCGCCTTATCGCTCGCGGCCGGCGTGTCGCTGCACTTCAACATTCGTCGGTACGTCACCGGAAACGATGTCGGTGGCTGGAATCTGAACACCAACGCGGAGTGGTGGTGGAACATCCCGGTCTCACCGAACATGGTCTGGGTGATCGGTTCGCTCGCCTTTGCGGGAATGCTGACACTGATCTGTGGCGGGCAGTGGCTTGCCGCCGGAAACCGCACTCGGGTTGCTCCGGAGCTGTCGGGATCCGGGCCGGTGCAGCGTTAGCACTTCGCGCGCCGCGCAGCTTTGCGCGCGCGGCGTCCACTACGAGGTGACCGTGGCGCACCCGAGGAGAGTGTCTGAGCCCGGTCCGACATTCACGCCGTAAATGCATGCGCGATGCTGGCCAGGGCCGGTGTCCGTGGTGAACGAGAAACCGTGAGTGGGGCCGTAAATCGGATAGACCACAGCGACGTCGGGGCGCCGCACGGCCGCGCTTAGCGTGGCAGTCACCGCCCCATCAATCTCCAACCGGATGTCGATCGGGGCGACGGTATCCGGGTCGGAAGTCCAGCCGCGCACGGTCACCGACCGGTCGGCGCCGATAATCGCGTCGACCGCGCCGATCGGGGAGCCGCTCAGTGCCGTCAGCACGCGGCAGCCGAATTGAGGATTCGCTCCGGGCGCCGGGAAGTTGATGGCGTAGGCGCAGAGGGTGTGCGACCCGGGGGTCACCGCTACACGCTCGCTAAAGCCGTGCAAGTCACCGTAACCGGGAAAGGCGCGACCCACATCGGGTCGGCTGCGGTTAGCGACGAAGGGTGTTCCGACGCCATCGAGGTAGAGGTGCACCCCGATGCTTGAGGCGGTATCGGGGTCAATCGCCCAACCGGAGGTGATGAAGGCTCCGGGCACCGCTGTCACCGAATCCAGGTAAGCGAAGGGCAGCCCCGTCGCCACGGTGACGTTCTGGCAGCCGATCGCCGGGTTGTTGCCCGGCCCGGCGGCATTCACTGCGAAGGCGCAGACGGTGTGCGGTCCGGGGGTGGCCGCAAACGTTTCGGCGAAACCGTGCAGGTCACCGAAGCCCGGATAGGCCCGCGCCACATCCGGTCGAGACCGATTACCCATAAACGGAGTTCCGACCCCGTCCACGTAGATGTGCACCGGAATTGAGGCCGCGGTGTCGGGGTCCAGCGCCCAGCCCATCACCGAAATCATGCCCGCCGCCGTGGTCACCGAATCCAGCACACCGAAGGGCGGCCCGCTTGATGCGGTGACGGTCGGACAGCCCAAGAGCACGTTGACGCCGGGTCCGGCATTGAAGGCATAGACGCAAACGCTCGTAACTCCGGGCGCCGTAACCGGCACCGAAATGTCGTACCCGTGGTTGGGGCCAATACCGGGAAAGACTGCCTCGACATCCGGTCGGGGAATATTTGCCGAAGACGCGGTACCCGAACTCTTTACGTAGACGTGAATGTCAATCGGGCCGGTGGTGTCGGGGTCGTAAGCCCAGCCAGTAATTCGAATTTGCCCTGCTGCGGAAGTCAGCGACTCAATTGCACCGACCGGGTTAATGGCCCCGACCGGTGAGCCAAACCAGCTGCTGAAATACACCCAAAAATTGCGATTACCGTACGAGGAGCAGGCGTCGCCGGAGCCGGTGAGGTTAGCGAGCGCGGCCGCATTGGGTTGATATGGGGTGTAGTTGTAGAGGGCGGCGGTGGCCTGATTGCGAATCGTGACCACCGAAGAACCGCAGCTGGCGTTCGGATGCCACTGAATGGCGTTATTTCCGGTCTTGTAGCGCCAGTACGACGGGTCGATCAGGTATTCGCGAAATTGCCAGGCCGCCTTATAGACCTGATTGGCAAAGCCGTAGAACTGGGCATCGCAGGGTGCGGTGTCGGGGCAGCCGTAGCCCATGGCGATGCGGTACCTTCCGGGGGTCGGAGAGGTCGCGGTGACCAGACCCTGCTCCTTCTGTAGCAGCACAATTAGCAACTGAGGGTTGATCTGACAGGCTTGCGACACCCGGAAGATGATGCGGCTGGCGGGTTCGCTATCGGCCCCAGCGAAGGCTCCGCATTGGCCACCGGCTGACGCGGCGCGGGTGATGCTGGAGGCGGTGTAATCCCGTAGACACGGAGCTCCCCCGCCGCCCACGCAATTGGGCATCTGGCTCTCTAAAAAGGCCTGAATCTGCGCCTCACTGAGAGAAGCAGAGTTGGAGAACACCGGATCGGAGATGATATAGCCGGGGTCGAAGTTGGTGCCCGAGAGTGCTGAGACCGAGGGCGCGACGACGAGCGCGGGTACTAAACACGCGAAGAAGGCAACAATCGCTGCCCACTTAGTTCTTCTGACTCGCATAACGACAATTCTCCAAAGTATGTAGGACTCGGCCCGGCGGGCAAATCCGATGGACGAATCCGGCGACTAAAGTCCGGCTCGCGCACCGCGCGAGGGTTCGGGTGGAGCAATCTCTGAATAGGCGTCGCGGCGCGGAATTCCCCAGCGCTGGCGGAGAATATCCAACTCCCACTGGTGCACTTTGGCGACACGCGACTGGGACTCAAAATGGTAAAGCCGCACGCGATTCAACCAGACCAGCCGATAGCCCGCGGCCCGCACCTTGAGCGATAGGTCGACGTCGTTGAAGTTGGCCGGGAGGCGTTCGGAGAAGCCGCCGACCTCGACAAAGACCTCGCGGCGCATCGCGATGCACGCCGCGGTGAGCCCGGAGACTTCCCGATCCACCGTGAGGGCGCAAAACGGCCCGGGATCTCCGAGCGAGTGCTCGTGAAACGCGTGCTTGTAGCCACGCTCGGCGTAGCGATGACCGGCATGCTGAACCATTCCGCTCTCGTAGAGCAGGTAGGCGCCGGTCATTCCGACATCCTTCTCCGATAACGCGCCGCACAGCTCGGCAAGGAAGTTGTCGGCGATGACCTCTACGTCGTCATTGAGCATCACCACGATGTCACCGGTGCTTGCCAGAAACCCGAGGTTGCACTTTTCGCTGAAATTGAAGGGTTTGTTGTACGGAACGACCACCAGTCGCTCTGCCAACAGCTCGTGGAGCTCGGCCATGGTGTCGGCCGGCGTCGAGACGTCGGCAACCACCACGACCTCGAAGTTGGGGTGCTGAGTCTTGGCCAAAATCGACCGCACCGCCTCGACCACAAACGACCGGGAGTCTCCCCGAACAAAGCCACGGGTACCGCGGGTGGGGATGACAATACTCACCCGGGTGGTCGGGTCGAGCCGACGATGCACCGCATAGGTGCCAAACCAGCCGCCCAGCTCCACCGTCGCGTCGAGCCCAATTCGTTCCACGTGTGCGCGCACGGCGGCGAGGCCGGCATGCCAGGTATAGGGCTTGGCCTCTCCCGAGGATGCGGTGGACTCGGGGATGGCGCGCCAGTGGTATAGGACCTCGGCGAGGTGATGGATGCGGCCGGCCCGCTCGGTGACTTTTAGGATGAAGTCGTGGTCTTGGGAGCCATCGTAGGCGCTGTTGAAACCGCCGACGTCGCGCGCCAATTGCAGCCGCACCACGGAGAGGTGGGCGCAGTACATCTGCGAACGCAACCGCTCCGGCGACCAGTCCGGTTTCGCGAAGGTTTCAAAGTGGTTACCGAGTAGGTCTACTTTGTCTTCATCGGTGTAGAGGTAGTCAATTTTGGGGTCGGCCAACAGCACCGCCGCAACCTGGGCTAAAGCTCCGTGTGCCAGCAGATCGTCGTGGTCGAGCAGGGCAACGTACTCGCCGGTAGCCGCGGCAAGACCGTCGTTTGACGCAGCGGAAATGCCGCCGTTGGTGTCACGGTAAATTACCGAGATTCGGTCATCGGCTGCGGCTGCCGTGGCCAGAAAATCACGCACAGCCTGATTCGGCGAGAGATCATCGATCAGGATGAGCTGCCAATCCGGCCACGCCTGCGAGGTGACCGACTGGATCGTCTCGGCCAGAATGTCGAGGGCGACGTTGTAGACCGGGGTAACAACTGAAAAAAACGGTCTTTTGGTGGTCACCGTCGACGCCTCGTCACCATCGCCAGCGGTCGGGCGACCAGGGTGCCGATGCGCCAGGTGGGCGTCAGACGCATCTGCTCGAGTACGGCGGTATTGCTGTTGATGGTCCAGCGGAGTTCATGCAGCATCGCCTCGAGGCGATTTTCGAGGTCATCCACGCGGGCGAAGGCAACACCGACATCGGTTTGGGATAGCTCGTTAACGGTTGCCTGCGCGGTGATTAGCGCAGCATTCATCCCCGCAATCGTGTCATTCGCGGCGAGGAGCTGGTGGGTGATCTCGAGCAGCTGCGCCTCGAGGGCGTCAGCTCTCGTCTGAGCAATTTCCTCGGGGTTCGGCACCGTCACCGTCACCGGCACCGCCGACGGGGCGGATCCGGTGGGCTGAGAGCTGTCCACGGCGTGGTCCTTTCCATTTTCTGGTGTCGTTGCTGTCGAACCGGGCAGATCCGGAGTTAGCTGAGTCAAAGTCTATTCCTTCGCCTATGTTCGCAACGCGCCGTCACAAGACGGCACGGGCCGCAGCCGCCTAGCGGGAATCACGAAATCGTCGCCTTCGCGCCTGAAAACGCTCGACCACGCTGCGCACGCCCCCGTTTTGAAGGTAGTACTGCACGCGCTGGATGTCGCGGGCGATGCCCGACTTGGGGGCCACGCGCGGGGTGCGCAGCGACATCCGGGCTGCGATCTTATTTGACGCCTTCGCGGATGCCTTCGCCGGAGCCCGGTCCGCGGCCCGTACCGGTGCCCGGCAGAACTCAACCAGCGGTGCCATCGCCCGCTCCCAGTAGAACTGCTCGCGCACCCGAGCGACCGCGGTGCGGGCGGCGGCTGCGACGGCAGGGTCGTAGAGCAGCACCTCGATTGCAGTCACGAGGGCAGCGACATCCGATTGCGGAACGGCGGCGCCGAGCTTTTCTGCGGCAACCAGATCGCCGAAGGAGTCGCCCGCGGTGGAGACAATCGGCAGCCCGGCCCAGAGGTAGTCGAGAATGCGGGTGCGGAACGAGAAGGTGGTTTCCACGTGCTGAAAATGCGTGGAGACCCCAAGATCAGCGTCGAGCAGGTAATTCTGCCGGTCGTCGAAGTCGACCCAGGTGTCGTTGAAGAAAACCACGGTCCCCGTGAGCCCGAGGCGATCAGACAGCTCCCGGGAGCGCACCGACGCCGCCATTTCGGGCACGTTCGGGTTGGGATGCTGCGTGCCCATGAAGAACAGGCGCAGATCCGGGTGCCGCTGCGACAGCTCACCGATGGCCTCAATGAGGGATTCCGGGTCGAACCAGTTGTAGATTCCACCGCCCCAGATGACGATCTTGTCGTCAGCGCCGATGCCGGGAACAACGCCGCGCAGCGCTGCACGCGTGCGCACCGGTGCCTCGGCCGGAATGCCGAACGGAGCAATAGCGATCAGCTGGTCGAGGTCGTTGTTTTGGGCGTAGGTGTAAGGGTTCACTCGACCGACCGCGGCCAGCTGGCCGAGCCAGAAGCTCCGCTGGCGGTCGCTGGCACAGAGAAAGAAGTCGCCGAGGGTGAGCTGACGGTTGAGGTCGTCCGTGGCATCCGCCACCTGGGCGTCCCAGAGGTCCATCGTCTGATGGCGACCCTGCTCGAGTTGCTCCAGGTGCAGCGGGTCGTAAATGTCGACCACCAAAATTTTTCCGGTGTTGGCGATTGACGGAAAGAGGGCAATGCCGTGGCCCTGCACGACGATGACGTCGGCCCACTTCTCGTGCTCGTCGATCGAGCTCGGCCGGTGGTGGGAGACCTGGGCGATCTCGAAGTCGGGGCTAGAAATCGAAGCGCGGGTGCTGCTGATCAGGCGAACCTCGTGCTCGATGGCCAGAAGCTTGGCGATATTGAAGGCCCGGATGGCGGGACCGGCCATTTTCTCGCCGATCGGGTCGCCGGTGATCACCAAAATGCGCCGCCGGGGTTCCTCATCGAGCACGCCGAGGGCGGTCACGATCTTCTCGTAGCCCTCGAGGTACGTGTCGATCGGGTAGGCCGGTTCGTCGGTGTTGCCGAGCAACACCCGAATTTGGCGGTCGGTGATCATGCGAGTGGCCTGAATCTTGTCGCGTTGCGCCTGAAGGCCCGGAAGCGCTTCCACAAGTTGATCGATGGCATAGAGCCCGGCTAGAGCCTCCTTTGACACGGATGCCAGCGGCTCCTTATCGGAACCGGAGACCCGCAAATCGAGCGAGCCGCTGTCGAGCCCCGCGCGACCCACCGCGCGGCGCACCGCGAGAAGCAGCGAGGAAGCCACCGAGCGGTCGAAGGACTCCGCGCCGATGTTCTTGTACAGGGTGAAAAGGGCGTTCCGCTCGAGCAGATACAGCTCGTGGAAGTTACCGAACTTCTCCATTGACGCATGGTGGCGGTGGTAGGCCAGGGAGGCCGGCTGGTAGCGCACGCGATAGCCGAGCAAGTTCATCCGCCAGCCGAGGTCCACGTCTTCGTAAAACATGAAGTACGAGTCGTCGAAGCCACCGAGCAACTCAAACACCTCGGCCCGCACGAACATGGCCGCCCCCGTGCCGAAGAGCACGTCTTTCTCGTCATCCCAGGCGCCGAGGTCGTGTTCGCCGGCGTGCGGCTTGTAGCCCATTCCGTACCAGGTGATGGCGGCATCGACGAAGTCGACCCGGTCACCCTCCCAGTCAAGCACCTTGCTGGCGACGGCGCCGATGTCTTTGCCGGTGCCGAAGGTGTGAATGGCGGAGGAGATCCAGTCCGGATGCGGGCGCGCGTCGTTATTCAGGAAGGCGATGAACTCGCCGGTGGCCGAGGTAACCCCGAGGTTGCACCCGCCGGTAAAGCCGAGATTGGCGGTGGACTCGATCAGGGTCACCGTGTCGCCGAGCACGCCGAGGCGCGCGAGGCTGTCATCCCCGGAACCGTTCTCGACGATGATGATTTCGAGCTTGTCGGCCGGCCAGTTCAGCGACTGCAGTCCGCGCACGCACTCCAGGGTGTCGTCGGTGCCGCGAAAGTTGACCAAAATCACGCTCACCACACCGGAACGTTGCTTCTTCATCTGATTTTCCTCACGCTTGCCATCGAACCTTAAAACCGTGCCGGTGGGCAGCCCGCCCAGCCCGTGTTATTTGTTGGCGCTCACAATCAGCGCATTCAGATACTCGCCGTAGCCGCTTTTTACCAGCGGAGCGGCAATTATTGCGAGCTGCGCATCGTTGATCCAGCCGGCGCGCCAGACGATCTCCTCGATGCAACCCACCTTGAACCCCTGACGATCTTCAATGACGCGCACGTATTCGGATGCCTGCATCATCGACTCGAAGGTTCCGGTGTCGAGCCACGCCGTGCCGCGGTCCAGCACCTGAACGGTGAGGTTTCCGGCGGCCAGGTAGCGCTCGTTGACCGTAGAAATCTCCAGCTCGCCGCGGGCACTCGGTTCGATCGACTTCGCAATCTCGATCACCGAGTTGTCGTAGAAATAGAGCCCGGGAACGGCGTAGTTGCTCTTCGGTTCTAGGGGCTTTTCCTCGATCGAGACGGCCTTGAAATCGTCGTCGAACTCCACAACACCGTAGGAGCGGGGATTGGACACGTGGTAGGCGAAGATTCGCGCGCCATCGACATCGGAGTTGCCGCGCAGGGAAGCTCCGAGGCCCGCGCCGTGGAAGATGTTGTCGCCCAGCACAAGGGCCACCGAGTCGTCGCCGATGAACTCTTCACCGATGATGAACGCCTGCGCGAGGCCATCCGGGGATTCCTGAATGGCATATTCGAGCCGGATGCCGAGCTCCGAGCCATCTCCGAGTAGCGCCTTGAACTGCGCGTTGTACTCGGGGGTGGTGATGATCAGAATTTCTTTGATTCCGGCCATGAGCAGCGTGGAGAGGGGGTAGTAGATCATTGGCTTGTCGTAGATCGGCATCAGCTGCTTCGAGATGCCCTTGGTGATCGGCCAGAGCCTCGTGCCGGATCCGCCGGCGAGAATGATTCCGCGCATGAGTTAGTTGCCTTCGGTTACGGGGGAGGTGGTGGTCAGCGACGCGTAGAACGCGCGGGCGGCCTCCCAGGTGGGGAGCAGGCCCAGCTCGGCAGCCTCCGCAAGCGACGGTGCGGCGACATCCTTCGGCGACAGCAGAGCCTCCCCGGCGTCGGCCGGAAAGACCAGCCCGATCTGCGTGTCGAGCGGGTTGATCCCATGCTCCTTGGCCGCGTTGTACGTGTCGCTCACCAGATAGCTGACGCTGGCATCGTCGGCGAGTGCCACAAAAGCGTGACCGAGGCCCTCGGAGAGGTAGATCGCGCGGCGGTCGACTGTGTCGAGCAGTACCGAATCCCACTGGCCGAAGGTGGGCGAGCCCACGCGAATGTCGATCACGAAGTCGAGTACCGCGCCATTGGTGCAGGTGACGTACTTGGCCTGGCCGAGCGGAATGTCGGCAAAGTGGATGCCGCGCACGACCCCCTTCTTCGACACCGAGGTGTTGGCCTGGCGCAGCGTGAGCGGGTGCCCGATCGCCTTCTCGAGTTCGTCAAAGCGATACCACTCGAGAAATACTCCACGATCATCGGCCCGCTGCACCGGGGTGATCTCGTAAGAGTCGGGGACCGAAAGCTCGCGAATTTGCACGTGATGAATTCTAACGAGTTACCGGCAGTGTGCCCGGCAGCCGAACCGGCGGCGGCAAAAGCCGTCGGAAGCCGTCCACGCCGGTGTCGATTCCTAGACCGACCCGGTGGTGAGTGAGCCGAGGTAGGCCTGGATGGTGGGAGCGGCCTCCCCGACCTGCACCAGTCGGCCGTTTTTCAGCCAGGCGGCTTTATCACACATCTGCTGCACGGTGTCCATCGAGTGACTCACCAAAATGACGGTTTTGCCGGCATTTTTGAATTCGATGAACTTCTGGCGGCACTTTTCTTGAAACTCGGCGTCGCCCACCGCCAGAACTTCGTCGACCACCAAAATGTCGGGGGCCACACTGATCGCCACCGAGAAACCGAGGCGCACGTACATCCCGGAGGAATAGTTTTTCACCGGCTGGTCGATGAAATGCTCCACCCCGGAGAAGTCGACGATTTCGTCGAACTTCTGGGTGACCTCTTTTTTACTCATTCCAAGGATCGACCCGTTGAGAAAAATGTTTTCGCGGCCGGAAAGTTCGTGGTGGAAACCCGACCCCACCTCGAGAAGCGCGGCGAGCTTGCCGTAGGCACTGATGGAGCCGGATTCGGGGTAGTAAATCTTGGACAGGCACTTCAACAGGGTGGATTTTCCCGAACCGTTACTGCCGATGAGCCCAAAGGTCGAGCCCACCGGTACCTCGAATGACACCTCATCCAGGGCCCAGAAATCTTCGTACACCGACCTCTTGCCGCGCATGATGGCGGCCTTGAGCGTCATATTGCGTTCCTTATATAGTCGGAATTTTTTGCTCACGTTCTCGACCCGAACCGCGATTTCACTCACAGGGCTTCCGCCAGATTCTTTTCGTTACGACGGAACACCCAGACGCCGACGATGAAGCTGCCGAATGCCCACAGGGTGCAGACAAGAAAGGTGCTGGCGTTGGGCCAGCGGTTGTCGTACAGCAGTTGACGAAAAACGTCGACGAAGTTTTCCATCGGGTTGAGCCGAAAGACGTCTACCAGGGTGATGGAGGTGCCGAAGAGCCCCCCAATTCGGTCGGACTGATCCTGCACGAGATTGAGCGGGTAGATGATCGGGGTCAGATACATCCAGATCTGCAACAGGATGCCGACGAAGTTCTGAGTGTCGCGGAAGTACACGTTTGCCACGGCGAGCATCAGGGCAATCCCCGCCGCGAACAGCGCGAGCAGAACCATGAGTACCACCACCAGCGGCAGCCACGGCAGCACGAAAGCTCCAGCGATGCTGAGAGCAACCACCAAAACACCCATCTCAAACAGCCAGTTGTAGCCGCTGGCGGCAACATTCGACAAGGGCAACACAATGCGACTGAAGTACACCTTCTGCACCAGCCCGGCATTGGCGATCAGCGAACCGAGTCCGGCGTTGATCGTGGTCGCCAAAAACGTCCAGGGCAGCAGTCCGCAGAGGAGCCAGAGGGCAAAAACATCCAGTCCGCTCGGATTTCCGCGATCGGGATGTGCCTTAAAGATGAATGCAAATACGAAGGTGTAAATGAGCATCGCGGCCAGCGGGTTGGCCAGCGACCAGAGCTGACCGAATACGGTGCGCTTGTATTTTCCTTTGACCTCACGCATCGTGAGGTTCACCAGAAGTTCCCGCGAGGAGATCACTTCGTTGATGTACCCCATGGCGACCTCACAAAAATCGGGGCCGTTTGGCCAACATTAAATCTAGCCTAGGCACATTCGATGTCGGACTCGGACCGGCACCATCCCGCGAGGTAGCGCAACAGAGGGGCCGACCCCTCGCAATTGTGCGAACGGTCGGCCCCGGAGTGGCATTTGTACCGCGGGCTAGCGGCGCACGACCTTGGCCACTGAGCCGTCGGGACGCACATTGCCGGTGACGCTGGAAATGTTGAGTGTCGCCGAGTCGACGATCATCGGGCAGTTATAAGTCGATGCCCCGATCACGTTGTCGCGAATCGTCAAGCCGGAAATCGCTCCCAGCGCCTTTTGCGCCACATTCAGCGAGCAGGCCCCGCCGGCAACATTGTTGTTGGCGAAGGTCACGTTGGAGGTGCGTCCGGCATCCTGCGTGATTTGCATGACGGCGTTGACCGCCCCGTTGATCGTGTTGTTGACAATGCGAATATTGTTGCCCTTTTGGATCTGCACGTTGTCATCGTGGCTTGGGCCACCATTCCAGTTCGGGTCGTTGACATAGTGCAGGTTGTTATGGAGCCAAGACGACTCCACCGTGACGTTGTCGCCGAAGATGTGCACCGAATCTAGTACCCCGTGGATGTTCACGTTTCGCAGCGTGAAATTAGACCCGTTGATGCCGTTGATATCCGGCGATGCCTTCAGCGGCGCCAGTTCCACGTTTTGCACCAGCAGATTCTTCACCGATGCGGCCCCGGCGTAGATCAAAGCAGAATCGCTCGTGATGTCGCGACCTCTCACGATGGAGTTCTTGATCGTGACGTTCGCCGCTTCGACGCGCACCAGACCAAAGATTTCTTTTCCATCGATGACCGTTCCCGGAGTGGTGATGCGCAGGTCGCCGTAGTGCTTGGTAAGAACGGTGCCCCACTTCACTCCGGTATTGTTCGGCCCGGGGGCCATAACCGTAGTACCAGCGGCCAGCGGCTTCGCCGGCGCAGAAATGGCGGCCTGCGCCGAGGCGCTGCCGCCGGAAACCAGAATTACCCCAATAACGGCCGACAAAGCGGCGCGATAGACAAACTTCCCCATTTGGATCTCCCCCAAGATCAATTACTACCTGAGGAAAAAACGTAACACGTTCAAGGGCCAAAATCACAACAAAAACGAGAAATAATCAAAAGTTTCTCGCCCGCCATGAATCGACACCCGCCCGTGCCCACAAACAGCCGGATGTCTCCTGCCAGCTACACTAAAGAATTCCTATGTCTTCGCCGCTTCGAACACCCACCCGCATTGCGGTGGTGACGGTTAGTTATGGCTCCGCTGAGGTCTTAGGGGGTTTTCTAGCCTCCATCCCTGCTGCCGCCGACGGGCCGGTCGGGGTCACCGTCGCCGACAATAAGCCCGCGGCAAATGTACGCGCCGAGGCTGAGGCCGCGGGCGCTCGCTACCTGCCACAATCAAAAAACTCCGGCTATGGCGGGGCAATGAATGCCGCAATTGCCACCCTCGCGCCGGAGATCGACTGGGTGCTGATCAGCAATCCCGACGTCGTGCTCCACCCCGATTCTGTCGCCACGCTGGTTTCTCGCGGTGACAGCGATCACGGAATCGGTGCGGTGGGCCCGGCCATCCTCACCGCCACCGGCGAGCTGTACCCCAGCGCGCGTTCCGTACCTTCTCTTCGCACCGGTATTGGCCACGCGCTGTTTGCCAACTTCTGGGTGTCGAATCCCTGGAGCCGGGCCTACCGCAACGACCAGACCGCCGCGAGCAGCTCTCGGGATGCCGGCTGGCTTTCCGGTGCCTGCCTGCTGGTACGCCGCACCGCCTTTGACGCGGTGGGCGGTTTTGACCCGGACTTCTTCATGTACTTCGAAGACGTGGACCTCGGGTATCGCTTAGGGCTCGCAAACTACCGCAACGTGTACGAGCCGAAGGCGGTGGTAACCCACACCGGCGCGCACTCCACCGGCACCGATTCGGCGGCCATGATTCGGGCACACCACGATAGTGCACGGCTATTCCTGGCCAAGAAGTACTCGGGGGCGCTCCTTGCTCCGGTGCGCTTCGCCCTGACCCTCAGTTTGGGCATCCGTTCCGCGGTGATCCGCCACCGCCTCCACGACTAATCACTTCCCGAGCAAACCTGTCGGCAGCGTTCGACGACCACAAGGAAACGGACCTTTTATGAAAATCCTCGTCACCGGCGGTGCCGGCTTCATCGGCTCAAACTTCGTGCGTCGGACCCTCGAAGACGCCTACCCGGGGCTCGAGGGCGCCGAGGTCGTGGTGCTCGACGCGATCACCTACTCCGGCAACCTGGAGAACCTTGCCCCGGTAGCCGAATCGCCGCGTTACAGCTTTGTGCACGGCGACATCCGCAATTCCGAACTGCTCGACACCCTGCTGCCGACCGTGGACGCCGTAGTTCACTTTGCCGCCGAATCTCACGTTGACCGCTCGGTGCGCGACGCCTCGATCTTTGTTGAGACCAACGTGCTGGGCACGCAGAAGCTGCTGGATGCCGCGCTTCGCAGCGGACTGAAGCGCTTCGTGCACGTGTCCACCGACGAGGTCTACGGCTCCATTGCCGAGGGATCCTGGAACGAGGAGCGTCCGCTCGAGCCCAACTCGCCGTATTCGGCCTCCAAGGCCGGCAGCGATCTGCTCGCGCGCAGCTACTACCGCACCCACGGCCTCAACGTGGCGATCACGCGCTGCTCCAACAACTATGGTCCGTACCACTTTCCCGAAAAGGTCATCCCGCTGTTTGTTACCAACCTCATTGATGACGCGCATGTTCCGCTGTACGGCGCCGGCAACAACATCCGGGATTGGCTGCACGTCGACGACCACACCCGCGGAATCGCGATGGTACTGGTCGGCGGCCGCGCCGGGGAAATTTACAACATCGGCGGCGGTACCGAGCTCACCAACCTCGAACTTACTCAGCTGCTGCTGGATGCCACCGGCAAAGACTGGTCGTATGTCGATAAGGTGCAGGATCGCCTCGGCCACGACCTGCGCTACTCGGTGGACATTTCTAAAATTCGCACCGAGCTGGGCTACGAGCCGTTGGTGCCGTTCGCACAGGGACTCGCCGACGTGGTGCAGTGGTACCGCGACAACCGCCAGTGGTGGGAACCGCTGAAGGCCCGCGCCGCCCTGTAGCGTATCCCGCAAATAATTCCGACCCGCCCCGGCTCTCCGTCCAACCAGTGAGGCTCACCATGAAATACCTGATCACCGGCGCGAACGGCATGCTCGGTCGCGACCTTTCCGTGGCCCTTTCCGGACGGGATGTCACCGCGCTCGGTCGTGCAGACCTCAACGTCACCGACCTAGACTCCGTACGCGCCGCAGTGGCTGGCCATTCAGTGGTGATCAATTCCGCCGCGTACACGAAGGTAGACGACGCCGAGACCGACGAAGGTGCCGCCCGGGCAGTGAACGGAGCCGGCGCCGGCAACCTCGCCATCGCGACAGCCGAGGTCGGAGCGATTCTCGTGCAAGTGTCAACCGATTACGTGTTCGACGGCACCGCCACCACCCCCTACCCGGAAGACACACCGCACAGCCCGGTATCCGCCTACGGGCGCACCAAAGCGGAGGGGGAGCGGCTCGTGCTCACGCACAATGGTGCCCGTAGCTACATCGTGCGCACGGCCTGGTTGTACGGTGCACACGGCCCCAACTTCGGCAAAACGATGCTGCGGGTCGCGGCGCAGCGCGACGAGGTGACGGTAGTTACCGATCAAATCGGCCAACCCACCTGGACCCGCGATCTCGCCGCCCACATCGTTCTCTTACTCGACAGTGGCGCACCGTTCGGCATCTACCACGGCACCAATTCGGGAGCTGCGAGCTGGTACGACTTCGCCCGAGCCATCTTCAGTAACGCCGGTCTCGACGCTGATAGGGTCAGGCCGACAGACAGTTCAATGTTTGTTCGACCGGCGCCACGCCCGGCCTATTCCGTCTTGGGAACTGCCGCGTGGGAGACCGCGGGGCTTGCGCCCATGCGCGCGTGGGACACCGCTTTGGCCGACGCCATGGGCCAAGGAGTTATGGAGCAGTAGTGATGACCACGCTGAGGGTGATCGTCGACGACGTGGTCATCTCCGGCGCTCAGGGTCGGTACAGCGAGGAACTGACCCGCGAGCTCATCCGCACAGCCCCGGTGGGTTGTCAGGTGAGCGGGATCATTTCGGCCGTTTCGCCGCAGGAGATCGAGACGGTCACCCGACTGCTCCCCGGCCTGACCGGCCTCTACCGCAGCGGCCTTGCCCGGAGGGAATTGCAGCTTGCCTGGCAGCACGGCTTTACCCATCTGCCGGGTGGCGGGATGATTCACGCCCCGAGCCTGCTCGCCCCGCTCTCGCGCCACGACCGGGACACCGCGGTGGGACAGCAGTCAATCGTCACGGTTCACGATGCCATCGCCCACACCCACCCCGACGCCCTCGCACCGCGCCAACTCAACTGGCAGCGGGCCATGCTCAAACGGGCGTTTCGTTACGCCGACGCGGTGATCGTTCCGACCCACAGCGTGGCACAGAGCCTCGCTGAGGTGTTTGACTTCGGCGAACGAATTCGGGTGATCCCCAGCGCGGTTAGCACCAAGTTGGCCCTGCCGGTGGACGCCGAGCTTCGGGCCGTTCAGCTGCAACTTCCACAGCGGTATGTGCTCGCCTCCGGGAGCCTGATGCCCCATCGCGGGCTTGAACCACTCATTCAGTCTTTGAGTGCCCGCGATGATGCAGGGCTGCCACTTCTGCTCATCGGTTCCCCCGATACCCCGACGAGATCAGTCGCCGAAGTGGCCCGTGACGCGGGCGTCGCGATCGACCGGGTGCGCACTCTCGGTGCTCTTAGCGACGCCGATCTTGCCGTGGTGATTTCGCGCGCGAGCGTGTTCGTGGTCGCAAGCGTTGCCGAGGGGTTCACCCTCACGCTGCTGGAGGCCTTCGCCGCCGGCACGCCGGTAGTGCACTCCGATGCGGCATCCGTTGTCGAGGTGGCCGCCGACGCCGGGGTGGTCGTTGATTCCTCCGAACCCGACAGCTACGCCGAACGACTCGCCACCGCCATCGCCACGGTGGTGGGTGATCCCCGAAAAGCTGCCCAAATGAGCGTGACCGGGCGCGATCGCGCCAGCGCCTTCAGCTGGCAAGACTCGGCCCGCCAAATCTGGCAGCTACACGCCGACCTGTAGCCGCCCTGAGGGGCGCTGCCACCGCCTTGCGCGTCGTCGTCGCCCGTTGCTGTCGCGGTCTACGGCTCGCGTTTGCCGCTTCGGCTTGGCTTGCGACAGCGGCAGCGACAGCGACAGCGACAGCGACAGCGACAGCAGTCAATGATTTGCGCTGCCGTCAGCCCCGATCGCCCTTTGCACGAGGGCATGAATGACCGGGTACTTCGGATACACGGTGTCAACGACCCCGGGCACCAACTCCAGTCGCGTCATCGGCTGCGTCTTCGCCTTGGCAGCCAAATCGATGAACTGCGACAGCATCGCGGAAGGCACATCGGTTTTAACCACCTGCGCGCCAGCCTTGGCAACATCCTGAAATTTGCCGAGAACGTTTGCCGGAGCGAACTCGGTGAGCATCGCCTCCTGAACCTGGCGCTGGCGGGCCATCCGTTCGTAATCCGTGGTGTTGTAGCGGGAGCGGGCGTACCACAGCGCCGTGGCACCGGTCATGCGCTGGGAGCCCGCGTTCAGCCAAAAGTACGGCTTTCGAGCGGTAATCGGAGCGATTGCGATCCGGTTGGGCACGGTTACGGTAATGCCTCCGAGGGAATCGATCAGCTGCGCAAAACCCTGCATGTCGACCAGCACAAAGTAGTGCAGGACGAGCCCGGTAACTCCGGAGACGGCATCACGGGTGGCTTCGATTCCGGGGTCGCTGCCCGCCGCGGTTGACTCCGGGTACAGGTCCGGATGCTCTTGCGCATAGGTGTACAGGTAGTTGATGAGGCACTCGTCGCCGCAGTTGTAGCCGCGGGGAAACGGGCCGAAGAGGGCAGAGCCCTTGGCAAAGGTGGCGCGCTCGAAGTTTCGGGGAATGCCGATAATGGCGGTCGCACCGGTAGTCGCGTCGACGCTCAACACCGAGATACTGTCGGGGCGCAGGCCCTGACGGTCGGGGCCGGCATCCCCGCCGAGGAGAAGGATGTTGTATCTCCCGGCCGTGGGCTCACGATAGTGCCCACCCGAGAACAATTGCTGAAGCGTTTCGCGGCCCACTTGGGCCACCGTGGCCCCATAGCCCGCGCTCATCGTCGTTGCCGCTAAGGCAACAATCGCGAGCCCTGCGGTGATCGCCCGCATCCGAATCGGGATACGCACCAGTTGCACGAGGCGGAGGGTGTCGATGGTCAAGAGCGTCCAGACCACAATCAAAAAAACCAGCACACCCTGCAAGACCGAGAGGGTTACCACGTTCGCGAGGAGACTCACCACGATCGGGCGGGAGACGGCCGCCGTGGTTGCCGCAATGATCCCCAGTGCCCAGAACGAAAAAGTGACAACCACACCGAATCTGCCGAGGCGGCGATTTCCGGCGAGGAGCTGAGCTGATCCGGGAATCAGCAGGTTGAGAACGACCAGCCACCAACCACGCCGCGACATGAGCGCAGGTGCCCGCAAATCGGGAAAGCGCACGGGGTTGGCAAAGGTTTCCCGATCGGCACCAGCGGAAGAGGTCATGGTTGCTCGCCGGCTACAGCGACGCCAATAGCGTGGCGTTCTTCTCGGCCACCACGGTTTCGAGGTTTTTTGCGAACTCCACCAATTTGAGGGATAACCGCTCGTCGGTGCTGCCGAGAATGCGAAGCGCCAGCAGTCCGGCGTTTCTGGCACCCCCGATTGACACGGTTGCCACCGGTATTCCCGCCGGCATCTGAACAATCGAGAGAAGCGAGTCGAGCCCGTCGAGAGTGGCCAGCGGTACGGGCACACCGATCACGGGAAGAGTTGTCACCGACGCCAGCATGCCCGGCAGATGAGCTGCCCCGCCGGCACCGGCGATGATCACGCGCACCCCCCGCTCGGCCGCAGCGCGACCGAACGCGATCATGCGATCGGGCGTGCGGTGGGCCGAAAGTACCTCAACCTCAACGGCGACCCCGAATTCTTTCAAGGCGGAATAGGCGGCTTTCATCACCGGCCAATCCGAATCCGATCCCATCACGACGGCAACAAGCGGAGGTTCAGCGGGCGTAGGCATGCTCACCAGCTTAACCGCCGGAGGGCCGGGGCTTGGGCAATCTGGCGCGTGTTGAGCGGGCGGGCTCGACCGGCGCGCTACCGATCTGTGCGCGTCTGACCGGAGCGGTGTCGACCGGCGCGATGCTGACCGGATCACTGTCGACAGCCAGAGCAGCGGGGGGAGGTGGCGTCTTCGATCGCCCTCGGGGAGTCGACTTCACCGGAGCGGGTCCCCCGAGGCCGCGCACAAAGGAGAGCGTTTCGCGCCAGGTCATGGTCGGCAGGTACGCCCGGGCCAGGGCCAGTCCGATGGCTGGGAGCGCGACAGGGTCGGGGAAGGCCATAAAGAGAGGCTGGAATTCCGGCTGAAATTTGCGTTTGAAGTTCAGGAGGGAACGAAAGCCATACACGGGCTCCAGCGTTCGACCCATGAAGTCGAGCAGTCGCGCAGCCAGCGAACCCGCGCGTTCCTCCCCGGCCGCACCGGCGGGCGGAGCAAGCGGCGCGGCGGAGAGGCTGAGAAATTCGATCGCCGGATTTTCGGCCATGGCCTGCGCGGTCTTGGCGATGACGAACTCCATCACCCCGTTCATGCTTTCCGGGCGGCGGCGCATGAAGTCCAATGTCCAGCCGACGATCGTGCCGCTCCGGTAACTCGGCAGCCAACTTGTTACTGCCTGCACGCGGTCACCACCGTCGATGGCCAACATCAGCCGCACCGCGGGGTCGCGCAACTCTTCCAACCCGCCAAGGGTGAATTCGAGTTCCGGGAGTTCCTTCTCCTTCACCCACTGTTCCGAGATTTCGGCAATTTGCCCGGCCATGGAGGGAGTGAGCGCACGATAGCTCGTCCATTCGGCGTGAACCCCCGCACGGTCGGCTCGACTAATTGAGGAACGAATGTCCTGCCACTTTTTACCCGAGGTGTCCCAACTGCGCGGGCGCAGCACGGTTTCCTCGGCAATGCGCATTGACTGCCACCCCATCTGGGCAAACAGGGGCTGCCAGTTTTCGTGATAGCTGTAAAAAACAGGCACCCACCCGTGGTCGTCGCACATCACGGCAAATTCGGCGATCGCGGCAGGGATTTCCTCCGGGGGGCCAATGGGCTCCGTGGTCGTGATGGCCACGCCGCCCACCACTCGATAGGCAACGACGACGGTACGGGATCGCGTAAACCAAAGGCTATTGCCCTCCCAGGTGGCCATGTACGACAGTGATCCGCCGCCCCCGCGCGCCAAGATGGCTTTCAAGGCCGTACCTTGGCCAGAATCGAGACCCAGGGAGGAACTCCGCATGCATTTGATGGCGGCCGCGATCACTATGCACCAAAATACCGGTCCGACCCATTGGTAAAGCAGTGCCGAATCCCACCGCGTTGGCAAAAACGAGAGTAGCTCACCGCGGAGGAACCCGATCGGGATGAATCGCTCGGGAACATCCGTCACGATGTCGAGAAAGCTGACGTGCGGGCGGAAACCGTCTCGCAACAACCATCCCACCCCGACGTAGAGCGACGCGATGACCACGAAGCTCGTCACGGTTGTAACGATAAAGCGTTTTCGAGCACCCGCCGATCCGACCACAGTGAAGCGATGCAGGTTGGCGGCGATCAGTATCGCCAGTACCAGAGGCACCAAAATCGACACAATGAGGACGAGGGCCACTTCCCAGTAGTGACTGCTGCGAAAGCGCCAGACAAATGCCTGGCCAATGATGGGAACGAGCCCGTAGTACCAGCCCGCAATCAGCGAGAGGGCAGTGTTGAGCACGATCGATAGCCACGCGCCAAAGCGTCGGCCACGCGCCATCCCGAATGCGGCAATCAACAACCCCACCATGGGGAGCAACGTGACCAGAACCGGGCCGAGTCCATCGATGCGGGCCAGGGTGAGTTCGTGTAGGCACTGTCGGGTGACGTTGCCCACGCTGCACCGGTCAACAACGTCCGCGGCGTAGGGAACCTCTTGCGTGAGGAGCAGCCCGAGCGGAGCCAAGATTCCGAATCGGCCCCCTGAGAACATCGTGATAACCGGCCCGATCGCGGCAACCCCAGAGATTGCGGCTAGAAGAGCCCGCCCCTCGTGGTGGGAACTCCGTCTCCAGGTGAGGTTGATCGGATCCGGGCGAAACAGCACTCCAATAACGAGCCCGCTGAGCGCCGCAATCAGGCGATAAATGTCCGACGGCTGACCGGAGAACAGCACGAAGACGATCGTGGTCGAAAATGTCAGCACGCGCAGGCGTCTGCTCCAGAGCGGGCCAGCGAACGCACTCGCCGCCATGATGCATCCGGCCACCGGGGTGAAGGAGTCCAGTGCGTCGAGTTCACTTACGCCCCGCGCCCACAACTCCCCATTTGCGACACCGAGGGCCTGCAGCAGGAGGCCCAAACCGGCACCGGTGACCGCGGTCACGAAGAAAGCAAAGATGGTACGGCGGGTACCCATCAACCGTTCGGCGAAGCCGAGAACCACCAGGGCGACCGGCACGGCCACGAGAAGCTCCGCACCGTTGTCAGTGAGAAACGCCGAGGTGATCGGCGCCCAAAAGTGCCGGTTGTCGACCACCGACTCGAAGCCACCACCGAACAGTTGCCGGATTTGTCGGCTCGGCCCGAAGACGGGATTGTTGAACGCGGCAAATACCGCCAACAGCAGCGCGAAGGCAGAGGAGAAGGGTTGGCGACGAGCGAAACGAAGGAGAATTCCGGTCATGGGGTGGGTAAGCCGCCTCGGGCAAGAATGGTGGCAAACGCCGCCGCCCAAGCATAGTGAACCGTGTGCCAATCGTGGCCGGTACCGGGAGAAACAATGAGTCGCGTACGAATACCGGATTCCTTCGCCACTGCTGCAAGCTCGCGTGCAGTGGCCAAATACCGCGGATCATTGGAGCCAGCCGCGAAGAAGACCATGAGGGATTTATAGGGTGCGTTGGCAGTCATGATGGCCTTCGGCGCCGAGGCAGCATGGGCGGCGGCGCTACCGCCAAACCCCCGCTTAATAGTGTTTGCCACCGACCCAATGTGCGGGGCGAGTTCGCCGGACACAACCAGAGCGTTGCCAAAGATGGTCGGATGCGCCGCGGCGAGTTGGATTGAGCAGGTTCCACCCTGGGAAAATCCGGCGATTGTCCAGGCCGACGGGGAGCTGGCTACCGAGAACTGGCTTTTGATCCAGTTCGGCACGTCAACGGTGAGATAGGTGGCCGAGTTACCCAGCGAGGAATCGACGCACATCGGATTGTTGTTCGGGGAGCCAAGTTGATCGGGAATCACGACAATCGGCGCAATGCCGTGATGCTTTACCGCGTACGGGTCGAGGATCGACAACAGTCGGCCGGCGGTGAATGGCACCTGCGGGCTTCCGGGTTGGCCCGAGAGCATAACGATTACCGGTAGCTTCGGCGGATGGCTACTTCTCGCCGCTGCGGGTAGGTAAACCACAGCGCGTCGGGCGGCAAACCCGGACACCGTTGCCGGAATGATGACCGTCCCCACCGTGCCCGTTTCGGATGTCGGGAACGCTTCCCTGGCAACGTCGAGTTTCTCGTAAGAGGAAATCCCCAGAGCCGAGCGCACGGTGGTGTACTGCCCAAACTCGGCATTGATACCGCCGGCTGCAGCCAAAATGCTCGTGAGCACCGAAATGCAGGCAACCACCTTCACCCAGCGCCGGGAATGTACGAAGCTCAGCCCGCCCAGCGCCAATACGGCCACAGCACACGCCACCCAGAGTCGTGTCGAGTAGGTGAACTGCAGGTCGAAGAGGTCGAGTTGGTCGCCCAAGAACCAGACCAGAGCAAAGCCAGCACCGAGGCCGAGAACAATCACGAGCAGGACACGCGCGATGCGAGAAAGCGGATGCGTTCCCGCCCAACCTCGAACCTCGGTGCGGTTCGCTGAAACCGGCCAACAGGCTACAACGAGGAGGATTGCGGTGAACCCCAACGCCGCGAGGTAGATCCCCCCCAGCAATGGGCCATCAACCAGGCTGATGTTCAGCAAAAAATAAACCGTCTTTCATTGTCAACCGGTGCTACCCAAATTATTGTGTCGCGCCGACTGATTCGCGCACGGACGTCGATATGGGTTGCCCCAGGAAGCGACAGGCCTCTTGGCACCGAAGGAGCAACCGAGCGACGAACCCTGCACGAACGACATGCCGCAAACGACTTTGTGAGTAAAGCTTACTAAACCGGAATTTCCGGTTTGACAGGCGTTTTCTGCAAATCAGCCGCTTCGTTGCGGGTTACCTCGACGTTGAACGGCTAATCGTCGGCCAACTCTTCGCCGTTTAGATTTTCACGGCCTAGGTTTTCTAGGCCTAATTCAGACGTATCTTCCACCGCAGTGAGGGCATCCGCGGCCGAACGCGCCTGCCAAACCACCTGATCGAGGTCATCGCCACCGGCAGTGACATGACCAACTTTGCGCCCGGCACGCGACTTCTTAGCGTAGTTGTGAACCTTGACCGTGGGCTGGTGCTCCAACACCAGCGGGTAACGCGAGGCGAGGGTGTCACCGATCGGCCCGCCCAGAACGTTGACCATCACCGACCAGCGGTCGCGGCATCCGGTGGCGCCCAAAGGCAGATCTAGGACCGCCCGGAGATGCTGTTCAAATTGACCGGTCGTGGAGCCGTCGATTGACCAGTGTCCGGTGTTGTGCGGGCGCATCGCGAGCTCGTTGATCAGCAGTCGCTCGTCGGTGGTTTCAAACAGCTCCACCGCGAGAACGCCCGTAACATCGAGTTGTTCAGCAATAGTGTGGGCGATGTCGGATGCCACGTCAGCGAGCTTTCCAGCAGAGATCGGCGCGGGCGCTATGACCTCCGCGCAGACCCCGGCACGTTGGATGCTTTCCACAACCGGCCAGGCCGCGATCTCCCCCGCCGGGCGCCGGGCCACCAGCTGAGCCAGTTCACGCTGAAATTCGACCAGCTCTTCAACCAGCAGCTCGGCGGTGCCGGCGAGCCAGTCCTCGGCTTCCCGCACCGCGGAGACGATCCGCACCCCTTTTCCGTCGTAGCCGCCGCGCGCGGTTTTGAGAACGGCACGACCGCCGTGGGCATCTAGAAAACGTTGGAGGTCGTCGGCGTGGCGCACTCGGGCCCAGTCGGGCACCGGCAATCCAAGTTCGCTCAGGCGCTGCCGCATGAGGATTTTGTCTTGGGCAAAAACTAGCGCCTGCGGCCCTGGGCGCACCACCGCACCACCCGCGACGAGCGCGGTCAGAATCTCCTGCGGAACGTGTTCGTGGTCGAAAGTCACCACGTCGACGCCTTCCGCGAAGGCGAGAACGGTGTCGAGATCGCGGTAATCTCCAACGGCGGTCGCGGCCAGTTGGGCGGGGCTTCCCGCCGTCTCGGCGAGCACGCGGAGCTCGATTCCGAGGTTGACTGCCGCGGGAATCATCATTCGGGCCAGCTGACCACCGCCGATAACGCCAACGATAGGGGTCATGGGGCTCTTTCAGAACGTGTGGACGGATGCCGCGGTTAGACTCTACAACTGCCTACGATCTATCTTCTCGCATCAGGGCTTTCACCGTTTACCGACCACTGTTTGAACGAACGCTAGGGTGCCGCATGCGAAATTTTCTGAGCCAGCTCAGTCGCTTCGGCATTGTAGGAACCATCGGCCTCGTGGTCGACGTGGGCGTGTTCAATGTGCTGCGCGCCACTGTGCTCTCCCCCGAAATGCTGCACGAGGGTCCGGTGGTGGCGAAAATCATCTCCACCTCGGTAGCTATCCTCGCCAACTGGGTCGGCAATCGCTATTGGACGTTCCGCGCCGTGCGCCGGGCGCGAATGCTGCGTGAGGGCATCGAATTCGTGGTGGTGAGCATCGGCGGCATGCTCATTGCGCTCGGTTGCCTCTGGTTCAGCCACTACGTTCTCGGGTTGCGTGGAGCGTTGGCCGACAACATCTCGGCCAACGGATTCGGTTTGGTTCTCGGGACGCTGTTTCGCTTTTGGTTATATCGGGTCTGGGTATTTAACCGCCCAACTGAGCTGGCATCGACCACGAGCTCGATTCGTGGAAAGCTCAGCGAGCCCGTCGGCTAGAACACGCCACGCTGGTTACGGACGACCCAGAGCGCGGTAAGTCCAGCCCGCGGCGCGCCAGCGGGCCGGATTCAGGCAGTTGCGGCCGTCGACGATCACGGCACCCCGCACTAAGGTCGAAATGCCAGTCGGATCGAGCTCGCGATACTCGGACCACTCGGTAAGCAGCACCACGACGTCTGCGTCTCGAACGGCTTCTTCGGCCGTGGCTACATAGGTCAATTCGGGACGCTTGCGACGAGCGGTTTCGAGCGCCTCAGGATCGGTCGCAGTCACGATCGCGCCCAACTCGACCAGCCGCACCGCGACATCGAGCGCCGGCGAGTCGCGCACATCGTCGGAATTTGGCTTAAACGCCAACCCGAGTACCGCGATCCGCTTGCCGGCAGCGCTGCCGTCGAGCATTTCGTTGACAAGGTCGACCATGCGGCCGCGGCGACGGAGGTTGATGCTGTCGACCTCGCGCAAGAAACTCAGCGCCTGATCGACTCCGAGTTCCTCAGCGCGGGCCATGAAAGCCCGGATGTCTTTGGGCAGACATCCGCCGCCGAATCCGAGCCCGGCGTTGAGGAAGCGGCGACCGATTCGAGCGTCGTAGCCGATGGCGTCGGCCAATTGGGTGACGTCTGCCCCGGTTACCTCAGCAACTTCAGCCATGGCGTTGATGAAGGAGATTTTGGTGGCAAGGAAGGCATTTGCTGCCACCTTTACCAGCTCGGCGGTTGCGAAATCGGTGACAACTTTTGGGGTTCCCTCGGCGAGGGCCGCGGCGTAGACCTCATCAAGGATCGCCTCCGCATTGCCAGCGCCGGTTGCGGTACCGGCGGCGATTCCGTACACCAGGCGATCAGGAGAAATGGTGTCGGCCACGGCAAAGCCCTCACGCAGAAATTCGGGGTTCCACGCCAGGCTGGCGTCGGAGCCAGCGGTGATCATCGCGTGAAGCATCTCTGCGGTGCCGACCGGCACCGTCGACTTTCCGACCACGAGGTCGCCCGCGCCGAGGTGGGGCAGCAGTGCGGTGACCGCCGCGTTGACGTAGCTGAGGTCAGCGGCATAAGTGTCACCAGTTTGGGGAGTGCCGACGGCGATGAAGTGCACCTGAGCGTCGGCGGCGCGGCCGATGTCCTCGCTGAATGTTAGTCGGCCGGAAGCGAGCGCCGACGCGAGCAGTTCGGGCAGTCCCGGCTCGAAGAATGTGGGCTTCCCTTCGGAAAGAGATGCTATTTTTGACTTATCAACGTCTATGCCGACAACCTCATGCCCGAGTTCGGCCATGCATGTAGCGTGCACCACTCCGAGATAGCCACAGCCGATGACTGAGATTTTCATGTCGTCCTTCCGATCATTCTTCAGGGAGCACCATATCGGATGGACAAGGAGTGCTAGCGCTGGCCCCAACTTGTAGCGTCGTCAACATCCTGAGCCAAGCGCCGCGCCGCAATCGGATTCAGCGCCATCTCCATGAGCTCGTGGAGCGAGGACTGCACGAGGTCGGCCGAGGGCACATCTCGAAGGATTACCGGCCGATCCAACCCGGTGTTGATCAGCACGTCACCGCTACCAAAAATCGCCTGAAGAGCGTGCTTGCGCACCGTGACGTCATATCCGCGGCTATGCAAAAGCTCTTGTCTGGTTCGCACGAAAAAGCCCTCGCGCAGCACCACTCGGCGAGTGGTGATGGTGTACCGCCGCGAGAGCCAGCTCAAAAGCGGCAGCAGCCACAGCACCAATGCCACCAGCACAGCAGCTGCGATCACCAGAGGGACGAAACGGTTTTCGGCAAATCTGCCCACCACAAATGTGGCAGCGCCAAGATCGGCGATGAGCACAATTGTGGGCCAGAGAAGTCGTCGGCCGTGCGAATGAAGAGTGGCGACGACGCGCTCCGCGTTGGGATCCCGGGCGCCCCTCATGGTTGACATAGTTTATTCATACCGCAGATGCTCGACGTCTCCTGCGGCGACCGCGGTCACAGTAGTGCCGGCTCGAAAAAGTAGGCGGCCGCCGGAGTCGAGGTCAATCGCCTCACCGGTTTTTAGTTGACCGTCCGGAAGATGTACGCGCACGAGCTGTCCGAGAGTCGAGCAGCGCGCAATCACCGCCGCGCGAAGACCGGAACTCTGGGCGTCGCCATCTGCCGTAAGGAAGTCGGCATAAAGCGACCGCAGTTCGCTGAGGTACGCCGAGCAAATCGCGTCGACCAGAGCACTGCCGCGCAGCGTTGCCCCCGCGGTAGCGAGCGATGTCGAGATCGGGGTCGGCAACTCCTCCGGGGTATGAAAAAGGTTCACCCCCGCCCCCAATACCAAACCGTCCCCGCCGGGGAGCAGTTCGGCGAGGATTCCCGATACCTTGCGCCCGTCCACGAGAACGTCGTTCGGCCACTTCACCGAGACCGTCGGGACAGCAGCCGTGGGCGCGTTCCCGCGGTCAGGCAACTCCTCCGAAATTACTACCTCGGTAATCAATACCTCTGTAATCGCTCGAGTCATCGCCAATCCCGCCATCAGGGGCAACCACCCCCACGCGGCAAGCTCCAACGGCCCACCGGTTGACAGTCGCGGTCGCAACAACACGCTTATTGCCGCACCTCTGCCCGGAAGCGTTTCCCAGACCCGGCCGAGACGGCCTTTGCCCGCCGTCTGATCCAAAGTAATTACCGTGGCAAATTCCGCAGCCGTGGCGGATTGGGCCACCAACACGGTGTTAGTTGACTCGGTCTTGTCCAGCAAGGTGAGTTGCGAAATCGCGGCGGTGCGGGGTAGGAGCATGACTCTTAGGCTAGGCCCGACTGAGCCAGCTCCGAGAATGCGCCAGCATCGGCAATGCACGCGCACGACGACGTTGTTCGGCATTGCGTGGTGTTACTCGACAGTGCATGGCGCCCCTCAGCGCTCTGCGGTGGGCTGCGGCCCCAAGCCGGGTGGGCCGCGAAGGTAAGGTAAATGCGTGATTGCTGAAGACGCCCCCGCCCCCGACATGTTCACGACGGCCGGCAAACTCGCCGATCTCCGACTGCGTTACCACGAAGCGGTAACGGCCAGCGGCGAAGCGGCGATCAAGAAACAGCACGCCAAGGGCAAAAAAACCGCTCGGGAACGCATCGAGGAGTTACTTGACCACGGCTCGTTTGTCGAACTCGATGAGTTCGTGCGTCACCGCACGCACTCCTTCGGCATGGACAAGAGTCGCCCCTACGGCGATGCTGTTGTCACCGGCACCGGCACCATTCACGGCCGCCAGGTCGCGGTCTACAGTCAGGACTTCACCATCTTCGGTGGTTCTTTGGGCGAGGTTGCCGGCGAGAAAATCCTTAAGGTTATGGATCTAGCACTGAAAACCGGCGTTCCCATTATCGGGATGCTGGATTCCGGCGGTGCCCGCATTCAGGAGGGCGTTGTGGCCCTCGGTAAGTACGGCGAGATTTTTCGGCGCAACACTCAGGCCTCCGGCGTCATCCCGCAGATTTCGATCATCATGGGACCTGCGGCGGGAGGCGCGGTGTACTCGCCCGCCCTCACCGACTTCGTGATCATGGTCGACAAGACCAGCCAAATGTTCGTGACCGGCCCCGACGTCATCAAGACGGTCACCGGCGAAGACGTGGGCATGGAAGAGCTCGGCGGAGCACTGACTCACAACAGCATCTCGGGAGTGGCGCACTACCTTGCCAGCGATGAAAGCGACGCACTGGACTACGCCCGAACCCTGATCAGCTTCCTGCCGGATAACAATTTGGCGGAGCATCCGGTGTATGCCCATGAGGTGGAGTTGGAAGTCACCGATCAAGACCGTCGCCTCAACACGATCATCCCCGACAGCCCGAACCAGCCCTACGACATGAAGACAGTGATTGAGCACGTTGTCGACAACGCCGATTTTCTCGAGATTCAGCCGTTGTTTGCCCCGAACATCGTTGTCGGGTTTGGCCGCGTTGAAGGGCGCTCGGTGGGAATTGTGGCCAATCAGCCCAACGCCATGGCCGGCACTCTGAATATTGAGGCGGGCGAGAAAGCCGCCCGCTTTGTGCGCTTCTGCGATGCCTTCTCGCTGCCGATTCTGACCCTGGTAGATGTGCCCGGCTACCTGCCGGGCACCGACCAGGAGTGGACCGGGGTGATCCGCCGCGGAGCCAAGTTGCTCTACGCCTACGCCGAAGCGACCGTTCCGTTGGTGACCGTCATCACCCGCAAGGCTTATGGCGGCGCCTATATCGTGATGGGCTCCAAGCAACTCGGTGCCGACATCAACTACGCCTGGCCCACCGCAGAGATCGCCGTGATGGGCGGCCAGGGGGCCGTAAATATTCTGTATCGCGGCGAGATCAAGAAGGCCGCCGAGAACGGGGAGGATGTGGCGGCGGTGCGCACGAGACTTGCCAACGAGTACACCTACAACGTGGCCTCGCCTTTTCTCGCGGCCGAGCGCGGCGAGATCGACGGAATCATCGAACCTGCCGCTACCCGCGTGGCCGTTATTAAAGCCCTTCGGGCGTTGCGAACCAAGCGTGCTTCGCTGCCGCCGAAGAAACACGGAAACATCCCGCTATGAGTCTGGAATCGACGAGTCTGGAATCGATGCTGTCGGATGCTGCCCCCGCGGCAATCACGATCCTGTCGGGCCAGCCCAGCGCGTCGGAACTCGCCGCCGTCACCGCGGTTATGCTGACGGCAGCCGCGGAAGCTGCGGATGAACCCGCTCCGACTCCTGCGGGAACTAATCTCTGGCATCGCAACCCCTCTTCGCTGCGTTTTGCGCTCTCGCCGGGTCGCGGTGCCTGGCGGGACTTTACGTCATAGAGTGTTATGCCGGGAGCATGGGTGCGCGCCGCAACGAATCGAAAAAGAATTGTTGTACCCCAAAAAGGGGTCAGATTTTGGCAAAAGCGAGAAATTGAGCCATTCTTCTGACAAATGCAGTCCGGTCTGTACCCCGAAAGTCCCCCGAAGTGACGACTTTCGACTAGACTCCGAGGGCAGTAATAATGAGAGCGCTAGGTGTCTCTCATTGAGTTACACCGCCATTCACTGGCCGACTAGGGTAAGCAGGTCGGTGTTTGGGGGCGAGTCAGGGCAGCATTCGGGTTGTCGCCCTGACTCGGGGTTTGAAATGGGATCGTCCTTCGGGTCGGTCCCATTTCTCTGCCCGCTTTGACTCGAACTCGCTAACCTCAGCCGGTTTCGCCCGAATTATCAGATCAACGCTGCGGGGTCAGGGCGAGGGCTACCCGGGGTATTTCCAGCCACAGGTCAACGACTTCCTCGCGCTCCTCACCGGGTGGGAGCTCATCGTTGAAGACGCACACCTCGCCGAATGCCTGCGTGCAGCTCAGCGCCAGCACCGTAACCGCCACCGGGCGGGCGTCATTAACCGTTCGCGCCACGATCCGACCTCCCTCGGTACAACCGCCGGTGCCGTCAACCAACGCGCCAGCGCTCGCCGTGCTTCCGATCGCCGCAGCCAGCGCGTTCAGTACTCGCTCGGACTCCCGCGGCGGCAACGAATCGATTCCACCGTCATCGAGCAACATCACCCTCAGTCCGCGACGACGGGCCGCCATCACCTCGAAGCGAACGCGGTCGTTCAGCAGTGCTCTGCCCCGAATTTCGTCGCGAATAGCCGCCTCAAGATGACGACACTCGGTGCGCTGATCGCGGTCGAGCTGCCCACCACTCTCGACAATCCCCCGGAGCATAGAAAGCGACATTCGACTGGTCGAACCTAGACGAATCAAGCGCTCGCCGATATGAGCCTCCTGAGCGGCCCGCCACTGGAGCGCTTCCCGTTCAGCCTGCGCAAACAGGGCAGCGTCTCGGGTGGCACCGGCAAGCCACCGTGTCAGACAATGCGAAGTTGCCACCCAGGCCACCGGCCCGAAAACCCCGAGCGCCACCAGTGCGCCCAGACCCTCAAAAAAACCGGTCTGCGCGATGAGCGCGCAAATCCCCGCCCAGGCGAAGGATTGCCGACGACGTGCAGACGTCACGGCAAGCAGGATCCCGACCGCGGGAACGTACCACACAGCAACGATGCCACCCCCTCCCGAGGGGAGATCCTCCCGCGCCAGCGTCGAGATTACGACAGAGCCGACAACACACACAGTGGCCAGCCAGAGCGGCATTCGGGGCTTTCTGCTGGGCCAGAGAACCAGCAGGGTGAGGATCGCGTACAGCACCATCGCGGCACTGGTAGGCCCAACCGGGTTCGTGACTGCCACGCCGGCGAGCACCAGCTGATAGCCCGAAAACACGGCGGCTAAGGTGATCATCGTCGTTCCCGAAAATCGCCGCGTCATTGCTTTTCCGCTCGCCGGTGCATCGTTTCCGGGAGAATCGCCGCCCCGGCGAGATTAGCTACCACGCCCAGATCAGCTCGCTCTACCGGAAGAGTGCTGGGACGCCGGTCATCCGGCCAGACAATCGAAATCACCGTCCCCACACCGAGGGTCGATCGAATTTCTCCGCGTCCACCGGCGTTGAGCATCCGTTCCATAACTGACATCCGAAGGCCGATCCGCATAGCGGGAGCACTCCGTGGGTCGAATCCGCGACCGGTGTCCCCCACCTCGACCAAAATTCCGCCGCCGCCATTCGGTCGGTCGCTGCGACCCCTGACGCTGACCCAGCGCCGAAGCGGCGGTGTGTCGCGGGCATGTGCAACACTGTTGCTCATGGCCTGAAGCGCCGCCGAGAAGACTGCTTCGGCGGCGGATGTCGGCACCGTCTCGTCGCAAAATTCTTCACTCTGGAAACCGAAGGGTACCCCGAGGGATCGGCTCGCACCTTCGATGCGCGAAACCAAAACGCGCAACGAAACAACCTGGCCATCACCCGGGGCAAAATCGGCGGCATCACGAAGCAAGCCGATGGCGTCGACGGCCATTTCGGCCGCAAGTTTTTGAGACGGTGCGCTCTCGGCGCGGCTCGCGGCAAGAAGAGCAGACAGCACACTGTCGTGCACGATGCCGTCGACCTCGCTGCGTTGCACCTCGGTGGCCTGACGCCTCACCGCGCGGGCGTAACGCCCCAGAGCCGCGGACTGCGCCACGTCAAGCGCCGATGCTCTCTGGCGGAGCATCGTAATGATGCCTAGGATCGCAGCGCCGAGAAGCCAGGCGTCGACCACATCGAACGACGCCGCCGTGATCGACGTCCCTCCTCCGGTAGGCGATACCCGCACGAGACCGAAGCAGAGCGGTGCGACCACCAACGCCGCCAGCGCAGGCCACCATGGCCAGGCCACCGCCGCCGTCGCTGTCGCCACGGTGCAGAAATACCATAGCCAGGGCCGATCCTGCACGGCGGGCACCGCGTGAGAAACCGCAAGTGGCCAGCTCGCCATTCCAATCAGCCATGCCACGGTGAAATAGCCGAAGACGACCCGGGTTCCGCGGTTTAGAGCCGCGGTAATCATTCCGGCGACTAGCCCGCCGTAAACCAGAAGGGTTACCACGATCGACCAGAGGGGCGAGAGCCGCGCGCTTTGTTCGGACATTGCCTCGGTCGCCTGAACTCCGAGAAACAGCCCGAAGACCGCCACCGAGCGCGCAATGATCGAGTCAATCTTGCGCCGGCTCAAGAGAGAGGGTTGACGCGTAACGCCCGGGTCAACGACCAAAAGGTGAATCCGAACCGAGGCCGGGCAAAATGCCATCCTCTACCGCTCGGCGCAGGAGATCGACCTTGGTTGGTGCTGGTCGACCGACCTCCACGTATTTCGCGCGAATCCGATCCAAATACTCGCGTGCCGTCGCGTAGCTAATGTCGAGTTTCTGCGCGGCAATCTTTAATGGAAAGCCGGAGGCGTACAGATGCAGAATTTCTCGCTCCCGGCGACCGAGTTGCACCGTGGTGAAATCCCCGTCGGCGTCGATCGCGGTAGCCCACTCGAAGTTGTTGAGCACGTCCCCCCGCGCCACCGTCGTCACCGCCACAATGACCTCCCGTGTGGCCGATGACTTGGGGATCACCCCGGCAACTCCGGCAGCCAGAGCCTCCCTCACCGAGGCCACCCGATCCGCAATGCTGTGCACGAGCACGGCTGCGCCAAGGGCCTGCACCGCCTTCACATTCGCGGTGATGCTTATTCCGTCGCCGAGCGAAAGATCCAAGAGAACCACGTCGCAGCCTCGCCCGTTCAGGCCTGCGATCAGTTCTGCTACGGATGCCGCGGCCACCGTGAAGCTAAACCCCGCCTCAACGCAGGCCGCCTGCAGCCCCAACCTCACAGACTCGTGATCGTCGACAACCCCCACGCGCACGGCGGCGGCGACGGCCGCGACTCGCCGATCACGTGCTTCTTCGGCCACTGAGAAATCCCGTCTCGGGAAATCCCTGTATTCAGCGATTTCTGAGCTCATTCTAAGCCCGAATGCAATGGACGCAATTGTGTCCGCGACGCCCGAACTAGGTGCGAATCAGAGTCGCGATCGTCTCCACGTGGTGGGTATTCGGGAAGAGGTCAAACGCGCGCAGCCGGACCAGTTCATACCCGTGACCGGCGAGCAGCCCAACATCCCGAGCCAAAGCAACCGGGTCACACGCGACGTAAACGATCTGAGCCGGAGCGAGAGCAGCCAGCTCGGTAACAACCTCGGCCCCGGCCCCCGAACGCGGCGGGTCAAGAACTACGGTTGCGGCGCTGAGGCGTGCACGCTCGGCCTTGCCCGCGGTGGTCTTCAGCTGACGCAGGTAGCGATCAACGCGAGCGGTGACGGCTGCCGCCCCCGCCCAATCGACGAGGTTGGCTGCCGCGTGATCAGTGGCGATCGAATTACTCTCGACCGAGGTGATTTTCAGGCCCGGACCGAAGCGGTCGCCGACCGCCGCCGCTAATAGCCCGACTCCGCCGTACAGGTCGAGGTTGGCAGCGGCCATTTCGAACCGGGATTCGTCGATGGCCTCCTGTACCGCGGTGGTGAGGGTTTGGGCACCGTGGCGATGCACCTGCCAGAAGCCGCGAGCATCGAGATGAAACTCGCGCTCGCCCACAATCTCGGTGATCACCTCCACCTTGGGGCGGTTGGTTCCCTCCTTCTCGTGCACGAGAAGGTAGGGCGCACTAGCCGAGGGGGCAATCACGTCGATCGCGTCGGCACCGACAAACTTCTTGCTCAGCGGCGCGAGTTTCTGCGCCTCCGGCGTGGCCAGAGGGAGCGCTAAAACCGGGATGACTCGGTGTGAGCGCGCGGCGAACGGGCCGGTGGTGCCGTCTTCGGCCACGTGCAGGCGGTTGCGGGTGCGCCACCCGGTGCCATCGACATCCGGTGCCGGGGTCAGCGACAGGCCAGAGGGCAGGGCCTCAACCGTGACGCTCAGCTGGAGCTTTGCCATCCGGCTGAGCGAATCTTCGATCACCTGACGTTTGAGTTCGCGCTGGTGGGACAGCTCAATGTGACCAAATTCGGCGCCGCCCGCACGGTTCTCGGGTTTCTCGGCCAGCGAGGCTTCGGCCCAGGCGTGCGCGCGGCGGTGCTCGGAGCGCGTGACCACTCCTACTGTGTCGGCGCGCCAGAACGACTTTTTGCCGTCGTTGGTTATCTCGGCGATCACCGTCTCGCCGGGGATCGCGTCGCTCACAAAGACGACCCTGCCGTCGTAGCGAGCGATGAAGATTCCTCCGTGCGCAACGCCGGTAATCTCTAGTTCGACCTGTTTTCCCTGCATTTCGCCCATTCCTCGAGCATAGGAGAAGCGTGCACCTGTACCTTGCCTCCACGTCCCCCGCACGACTTGCCACCCTTCGCGCCGCGGGAATCGAACCGATTGTCGTGCACTCCGAGGTCGACGAAGAGGCTGTGGTTGCGGCGCGGGAAGCCGCCCACGGCCCAATTTCTGCGACCTCCGTCGTGGAATTATTGGCTCGCGCCAAAGCAGAAGCCGTTGTCGGTCGCCGGATCGACGGCGCGGCAATTGACGGCTATATTCTCGGCGGCGATTCGGCATTTGAACTCGACGGCATCACCTATGGCAAGCCGCATCTTCCGGAGGTCGCCCGCGAACGATGGCTGTTGCAGCGCGGGCGTACCGGGCACCTGCACTCCGGTCACTGGCTGATCGACCACACCGCGGGCGTGGCGCGACGAGCGGCCGGTTCCACCACCACGGCCAGCGTCAGCTTTGCCGACAATATTTCGGATGCCGAGATCGATGCCTACATCGCCACTGGCGAGCCGTTGAAAGTGGCGGGGGCCTTCACAATCGACAGTCTCGGCGCGCCATTCATCACCTCGATCGTCGGCGATCCACACGCCGTGGTCGGGCTCTCCCTAGCAGCCCTGCGCGAGCTTTTTCTCGGTTTCGCTGTGCCCTGGCCGAGCCTGTGGAACCTCTAATTTGTAGGTCTCCGCAAAGGACACGACATCGTTCTTGTTGGTGGTCACCAAAGAGTGGGTCGTTTCCGGCAATAGGCTGAGTCACTATGTCCCGTATAACGAAGCTTCTCATCGCCAACCGTGGCGAGATTGCCGTACGGGTCGTCCGGGCAGCTCGCGACGCGGGACTACCTTCGGTCGCGGTCTACGCCGACCAGGATCGCGACGCCAGGCACGTGAAATTAGCCGACGAAGCGTACGCGCTCGACGGTGCAACCTCGGCCGACAGCTACTTGCGCATCGACAAGATTCTGTCGATCGCCCAGCGCTCGGGTGCCAACGCCATCCACCCCGGCTACGGCTTTCTGGCCGAAAACGCAGACTTCGCTCGTGCGGTAATCGATGCCGGCCTCATCTGGATCGGCCCCTCACCCACCGCCATTGAACAGCTCGGCGACAAGGTCTCGGCCCGCCACATTGCCGAGCGGGTGGGTGCGCCTCTCGCACCTGGAACTCTTAATCCGGTTCAGGATGCCGCCGAGGTACTCGACTTCGTCGACCTACACGGTCTTCCGGTCGCGATTAAGGCCGCCTTTGGTGGTGGCGGCCGGGGACTGAAAGTCGCCCGCACGAGGGAGGAAATCCCGGAACTTTTCGACTCGGCGACCCGCGAGGCCGTTGCCGCCTTTGGTCGAGGGGAATGTTTCGTCGAGAAGTACCTCGACCGCCCGCGCCACGTTGAAACCCAGTGTCTCGGGGATGCCTTCGGTACGGTCGTGGTCATCTCCACGCGTGACTGCTCGCTGCAGCGCCGGCATCAGAAGCTCGTTGAGGAGGCCCCGGCACCGTTTTTGAGCGACGAGCAAAACGCTCTGCTCTACAGCGCCAGCAAGGCCATCCTGAAAGAGGTCGGCTACGTCGGAGCGGGAACCTGCGAGTTTCTCGTGGCCCAAGACGGCACGATCTCCTTCCTGGAAGTTAATACTCGGTTGCAGGTCGAGCACCCGGTCTCCGAGGAGGTCACCGGAATCGACCTGGTGCGCGAACAGTTCCGGCTCGCCGAAGGCGAAGCAATTGGCTATGACGACCCAATTGCGCAGGGCCACTCCTTCGAATTCCGCATCAACGGCGAAGACCCGGGCAAGAACTTCATGCCCTCGCCCGGCCCGGTTCATGTCTTGCGTTTTCCCGGCGGCCCCGGCGTGCGCGTGGACAGCGGCGTCACCACCGGAGATGTCATCAGCGGCGCATTCGACTCGCTGTTGGCAAAACTGATCGTGACCGGCGCGACCCGCGCCGATGCCCTCGAGCGCAGCCGACGTGCGCTCGACGAATTCGAAGTTGCGGGGCTCCCCACCGTTCTGCCGTTTCACCGCGCGATCGTGCGCGACGCGGCATTCACCAGCGCGCCCTTCGGCATCTATACCCGCTGGATCGAGACCGAGTTTGTCAACAACATCGAGCCGTGGAGTGGATCGCTTGATCCGGTGTCGCCGGATGCTCGCCGCACGAGCGTTGTCGTTGAGGTTGACGGCAAGCGGCTCGTGGTGAGCCTGCCTGAGCGGTTGACCGCATCGGGCGGCTCTGTGTCTCTCACCAAGGCTGCGCCGAAGCGTCAGGGCAGCGGCGCCGTCGTTACGGCCACCGGCGACTCCGTGAAGGCACCCATGCAGGCTTCCATCGTGAAGCTAGCTGTCGCCGACGGTGCGACGGTGGTGAAGGGCGATCTGGTGCTCGTCCTGGAAGCTATGAAAATGGAACAGCCGATCCTTGCCCACAAGGATGGAACGATTACGAACCTGACGGTGGCTGCGGGAGCAACAGTCGCCTCGGGCACCGTGCTCTTCGACATCCGAAGCTAGGCTCTGGGCCTGAGGTCTGGGCCCGATTTCTGGGCCCGATTTCTGGGCCCGATTTCTGGGCCCGATTTCTGGGCCCGATTTCTGGGCCCGATTTCTGGGCCAGGGGTCTGGGCCAGATGCCAGTGGCCTGGGCACGGAGAAGCCGGGCCCAGGCCACTTTTGTCAGAGCGGGTGTTAGGCGGCGAGAACGATGTCCTCGAGCTGCACCGGCACGGTGACATAGCTGCCGGCAGCACGGGCGGGCGCCACGCCGCTAACGTAGCTGTTTGCCAGACCCGGTGCGGAGGATGACACGTATCCGCCGACGACGGAGGCGTTGGGCGTAGGGGTGGTGACGTAGGAATTCATGGTGCTCCTTGGGTTGGGACGGCGGCCACGAAACACACATGCGGGTTTTGGCGAGCATGCACGCCCATCAGCCGAAAGTCGATGAACTGCGTGCGCTGCAACGCGCCAAGCCGGAGCCAGTCGGGAAGAAACCGACAAAAAAACTCAAGCTAGTTGTAACCATATCCTACCGGACTCGGGAAAGCGAGCAAAATTCGATTGATTACTGCTCGAGTGTTCTGCTGAGGCGACGATGCTCTGCTGAGGCGACGATGTGCCGCTTAGGCGACGATGTGCATGGCGCGGGCTGCATCCGTGATACTGCTCGACAGTGAGGGGTAGACGGCAAATGCGCGGGCCACCTGATCCACCGTGAGCCGGTGTTCGATCGCGATGGCGATCGGCAGGATGAGCTCCGAGGCGTGCGGCGCAACGATGACCCCGCCGATGACCGTGCCGGATCCGGTGCGCGCGAAAAGCTTCACGAAGCCCTCCTTAATGCCCTGCATCTTCGCCCGCGGATTGGAGGCCAGCGGAAGCTTGTAAATCACGCCCTGAGCGACGCCGTCTTCGATTTGCTTCTGTGTCCAGCCGACGGTTGCGATCTCGGGCTGGGTAAAAATGTTCGAGGTGACGTTGCGCAGCTCCGTGGGGTTCACCGCATCGCCCATGGCGTGAAAGACCGCTGAGCGACCCTGCATGGCAGCAACCGAGGCCAGCGGGAGAAAGTCGGAGCAATCCCCGGCGGCATAGATCGACGGCACCGAGGTGCGCGCCACGCGGTTGACCCGGATGTGGCCGGACTCGGTGAGCTGCACGCCTGCCTCCTCGAGCCCGATGTTCTGTGTGTTCGGGATCGACCCGACGGCGAGCAGACAGTGGCTTCCGGTAACCGTTCGACCGTCCGAGAGAGTGACTAGCACGCCGTCGGGGGTTCGCACGACGGAATCAGCTCGGGATTTTGAGAGCACGGTCATGCCGTTGCGCTTGAAGACGTCCTCGATCACCCGGGCGGCGTCGGCATCCTCTCCCGGGAGAACCTGATCGCGACTGGAGATCAGAGTTACCCGGGAGCCGAGCGCGTTGTAGGCGGAGGCGAACTCCGCGCCGGTGACGCCGGAGCCCACCACGATCAGCTCCTCGGGCACAGTTTCCAGCGTGTACAGCTGGGTCCAGGTGAAGATTCGTTCGCCGTCGGGCTTGGCCGTGTCGAGAACGCGCGGGCTCGCCCCCACCGAGACGATCAGGGTGTCGGCGTCGATCTCGTCGAAATCGGTCGCCCCTTTGCCGCGGCCGGTGGCCACGATGAGTCGCTGCGGTCCGTCGAGGCGTCCCTCGCCGTGCACAATGTTGACCCCGGCCTTGATCAGCTGGGATTTCATGTCCTCGGATTGCTGGCGAGCCAGACGCATGAGGCGGGTGTTGACCGCGGCTAGATTCACCGCGACATCCGGGCGCACGGGTCGGCCAGATTCTCCCCGGGTGTAGAACTGCACTCCGAGGTCGGCTGCCTCCCCAATCGAGTTAGACGCTTCCGCGGTGGCAATCAGGGTCTTCGACGGAACCACGTCGGTGAGAACGGCCGAGCCGCCCACGCCCACCCGCTCCACGAGGGTCACCTCGGCGCCGAGCTGCGCACCTGCCAGTGCCGCTTCGTAACCGCCGGGTCCGCCTCCGAGAATTGCAATCCGCTGTTTACGCTCAAACTCATAGGCCATTGCCTTATTCTCCCTTACCCGCACTTGCTGCTCAAACGCGCAACGTGCGCTGGGTGAGCGCGTTCCAGCCCCGGTGAGCGCGTTCCCGCCCCGACAAAGCCAGTTCCCGCCCCGACGAGCCAGTGGAGCGCCGCCGCGGCCAGCGCGGAG
>JACMPQ010000092.1 GCA_014377425.1 Microbacteriaceae bacterium | reverse complement strand
TGCGGGCGAAACCGAAACCCAATTTTTTTCAGCGGACGGATGAGCACGAGCGCCTGCACCGCGATGCTCAGCGTTGCGGTTCCGCAGAGCACCGCGATCATCGTCGGGGTCCACGTTGTCACCCCGCCGCGCCCGCTCGGGAAAGCCGCGATGAAGACGAACACCCCGCCGATGGCCACCAGGTTGGAGATGGCCGGCGCCCAGGCGGGCCAACCGAAGACCGAGCGAGCGTTGAGCACCTGGGCGAGCACGGCATAAACAATGTAGAAAAATATTTGCGGCAGGCACCAGTAGGCCATCACCGCGGCCAACGCCAGCCAATCCGAGGTCCAGCCGGAGGCATAAACAAAGACCAGCGCCGGGGCCGCGAGGGTTACCAAAACGGCGATGGCTAAGGCGCCCACGATGGTGAGAGTCAACAGCCGGTTGATGCGGGCCTGGCCCTCGGCTCCGTCGCTTACCGCCTTGACCACCTGGGGTACCAGCACCGCTCCCAACACACCGCCGGCGATCAGACCATAGAGATTGGTAGGGAGGGCGTTGGCGACATCGAACGCCTGCCCGCCGACGGTGGCGCTCGTACCGCCGATAGTCAGAACGAGCAGTGTGAATTTCACGAAGCCGAGACCGCGGGAAGCCAGGCTCGCCCACGCCATCGTGCGCGCCGAGCGGAGGATGCTCATGAAGGCTGCACTTTCGATGCTGCGGTGGCGACTGTGTGCCCCGTGAGGGCTACTGTTTTGCCGGGGACCTGTGGAGAGCTGAAGATGCGCTGGGGGGACTGCTGTGCGGGAACCATTGACTGCCCACTGTAAACCAGCGGGGGTATCGCGGCGCGGCCCGGGCGGGAGTACATCGGGCACACCAGGTCCTTGTCAAACACTACGTTTTCGGCGGCGGGCTTTCACTGTTGGCAGTGCGGGCACCAAAAGGTCTCCCGCAACTGCAACTCGTTTTCGCCGAGAGTGCCTTGGCGGATTTTGGTACCGCAGCGCAGGCAGGGTTTGCCGCGCCGGCTGTAGACCCAGTCGGTGGCGCCCCGCAGGGTTCCGGTGGTGGTGCGCTCGGAGCGGTCCTTGTTGGCGTCGATCAGCCGGTGCGCGAGGGCGATGAGGCGGCGCGGGTCGGCTACCTCGCCGACTGGGCGGGTCGGCAGCATCCCACGCAAAAAGCACAGCTCGTTGCGATACACGTTTCCGAGGCCCGCGAGCACGCGTTGGTCGAGCAGGGCGAGCCCTCCCGGGCGCTGTGGGTCGGCGGTGAGCCGGATGAGGGCTTCTGCGGCATCCCAATCCGGCCCGAGCAGATCGGGGCCGAGGTGACCGACCACGGTGTCTTCATCGTCGGTGGCGAGCACTTCCAGCACACCGAGCGAATAGCCGACGGCCACCCAGTCGGCGGTTTCCAGCACGATGCGAGCCGTGTGCGCCGGACGTCGCCATTTGGTGCCGTGCTGGTAGAGGTGCCAGGAGCCCTCCATTTTGAGGTGGCTGTGCACGGTGAAGCCGCCGACCCGCAGCAGTAGGTGCTTGCCGCGGCTCACCACCTCGATCACGCGCTGGCCGGTGAAATCGACGGTGGCGAACGCGGGAACTCGAATATCGCAGCGCATGAGCATCGCGCCGGCGAGGGCCGCGTTCAGGTTTTGGGCCGTTCGGTAGACGGTGTCGCCCTCGGGCATTAGGCGGGCCCGCTGCGGCTGTGTGGTGTCTGGGGCCACGCGGGATGCCGCGGCAGATTGACGCTCATCCGCGCAACCGCAGGCCCTGCGGGGTGGTGCTGAAACCGGCGGCCACGAGCGCCTCGCCGAGTGGGGTGCCGATCACGAACTGGCCGTCGACGCGTTCGACGCGCAGTTTGCCGCCGGAACGCCGAATGGCGGCGGCCAGCGACACCGTGGCGGCGGTCATCCGCTTCTCAGATTGGCCGAAGGTGAGCACGGTTTTGCCGCCGCGTTCCACGTAAAGGGTGAGAAAACCGTCGACGAGCACCACTAGGGCTCCGGCTTTGCGGCCGGGGCGGTGGCCGCGCTTTGTGGATGCCTCGGTTGGCGCGTTCGAGTCTGCCGCCGTTTCGAATGCGGTGCCGGATGCGGTGCCCGATAAGCCGCCGGACGCCGAGGCCGACGCTCCCGGCCAGGGCAGCGCCGCCCCCCAGGGGTTGGCCGGGTCGGTGGCGGCGAGGGTATACGCGATGGGGACGGCGGTGGAATCCGGGTCGCGGGTGAAGCCGCGCAGACGGTCGACGGTTGCTCCGGTGGCGAATTGCGCCGCCCCCAATCCCTCCACGAAGTAGCCGCGGCGGGCCCGGCCGGTGTCTTCGAAGCCGCTGAGCACCTTGTACACCAGTCCGAAGCCGCCGCGGATGCCCTCGCTCGTGACGGCGCCCCGGGTGACGACGCCGTGGCGTTCGAGCAGCAGTTCCCCCAGCGCGAGAGAGCGCACGGTGGTGTCGGGTTCGGCCAGTGGCAACAGCGACCAGCGCCCGGCAACGCTCGGGGTGCCGTTTTGCTGGGGGAGCACCGGGCGGGCGCGTCCGCGGTAGGCGCGGGAACGCGGCAGGGCTCGACGGGCGGGAGCGGGCCCGCCGAGGTAGGCCCGTAAGGGGCTGAAGGTGTCGTTGGTGATCAGTCCCGACCAGACCAGATCCCAGAGGGCCAGGGTGAGGGCGGCGTCATCCGTGCTGCCGACGGCCGAGGAAAGTTGGCGAAAGAAATATGCGCCGCCCCCGGCTAATGCGGCCAGAATGTTGCGCTGCACCTCGGTGGTGTCATCCCCGGTCGGCTCCGCGAGGGTGACCCCGGCCGAGTCGGCCAGGTGCAGGCTGATCCAGCCGTCGTTTCCGGCCAGCGACCCGGCGCCCGACCAGATCACCTCGCCCGAGGCGGTCAGCTGGTCGAGCATGACCGGGGAGTAGTCGCGCACTCTCGACGGCAGCACGAGGGATTCCCAAGCGGATGCCGGCAACGCCACCCCCGCGAGTTGGTCGATGACCTGCGCCACCCCGTCGATGCCGCGCAGCGGTTCGGCCACGTGCTGCCAGGCCGGCAGAAAGCGGCCGAGGGTGGCGGCGTCCACCGGCTCCACCTCCTGGCGAAGCGCCGCGAGCGAGCGACTGCGCAGGCGACGCAACACCTCAACATCACACCACTCGCTGCCAGAGCCGTTGGGGCGAAACTCGCCCTCCACCACCCGGCGGCTCTTCTCAAGGCGGCGCAGGGTGTCGAGCACCACGGCGGTGCCGACCCCGAAGCGGTCGGCGGCGGTGGCAACGGTAAACGGGGTGTGGGTGCGGGCGTAGCGGCCGATCAGGTCGCCGAGCGGGTCGATCACCGGGGTGATGAACGCCGAGGGGATGCCAATGGGCAGCGGGATGCCGAGGGCGTCGCGCAGGCGGGCGGCGTCTTCGATGGCGGCGAAGCGTTCGGCACCGGCCCGCCACACCCGATTGGCCCGGGTGAGGTCGGTGAGGTAACCGGTGACGCGGAGGGTCGGAGCAGTCGCTGCCGTCTCCTCGCCCTCCTCCGCCTGCACCCGCTGCACGATCTCGGCCACCGTCAGCGGCCCGAGTAGGCGCAGTAGGTCGACAACGCCCTCCATTCCCTTAACCTGTCGGTCGGGAGCGAGGCGCTGCAGCTCCAGTTCGGTGCGGTCGATAACGGCCGCATCGAGCAGTTCGCGAAGTTCTGCCCGGCCGAGGAGTTCGGCGAGCAGGGTCGGGTCGAGCGAGAGGGCGGCGGCGCGGCGTTCGGCCAGCGGCGAGTCGCCCTCGTACATGAAGGCGGCGACGTAGCCGAACAGGAGGGAGCGGGCGAAGGGGGAGGCCTGCTCGGTTTCGGCTTCGACCACCCGGATGCTGCGATTGTCGATCTGGGTGGCGATGGCGATGAGCGCGGGCAGGTCGTAGACGTCCTGCAGCACCTCACGCACGGCCTCGAGCACGATCGGGAAGCTCGGGTATTTCACCGCCACCGAGAGCAGCTGCGAGGCGCGCTGGCGCTGTTGCCAGAGCGGGGAGCGCTGCCCGGGGTTGTAGCGCGGCAAGAGCAAAGCACGCGCGGCGCATTCCCGAAAGCGCGAGGCGAATAGGGCTGATCCGCCGACCTCCTCGGTGATGAGGTCGTTGAGTTCAGCGGGGTCGAAGAGAAACAGTTCGGCGCCGGGCGGTTCGGCATCGGTGTCGGGGATGCGCGCGATCACCCCGTCGTCGCTCGCCATCGCGGCGCCCTCCATGCCGTAGCGCTCGCGGATGCGGGAGCCGACGGCTAGCGCCCACGGTGCGTGTACCTGCATGCCGTAAGGGGAATGCAAGATGAGCCGCCAGTCACCGAGCTCGTCGCGAAAGCGCTCCACCACCAGAGTGCGATCGGAGGGAACGTGCCCGGTGGCCTTTTTCTGGTCGTCGATGAAGGCGATCAGGTTGTTGACGGCGCGATAGTCGAGGCCTCCGGCACCGACGCGCTCGCGGGCATCCGACACCGAGCTCGATGCCACCTCCCGGGTGAACGCGCCGATCGCCCGGCCCAGCTCGGCGGGCCGCCCGATGCCGTCGCCCTTCCAGAACGGCACCCGCCCGGGTTGGCCGTAGGCGGGGGTCACCAGCACGCGGTCGTGGGTGATGTCTTCGATTTTCCAGCTGGTGGCACCTAAGGCAAAAATATCGCCGACGCGGGACTCGTAGACCATTTCCTCGTCGAGTTCGCCGACCCGCCCACCGGTGCCCTTGGTCGGGTCGGAGCCGATCATGAACACTCCGAAGAGTCCGCGGTCGGGGATGGTGCCGCCGCTGGTCACGGCGAGGCGCTGGGCACCGGGGCGCCCGGTGATGGTGTTCGCGACGCGATCCCAGATGATGCGCGGGCGCAGCTCGGCGAATTCATCGCTCGGATACAGGCCGCTCAGCAAGTCGAGGGTGGCGTCGTAGGCGCTGCGCGGGAGGCCGGCAAAGGGGGCCGACCGGCGCACCGTCTCAAACCACTCCTCCACATCGAGCGTGTCGAGGGCGACGGCGGCAACAGTCTGCTGCGCCAGCACGTCGAGCGGGTTGGTGGGGATGCGCAACGCCTCGATCTGACCGGATGACATGCGCTCGCTCGCGACCGCCGAGTGAATGAGGTCGGCTCGGTGCTTCGGAAAAATGATGCCCCGCGACACCTCGCCCACCTGGTGCCCGGCCCGGCCGACGCGCTGCAGGCCGCTGGCGACCGACGGCGGCGACTCCACCTGAATCACGAGGTCGACCGCGCCCATGTCGATGCCAAGCTCCAGCGAGGAGGTGGCCACCACGCAGCGCAGCCGACCGCTTTTGAGATCGTCTTCGATGTCGGCGCGCAGGTCTTTGCTCACCGAGCCGTGGTGGGCGCGGGCGAGCAGTTCGTTGGATTCGTGGCCTTCGGCGAGCCCCGGCAGGGCAATGCCGCCGCCCCGGGTCTGGCCGGATTGCCCCGGGGCCTGCGCGGGAGTGTGGGCGGGGAGCCGGATGCCTGCCGGCTCAGGATCGGCGGTCGATGCGGGGTTTTCGGCCAGGGTGGCACCCACCAGTGCGGGTTCGAGCTGGGCCGAAGCGACTGCGACCGCCGTTTCCGCTGCCGTAAACATCCGATCCGCATAAATCTCGTTCAATCGCGCCGTCAATCGCTCGGCGAGCCGCCGGGAGTTGGCGAACACAATCGTGGAGCGATGTTCGAGAATGCGGTCAACGATCATCTCCTCCACATGCGGCCAAATCGAGCCCTGCTGGGGGGCGCTCGCCGCGGCCGAGCCCTCCTTCACCGGCGCGGTGCCGAGTTCGGTCATGTCTTCCACCGGGACGACCACCCGCAGATCAAACTTCTTAGTCGAGGGCGGCGCAACAATAACCACCGGCGCGATGCCGGCCAGAAAACGCGCCACCTCTTCATGCGGGCGCACGGTGGCGGAGAGCCCGATGCGCTGGGCGGGCTTTTCGAGCAGCGCGTCGAGACGTTCCAGTGAGATGGCCAGATGAGCGCCGCGCTTGGTGGAGGCCACCGCGTGCACCTCATCGATGATCACGGTCTCGACCCCGCGCAGGGTCTCGCGAGCCGAAGCGGTGAGCATGAGGTAGAGCGATTCGGGTGTGGTGATCAGGATGTCGGGGGGCGTGCGTTGCAGCATCCGGCGGTCACTCGAGGGGGTGTCTCCCGAACGCACCCCCACCGTGACCTCGGGCGGCGACTGGCCGAGCCGTTTGGCCGTTTGGATCACTCCCACCAGCGGAGCCCGGAGGTTGCGTTCCACATCGACGGCGAGCGCTTTGAGCGGCGAAATGTAGAGAACGCGGGTGCGTTGCAGCGGTTCTGTGGGGGCGGGGGAGGAGGCGAGCCGGTCGATTGACCAGAGAAATGCGGCCAGGGTCTTGCCGGAGCCGGTGGGAGCCACCACGAGTGCGTGCGAGCCGCTGGCGATCGCCGACCACGCGCCGAGTTGGGCCTCGGTCGGCGTGGGGAAAGCCCCGGTAAACCACTCGCGGGTGGCCGGAGAAAACAGCGCGAGAGACGAACTCATTGGCTTATCTTCGCCCATGCCGCTGACATTGCTCTGCCCTAGCACGGGCACTCCCGCGTGCTCCGGCGAGCGCGCATGCCCCAGTAGGTGACAATAAGAGCATGAGCACCGTTGGCACTCCCGACCCGAACCCTGGCTGGCTGTCTGAAGAGGATCTCGCCGAGGCGCGTCGCCGACTGCCGCTGCTTTACGTTGAGGCCATCCCCGTGCGAGTTGACGGTCTGGGGCAAGTGACCGAGGTCGGGATGCTGCTGCGCGCGAACGCCGTCGGCACGATGAGTCGCTCGCTCGTCTCCGGTCGCGTGATGTACGGCGAGACCCTGCGCGACGCACTGTTCCGCCACCTCGAGAAAGATCTCGGACCGATGGCGTTTCCGCTCCTTCCGGCCAGTGCCGTGCCGTTTTTTGTTGCCGAATACTTTCCGTTTCCGGGAGCGCAGTTCACCGATGAGCGCCAGCACGCGGTATCTCTCGCCTTTGTGGTGCCCGTCACCGGCACCTGCGATCCGCGCCAAGATGCGCTTGAGCTCACCTGGATGACCCCGATTGAGGCGGCATCCGATGCGGTCGCCGCCGAAATGGAGGGCGGCCGCGGGGCACTCCTGCGAGCGGGTCTCGCCTCGGTAGGCCGGCTGTACTAACGGGGGCTGGTCGACAGGTGCCGCGCGGGCCGCGAACAAGACGTCTGCCGTGCGGAAAGGTGAAGCACCAACGGTTTGAGCGCCAAGCAGGTAGGGGTACGAGCTAGTCACCAGCAGCTTCGCCGTTCCAGGAGCACTCCCCATTACGAGCCGCACGAGGTGACCGAGCAGGGTGCCGGGTCGTTGTGTTCGTTCGCGTCGCCCCGCAGAGTCCGTTTCGTTGCTCCATTGACCCCGATCACGCCTCCCGCAACTCGGTGGGTAATCGGCGGTCCACCGAAACGGCCGCTGTCACCCGATCTCCTCAATTTGCTTTTCGAACAGAACGAGGTCGAGCCGAGATATTAAGGCCGGCGCAAGGGCAATGATGCAGATCGCGCCGAATATGGCAGCGAAGGTTGTTACGAAGACCCTAATGAGGTTCTCGGCGTTGGTCTGCTGAGTCGCCCGCCATGGGATGTTAAGGAAAACCTCTCTGACTCGCCGAGTTTTCTCTAGCTGCTGAGATAACATCGTTTATGCGCAAAATTCTCACCGGCTTCGTGTCCGTGGCCGCCCTTGTCGTGGTGTTTGCCGGTGTTGCCCCGGTGTGGGGCGCCACCACCGTTGGAGCCCCAATTACTGTCGGTATAAATCCGTACGGAGTCGCGTTCACCCCGGATGGCAGGAAAGCTTTCGTAACTAACTCGGCAGACAACACGGTGTCGGTGATCACGGTTGCGACCGGCACTGTCGGCGCCTCGATTCCCGTCGGATCGGGCCCGGCGGGGGTTGCGGTTACCCCGGATGGCACCAAGGCATACGTAGCCAATAGCAGCAGCAACACGCTGTCGGTGATTACCGTGGCCACCGGCGCGACTGGCACCCCGATCCCGGTGGGACAACGACCGGATGGGGTTGCGATAACCCCAGATGGCACGAAGGTGTTTGTAGCCAACAACGGCGCGGGCACGGTGTCGGTGATCACAATCGCTTCGGGGACAGTTAGCGCCACTATCGCGGTGGGGCAACGCCCCAGCGGCGTGGCAATCACTCCAGATGGCACAAAAGCCTACGTGGCGAACGGCGTTGACAACACGGTGTCTGTGATTGCGGTTTCGTCAAATACGGTGAGCGCTCTTGTCTCAGTAGGCAGGGGCCCGACCGGCGTAGCGGTCACCCCGGATGGCACGAAGGCGTATGTCACCAATGGCAGTGACGGCACGGTTTCGATGATCACGGTCGCTAACGGTTCGGTTAGTGCACCCATCCCGGTCGGTACATATCCGCTGGGGGTGGCGGTTGCCCCAGATGGTGTTCTGGCTTACGTGACCGACGGAAACACCAACACGGTATCGGCGATCACGATTGCGTCTGGAGCGGTTGGAGCGCCTATCTCAACGGGGATAGCCCCGTTTGGGGTGGCAGTGTCTCCGGATGGGCGTAGGGCGTATATTGCCAACAATGGTGATACCACGGTGTCAGTGCTGAACTTCAGCTCGCCCCCGGTATTTACCTCAGGTACACCCCTCAACGCCACTGCTGGCACCCCCTATAGCTTCTCGGTTACCTCAAGCGGAACCGCTCCCATTACCTATTCGGTTACGGCGGGCACGTTGCCGACAGGGATTACCCTCGCCGCGGCATCCGGAATTCTGTCGGGAACACCGACGGCCAGCGGAACATTTCCGGTGGGTATCACTGCCACCGGTCCTGGCGGATCGACCGTGGCTAATTACATCCTCACCATTGCTGCCGCGCCCCTTGTAGCGCCGCCGGTTGTTGAAAGCCCCAAGACGCATTTGCCGGTGGTGTCGGGCTAACAAGAAGCTACGGTCGACTCGGCATCAAGTCATTTGAGAATCGTGACGGTCGTGCCGAGCGGCAGCTGGTTGACTGCCTCGATGGCCGGAATCGGCACGCGGATGCACCCGTGGGACACTGCGCCACTGTTTACCTTCTCGAAGTGGATACCGATTAGTCCGCCGTCGGTGCCACCATAGGGGTTGTCGGCGACGGCGGAGTGCATCGAGGTGAGCTGAATCGGATAGGTGGATTGGCCTTGCGCGGGGTCGAGATATCGGGCCTGAAGGTATCCGGTCACTCCGGTTGGGCTCGGGGTCTCGGGGGTTCCCACGCCGACGGGAAAAGAAGAAATCGCGGCGCCACGTTCGTTCAGAATGGTCAAGGTACGTTCTGTCGCAGAAATGACGACCCGGTTCAGCAGCACCGTCGGGTGGGTGAGTGCTGCACTGCGTACCCACCCGACTGTTTGTGCGGCGGCGAGGTTGTTGTTGGCTGAAGGAAGCGCGTTACGCGCCGGAGTCATGATCAGGGCCCACTCCGGATCTATTTGTACCGGCACCACGATCGTCGGTTGGTCGAGAAAATTTTTAGCGTTGAGCCGGGCAACAAGCGTGCTCCTATCGGCGCCGTAGACGGCTGTGTCGGCGATCAGTTCGAAGGCAGTCGAAGAAGCGCTGGGTGGGGCGTCGGACAGGTATGGAATCAGGCCCGGAATAACTGCGTCGTATCGCGCTTCGGGAGCTGCCGCAATGGCGGCTGCGGGCGGATCCGTATAGAGAGGCGCGGCAGGCGAGGTCGGAGCGACTCCTTGACCCTGAGTGGAGGCCGTGGGTGGTCCTTGCGAAATGCCTAGCTCCCCCGGAGCTGCCAGCACCCACGCGCTTGCGACTGATACGAAAATCGCGGCCGTGCCCACCATCAACACAACTTTTTGACGCACGGCGGCCTTCCTACCGGCGAGTCTTCCACCGGGTATTCCGGTCTAATTCCGGCACCCCGCGTATTGGGGGCGTGTCTTTGATTTTAACGCAGAACCTTTTAGGTGCGAAATCTCAAGGAGTCATGCATACTAAGGAAAGAGAGTTATTCTCATAGCTTATTTTCAGCGCTGCTGTGTTGCAGCCACCGGGGTGGCGCAGAAACCCTCCAAAGCTTTTGTTGTTTTGGCTGTCGTGGGGTTTGCGGTTGCGTGTTGTGCCGGGGGGTCGGCCAAAGTTTTTTTGTCCGATACAACTTTTTGGAGATCGTTATGCATAGGCCGTCGCGGAAGGTTCTTGCTGTTTCGGTAGCGGGTGTCATTGTGGTGTGTGGTGCGGGTGCCTCCGCGCTTGGTTTTTGGTCTGGGGCGGGGTCGGGTTCGACCGCTATTCCGGTGGGGGCGGGGGAGACCTTCGCGTCAACCTTGACGTTGAATCAGACCAGCAAGATCGGCGATTTCGGTCCCGATGTTCCCGCGCAACCGTTGTCGGGGGATTTCACGAATGATCGTTTGGGTTCGGTCCCGGTTGAGGTGAATGCGGTGATTGCATCGATTTCGTCGTTGACTCGCGATGGTGTGGAAGTTCCGGGGTGTTCGGCGGCTGACTTTACGATCACGAACCCGGTGATGCCGGTGAATGCGGTTATCCCGGTGGGGACCAATGTGGGGTCGTGGTCGGGGGCGACTATTGCGTTCAATAACACCCTTCGGGATCAGGACGCCTGCCGAAATGTTCTGGTCACACTCTCCTATCTCGCTCAGTAGTTTGCTCGTCTATCTCGCTCAGTAGTTTGCCCGTCGGTATTCGGCCGGCATCTGTATCTCTTGTGAAAGTTGTGATGTGAATACTCGAAAATCTTTGGCGGGTGAGAGGCGGGCCGCGCGATGGCTCAACTCGACCCGGGGAAGGGTGTGGGTGGTCGTTGCCGGTGTTGTTGTGGCGCTACTGCTGATATTGGTAGTGAAAGTGTTCGGCGAGTTCTCACGCCCAGCTCCGGATGTTTCTCGGAGTTCTGCTCCGACACCGGCCTCGTCCGGGGTGCCGTCACCGTCGTCGTCGCTGTCACCGTCGTCGGCCGGGGTACCTTCGCCGTCGATGTCGGTGCCGCGCTCTCGCGGGCCGGTTGTTCCGGGCTCGCCGGCCGATGACGGCCTGACTGATGTAGCGGGCAGTACCTCGAGGATCCGGTTGACCGCGACCGCATCTGTGGCGCTGCAGCCGGGGCTGCCGGTGCCGTTGGATGTGTCGTTCACGAATTTAGGTTCTAGGGCGGTGCGGGTCACTCATGTTGCGATCTCGATCGCGAGTGTCACAACACCGAATGTCACTCGAAATTATGGGTGCCCGGCGAGCGGCTTTGTTCTCACCCAGATTGACCCGTCGTTTGTTGTGGAGTTGCCGAATCTGTCCACGCAAACTCTCAGCAGCACAAACACTTCCACGGCGTTGTGGCCAACGCTTGAGTTGGTGGCGCTGAATACCAACCAGGACGGCTGCAAAGGCGCCACCGTTGATTTGACCTACACCGCCCAAGGAAATAACCCATGAGTCTCACACCGCTAAGCGATGACAGTGTTGCCGGGCCCGCGAGTATGCCGGGGGTGGGGCCCGCCGGGGATCGTTCCGGGTGGCGGCGGGTGGTGCGTCAGCTTTTTTTGGTGGTGGGGGTTTTCGCGGTGTTGGCGTTGGGCAGCAATGTCACGGGTTCTGACACGGCGCGGGCGGATTGGTATGCCAGTTTCGCGGCGGGTGGCACGGTCTCGACCACGGTCGCGTCAATGTCGGCGGCGGCCGCTCCGATCACGTCCCTCGCCGGGGGGGAGGTTGTGGTGTCGTGGACGCCCAGCAGCTTCGCCGGCATCACGCTGAAAAGTTATCGGGTGAAACGCTACAGCGGCGGCACCGTGCAAGCCGTTTCTGGTGCGTGTTCGGGAACGATCACCAACGTGGGCTGTGTGGAAACCGGGGTTCCGGCGGGCACCTGGACCTACACGGTCACCCCGGTTCTCACCGGAACGAACTGGACCGGCCCGGAGAGTGCCCCCAGCACCGCCGTCACCACAACTGGTATTGCGGGCACGAACTCTCTCTGGTTTTGGGTCACTCCCTAACCTCCACAACTGTTCCACCAGCACTACCAGCAACAACCGATACCACCGGCACTACTTGGTATTCAGGCATCAATCGGCGCTGGGTTTCACCAAGGTATTTCTTCTTTTTCGGGCGTGACGTTTGTTGGGCCCGACACGAACACCAACGACATTGACGACTCACCGCTATCAATGCATGACTATTAAGGAGCGCCATCGTGCGTAAATCATCGAAAACTATTGTTATTTCCGCAGCGGTCGTTGCGGGGTTACTGGCCACGGGCAGTGCCGCGTTCGCGTTTTGGAGTGTTTCGGGAGCAGCCGGTACCTCGTCCGGCACGACCGCGTCGAGTACCACTAACTCCATCACGGTGAACCCGTCGGCGGCGGCAGCGAACACCCCGACCGGGATGACCCCGGGGGGTCCGGCTACCACCCTGATCGGTACCTTCAGTAACACGTCCGCGTCGTCGGTGAACCTGAAATCATTGACCATCACCGCGACCCCGTCGCCGTTGACTAACGCCACGAACGGCATGAGTTGCAGTGCGGCGGATTACACGGTCACCGCACCGACCAGCACCAACGGGTTCCCGCAGGTCATTGCCGCGAACGCGACCGCGGTCAGTAACTACAGTGCCACGGTCAGCATGAACAACACCGGCCTGAACCAGAACGGGTGCCTGGGCGCTACCCTCACCTTCGCTTACACCACCGGAAGCTAACACTCCCGGGTAGCTAACACTCCCGGGTATCTAACCCCCGGTGCTACCGGTGAGGCGGTGGGCGGGGAACACGACACCAGGTGTTCGTGTTCCCCTCCCCCACACCCCCACCACCTCCGCACGATTCTTTCGCCTGTTAGTTCTTTCGCCCGTTTGGGGCGTTTCTCGAAAAGGGATTCCATGTTGCGTTATCCGTTCCGGCCGGTCACGGCCCGTAAAACCGTTGTGGTGACGGCGGTCATCGCGGTCACCGCGGTCATGATCTCGGGTATCGCCGCGTGGGCGTATTTCTCCCGCTTCGCCGGGAATTCCACCGGCACGACCGCGTCTCTTGTCGGGTTGCAGCTGACCGCGGGAACAGTAACCAGCACCCTGTCTCCGGGCACCAGTACTGCGGTGACGTTGCAGTTGGTGAATCCGAACCCGGTGGCGTTGAAATTTTCCAGCATCCGTCTGGATACCAGTCAGGGCACGAGTGGGTACGCCATTGATGCCGTCCATGTCGCGGCCGGGTGCACGGTTGCCGCCGCCGCGTTGACGACAATCACCGCAACGACCGGGTGGGTCATTGCCGCGAACGCGAGCACGACCATTACTTTGCCGGCGGGCACTCTCACCATGGGGCTCACTGCCCCGAATGGTTGCCAGGGCGCGAACATTTCCCTCTTCCTGGGCACCTGACCCTCATGACTTTTCCCACTTTCCGCAAACTGGCCCTGACCGCCGAGGACATCACCCTGATGACAGACACCCGCACACCCGCCCCGCACCGTGACCGTGTGACCGGTCGGGTGAAAGCGAAACGGACCCTCGTGGGCGTTTTGGTCACTCTTCTTGCCGCGACGGGCAGCATCGTGTTCCCGACCGCCGCCAACGCCGCACTACCCACCGAACTCACCTCGACACTTTCTACCGGGACTACACCCATGGCGGTGGCAATCGGTTATGGCGGCGATGTCTGGGTCGCTAACAAGGCAGCGAATACAGTAATGCTGTTTGTAGGGGGATCACTTGTAAAAACCGTTCCTGTACCTGGTGGACCGCAGGCTATCATGGCGAATCCAGCTAAAAACACCATTCTTGTCGGTACTGCATCCGGCACAGTGGCGTGGATTGATAATGGCACCAGGGCGGTCGAAGGTACGGTTACCGCAGGAACGGACCCTCTCTTAAAAATTGCGTGGTTACCTAATAACTCAAAAGCCTATGTCGTCGGGGGTACACGCGTGTACATATTCGACTTAAATACAAATACGATCTCAGCGACGTTGAACATCGGACAGGCGGCAAAGAGCGTAGCGGTTTCCCGGGACGGAAACACATACTATGTAGCGACGCAAGCTAATCCGCAACTCATATATTACTCAGTCGCGACTAATCAATATATACGTAATATTGATTTTAATATGGGTTTACCGGAGGACGTCGTTATCAGCCCGGATGGCTACAGAGCCTACGTCGCCAGTAGTTCAAGTGATGCCACCTACGGGAATCGAAGCTATGTGGTCGATTTGGGCAATTACTCAATAACTCCCATTAATACCGGTCGACGTTCTACTCGGGTAGCAATCACTCCCGATGGTCAGGGAGTTTATTTTTCTAACCCTGACTGGAATTCAATATCTGCTATTAGCACGGCTAATAATCAACTAATCAGGGAGATTGCTAATAATGGGGTGAAGCCAGCCGGACTGGCCACCACGTCAGCACCAAATGGATCCACACTGTATGCGGCCAACTACGAGGCGAACTCAGTGTCGGTCATCACTGTCCCGCCGGTAGCATCGATGACGATCACTCCAGCAAGTGGAACACTTTCGTTTGGCGACTCCCAAGCTTTCACAGTGCGTGGCACTGCGAGCTCCGGCACGGATTTAGGCGACGTAACAGCTAATACCGTTTTCACAAGTTCGAATTCGAATGATGCAATAAGCGGCAATAGGGTGAGCTTCGGTAATCAGGCTGGGATGCGCACAATCACCGCACGCAATGGTTCTGCTTCGGTCACCGCCTCGATACAGGTGAATTCGCCGACAATGACGATCTCACCCACTTCGGTAACGCTGTCGACGGGCCAGGCGCAGGCGTTCACGACTCGTGGTACGTCGGGCACGGGGGCGGATTTGGGCGACCAGACCAACCAGAGCACGTTCACGAGCTCGAACGGAACGGACACAGTCAGCGGCAACACGGTCACCTTCGGCAGTACGACGGGCCCGCGCACGGTCACTGCTCGGAACAATAATAATGGGGTCACCGCGGCGGCAACGGTGACGGTAGGTTCGCCGACGATGACGATTTCGCCGTCGTCGGCGACGGTAACGACGAATCAGGCGCAGGCGTTCACGACTCGGGGTGTGTCGGGGACGGGTGCGGATTTGGGGGATCAGACCGGCTCAAGTGTGTTCACGAGCTCGAACGGGACGGACTCGGTTAGCGGCAACACCGTTACCTTTAGTAATTCGACGGGTAATCGCACAATCACCGCTAGAAACGGTTCGATCACGGCAACGGCAACGGTGACGGTGAATGCGCCGACGATGACAATTTCTCCGGCGTCGCCGACGGTGACGACGGGCCAGGCGCAGGCGTTTACCACGCGGGGCACTTCGGGCACGGGTGCGGATTTGGGGGATCAGACCGCGCAGAGTGTGTTCACCAGCTCGAACGGGTCGGACAGGGTCAGCGGCAACACGATTACCTTCAGCAGCACGACGGGCTCACGCACGATCACGGCTACGAATGGTTCGATTACCGCGACGACGACTGTCACCGTCCAGATTCCGCCTGTGATGACGATTTCTCCGTCGTCGGCGACGGTGTCGACGGGGCAGGTGCAGGCGTTTACCACGCGGGGTGTGTCGGGCACGGGGGCGGATTTGGGTGACCAGACGTCCTCGAGCGTGTTCACCAGCTCGAATGCGTCGGACACTGTCAGCGGCAATACCGTCACTTTTAGTAATACGGCGGGGGGTCGAACGATCACGGCCCGTAATGGGTCAACGACGGTGTCGGCTTCGATCACTGTGAATGCTCCGACGATGACGATTTCGCCGACATCGGTGACGGTGACGACGGGTCAGGCGCAGGCGTTTACTACCAACGGGACTTCGGGTACGGGTGCGAATTTGGGGGATCAAACCGCGCAGAGTGTGTTCACGAGCTCGAACGGGACAGACACGGTCAGCGGTAACACGGTCACCTTCAGCAGCACCACGGGTTCGCGCACGATCACGGCGACGAATGGTTCGGTGACTGTGTCGACAACGGTGATGGTGAACGCGCCGACGATGACGATTTCACCGTCCTTGGCGACGAAGAGCGTGGGTCAGGCGCAGGCGTTTACCACCCGGGGCACTTCGGGAACGGGTGCGGATTTGGGCGATCAGACCGCGCAGAGTGTGTTCACCAGCTCGAACGGGGCAGACACGATCAGTGGCAGCACCATCACATTCAGCAGTGTCGCGGGTTCTCGCACGATCACGGCCCGGAATGGGTCGATCACGGCCACAACAACGATCAGTGTTGTGGGGCCGGCATCCATCACCATTTCGCCGACCTCGGCCTCGGCGTTGACGGGTCAGGGGATGGCGTTCACGACGGTAGGGTTCTCGGCCAGTAGCGAGAACTTGGGGAGCCAAACCGCATCGACGGTGTTCACTAGCAGCAACGGTTCGGACACGGTCAGCGGTAACACGGTGACCTTCGGCAACACGTTGGGTGTACGAACGATCACGGCAACCCGCGATGCGGCGACGGTGACGACAACGGTCACGGTCACGGTCGCGCCGGTCATTGGAGCCACTATTGGGGTCGGTACAAATCCTCGCGGGGTGGCAGTCACTCCAAACGGATTAACGTCGTTCGTTACCAACTCTGGGTCGAACACGGTCTCGGTGATCACGGTGGCGACCGGGGCGGTGGTTGCCACCATCCCGGTGGGGTCGAATCCGCGTGGGGTGGCGGTCAGCCCGGATGGCAGCAAGGTGTACGTCGTCAACGCGGGGTCGAACACGGTCTCGGTGATTTCGGTGGCGACCAGGGCTGTGATTGCGACGATCCCTGTGGGAGTGAGCCCTTACGAAGTGACGTTCACTCCGGATGGCACGAAAGCGTTTATCACCAATTTTGGTGACAACACGGTATCGATCATCACAGTGGCAACGGGTGTTGTGTCCGCCCCGATCACGGTTGGCGCAAACCCCATTGGGGTAGCGATCTCGCCGGATGGTCTCACGGCGTACGTTACGAACCTGAATTCAAATTCGGTATCGGTAATCACGATTGCCACGGAGGTGGTGAGCGCGACGATCGCCGTGGGCGCCAACCCGCGCGGCATCGCGATTTCGCCGGATGGCAGCAAGGTGTATGTCACCAACGGTGGATCCAACACGGTGTCGGTTATCACACCGGCGAATGGCCTGGTTGCTGCCACCATCACGGTTGGAACCAACCCGTATGGGGTGGCGTTCACCCCCGATGGAACCAGGGCTTACGTCACTAACTTCACCGATAACACGGTGTCAATAATCACGGTTTCGTCGGGCGTGGTCGCGGCAACCCTCCCCGGGTTCTCCGGCCCGTACGCGGTATCGGTTACCCCGGATGGCAGCAAAGCTTATGTCACCAATACCGGCTCGAATTCGGTGACGGTGATTACGGTGGGGCCGCAGTTTGGGTCTGTTGCGGTGGCCTCCGCCACCCCGGGGGCGGTTTACAGTTCCACGATTGTGGCGACCTCGACTGGTGGGGCGGTGTCGTTCACTGTGGGTACCGGCACGTTGCCGCCCGGGATCACGCTCTCTGCCGGGGGTGTAATCAGCGGCACCCCGACGACGATGGGAACGTACACGTTCCAGGTGGTTGGTACGGATGTGCAGGGAACGAAAACTATTGCGCCGGTCACGATGGTGGTGGTCGGGTACCGCACCGCGTATCTGGGGGTGGGGGTATTCGGTAATGTCACGGCTACCGGGGCGACTCCGGCGACCCGCACCACTTCGGGGGCGTTAACCTTGTATGTGTCTGATACCACCGGTACTAGTGCTGGGTGGAATGTGACGGTGAGCTCCTCGAACGTGACCCCGAGTTTGAATGCGGGGGGCGGCAACGCGACGCTGCCGGGCAGTGTGTTGTCGGTGAGCAGTGTTGGCACGGTGGCGTCGGTGAGCGGTCAAGCGATCGGGTTGACGGGAACGAATGCGTCACCGACCGGTCCGCAATTGGCTAATGTTGCCGGGGTTACCGGGAACCTGGGCTCGGCGTTGCAACTGGTCCGTGCCGGAGTCGGGTGGGGTTCGGGGGCGTACACGATTCCGGTGAACATGGCAGTGAACATTCCCTCGTCGGTGCTGACGCCGGCACTGTATACGACCGTTTTCACCACCACCATCAGCTCCGCACCATGACCCGGCGGCCGCGCCGCCGGTTCGCCGCCGGGGCTCCCATCTTCGGGGTGCCCCGCGGGGAGGGCTTTCGGGCTCGCCTGGCTGGTGCGGTTCTGGTTCTAATTCTGGGGCTACCGGGGAGCCTGCTGACGGTCGGCTCGACACCCGGGGCCAGCGCGGCCCCGACCCCGCCAGCGGCGCCTCCATCGCTGGGACTGGTCGCCATCGGGCAAAGCGCGGGATATTTCGCGGTGACGATAGCCGAGGGAGAGGCCCAACAGTTGCAGTTGCAGCTCACCAACCCGGAGCCCACTCCCGTGCAAGCCCGTACCTACGCTGCGGATGCCTACACTCTGACCGGGGGCGGCTTTGGCACCCGAGCAAGCGACGCTCCTATTGGCGCGGTAACCGGCTGGGTGACCTACCCCTCTGAGCTGATCACGCTCGCGTCTAAAGAAGTGCGGGCCCGAACATTCTCGGTTTCGGTGCCGCGGGGAACCTCCCCGGGCGAGTACCTCACGGCGGTCGCCACCGAGAGCGGCGCGATCTCACCCGCCGCGATAGCGGCCGGAGAAAGCCAGATCGTTCGAACCTCATTGGCGGTAAGCATCCGAGTTCCCGGTGCCCTTGAACCCGAGCTGAAAATTGGGGCTGCCACCCAGCAACCAAATGTATCCACAACCCAGCTAACGGTTCAGCTCAGCAATACCGGAAACGCAAACCTGAAACCCACGGTGCGGGTCGTTCTGCGTGATTCCGCCGGAACGCAGTTGGCTGTAAAAATCGACACCATGGAGTCGGTGTATGCCCACACGGCTACCAATGTTCAACTCGATTTTCCGGTGGCATTACCGCCCGGTAGTTACACGGCAGAGGTGCACGTCACCGACAAGAAAGCTCAGTTGCAACCGGTTGACGCCCGCCTAAAACTTAGTGTTTCGGGTGCCGCCAAGACTGGGGGGGCGAAGCCGCTGAAGGCCATCGCTCAGCAGCCTGCTGCGCCTGGCGCGGTGATCGCACTTATCTCCGTACCGATCGTTCTTGCCGTTGGAATTACGCTGATGTTACGACGCCGTAATCGTCGGCGCATTTGACTTCGCCTTTGGCGCCGCACCTCTGGCCGATACGCCGCTGCCTATGCTGTAACGAGTGATCCGCCCGCGACCCTAGCCCCGGAACGGGTCGGAGCGGGCGCCCCCGGAGAGAGCTTTGCCTCCGGCAAAAGCACCTTCTAGATGTACTGTCCAGGGAGGTTAGTTAACCGGCTGATGGGTGGCTTTGCTCCGATAGCGGTGTGGGGCCTGTGGTGATTGTATTCGTGGAGCCACGCGGGGAGGGCCGCCTGGCGGGCTGATTCGCTGTTGTAGTGGCGTGAGAATGCCCAGCCGTCGGCGAGAGTGCGGTGGAAGCGTTCAATCTTTCCGTTTGTCTGTGGCCGATACGGGCGTGTCTTTTTCGGTCGGATGTTTAACTCGGCGCAGGCGTCACGCCAGGCATGAGATTTATAGGCCGAACCGTTGTCGGAAAGCACACGGTCGACGGTGACGCCTCGCGCTTCGAACCAGCTCACGGCCCGGCGCAGAACCCCAACCGCGGTCTCGGCTTTCTCATCGTCATGGATCTCGGCGTAAGCGACTCGGGAATGGTCGTCGATGACGGTGTGAACGAAGCTGGTACCGATGACTTGCCCACGTTTGCCGCCCGTCGGACGCCCCGCGGTGGCAGCAATGTTCCTGTTTCCTTGCTTCCGGCCTACGAATCGCCACCCGCCGCCGTCCGGGATCTTGCCAAGTTTTTTCACATCGACGTGGATCATCGCGCCGGGTGTGTCGTGCTCGTAGCGGCGGACCGGGTCCCCAGTTTTGACATCAACATGATGCAACCGGTCAAGTCGACAGCGGACCAACACCGCATGGACCGTCGAGGCCGGCATCCCGAGTTTCGCGCCGATCGCGACCGGCCCGAGTCGCTTCTTCCACCGCAAGTGCACGATCTTGCGCACTAACTCCTGACTTGTCCGGTTCGGGGACCGGTATGGCCGGGATGAGCGATCCTGGACTCCGTCTCGACCCATTGCGGCATACCGGTTCGCCCACCGCTTCGCGGTCGGCCACGACACATGAAAGAACACGGCTGCGTGAGCGACCGGCCAGCCCTGATCAACGATCAGCCGCGCGATCCGAAGCCTTTGAACGGGAGCAAGAGCAGCATTAGCGTGAGACACGAAGACCTCCGGAACGGGATTGGGGAACTAGACAGCTCCACCCTCCACCGGAGGTCTTCATTAATTCAAGACGTCACACATCAACCAACGTCCCTGGGCAGTACATCTAGCTAGCGCTGGGCGTTGGCGCCCTTCGAGCGTTCCCCACCCTCGCCCCGACCATCTCCTTGGCCCTGCGACTGGCCACGAACGGGCTCGGTCACACGCAGTGCCGGCTTCACGTAGGCGGCAACCTCGCCCACGAGCGCGTCGACGGCGGGGGAGTTGGCGGTGACCTGCTGGGGGGTCACCGTGATGGCGGTCTTCTTCAAGAGCGCTGCGGTGTCGCGGCGCTGCGGCCCGAGCGGTACAGGTAGGGCCTTGTGCTCGCGTGGTTTATCGGGACACATTCCGTTGGCGGGTTCTAGGTCTTGTCGCAACACTCCATCAGAATTCGGGGTGTGAAAATCATGGGGCGACGGGGACGTAAAAGATGGCTCAGTGGTGAAGACGAGTACTGGAAGCTGATCCTCGCCGGTGTCGGCCCGATCGAGGCAGCCAGACGAATTGGTATCGCCCGCACGACCGGGTTCCGGTGGCGTGCTGAACGT
>JACMPQ010000091.1 GCA_014377425.1 Microbacteriaceae bacterium | reverse complement strand
TGGCCGGGAAACAACCCGGGCAGAAAGTCGGCAGGCTCTCTCCGGAGCAGGCCGAGATCGCGAAGCTGCGACGTGAGTTGGAGATCACCCGGCGACGTTTAGGAATCACGGAGGTCGCCTTGGGGATCATGGGAAAAGCGCACGAGCTCTTGGAAGAAATTTCCCAGGGCTCGCACGACGACACCCCGCAGCCCAAGCGCTGAGAGCCACCTACGACCAGCTGATCGGGGCGGAGGTCTCGACCCGGGAGGCCGCGGCTTTGGTCGGGATCCCGCGCTCGACGGCGACCCGGGCGGAGTCAGTCCCGACGCGGCGGGCCAGGTCCGTGCCGGCGAACAAGCTGACGTCGGCCGAACGCACCCACATTCTGCGAGTGGCGAATTCGCCCGAGTTCGTCGATCTGCCCCCGATACAGATATACGCGGATCTGCTGGATTCCGGGATGTATTTAGCGTCGATCTCCACGATCTACCGGGTGTTAGCCGAGAACCGGCAGGTCAAAGAACGCCGCCGGCTGGCACAGCATCCAGCGCGGGCGATTCCAGAGTTGATCGCCGCGAGCCCCGGCCAGGTGATTTCCTGGGACATCACAAAATTGCCTGGCCCGGTCGAGGGAAAGTACTTCGACGCTTACGTGATGATCGACATTTACTCCCGATACATCGTCGGCTGTCGGGTCCACGCGGCCGAATCCGCCGTGCTCGCGGCAGAGATGATGACCGAGGTATTCGGGCTGCACGGCATCCCGGAGGTCGTACACGCCGACCGCGGCACGGCCATGACGAGCAAGACCGTTGCGACGTTATTGTCCGATCTGGAGGTCACTAACTCCCACTCCAGACCCCGGACGAGCAACGATAATCCATTCAGCGAGAGCTGGTTCAAGTCCCTGAAGTTCGGTCCGGTGTTCCCGGAACGGTTCGCGTCCCTGGCGGACGCGAGGCGGTTCATGGCCGACTTCGTCGAGGGCTACAACCACACCCACCACCACACCGGCATCGGCCTGAACACGCCGGCGGATGTCCACTACGGCCTCGCGGCCGGCAAAGCGAAGGACCGCTCCGCGGTCCTCGCCGCAGCCCGGGCTAAGAACCCGGAACGCTTCTCCACCAATACAGACCCGAAAATCCTGGCCCTGCCCAGCGCTGCCTGGATCAACAAACCCATCGAGAAAGCTGATGAAAAACTAGCCGCTTAAACTCCCGATGGCCCCATCAACGTTGACAAATTCCGCTTGGCTGTCCAACTCTTCCCCTGACTGTGGCTCTTTTGTCGCTTTGTCGTTGTTCTTGTTCCTCCTCCTCTCCGAGTGCCTTTACCTCGGCTCATGCAACTGTCCACGCGTCTGCCGGTTCCCGCGCTCGGGCTCGTGTTAGTGGCTGCGTTCGTGTCAGTGCTTGTGCTTGTGCTTGTGCTCGTGTCAGTGCCTCTGCTTTCGTCAGTGCTGGTGCTTGTGCTGTTAACTAGCAGTCCCTCAATTTTCAGCTTTCCGTGTCCCTATTTTTCGGCCCGGCCACGAGTAAGGGGATGGTTATGGGGAAGGGGCTCGGTAACTTGTTTCCCAACGCTACGGTTTTACAGATGTCGATCTCGAAATGGGTTTGGCGCAATGCTGTGCATTGTGGGTGGACGCTAACGATGTTGGTGGTGCTGCGTAGGCATTCAGTGTGACGATGCTGTTGGCACCCGCGGCAATGCCGTTGCCGTGGCCCTCGTACAGTCTGGCGGCGAGCCAGGAGCCGGTTACGTTATGGCCTCAGATCACGGCGATGGTGCAGGTGATGGTGCAGGTGACGGTGCAGGTGACGGTGCAGGAATAGGTTTCATTGTCGTCGTCATTGGTGTTGTCGGAATCGGGGTAAGGAACGGGGCAGGGAACGGGGCAGGGAACGGAGCAGGGAACGGCTTCGGACCGGGGAGGGACCCGGGATCGGCATCGGCCCGTGGCGGGGATTCGAACGTACGCGAGTGCCGTCCGGACGGCACCGCCGACGGTTCCGATGTCGTTGTCGCCGCCCTTGGTGGGTGAGGTTTTCGGCGGGGACGCCGAGGACATTGCCGATGTCATGAGTGTTGTCGCATGGCTGGTGTAAGCGCCATAGTTGCGGTCGCTTGTCCACGTCCTACACGCTGACGCGGTCGAATAGATGAGATGGCGGGTGGTGGAGAACTGTTCTTCCTCGGCACTCATGAGTTCCGACAACCTCGAGTCTTCTGCCGTTGGTTGAAAGTCGGGCCATTCGATACACAGAAGCCGAGTGTCGATATGAGGTTGATGGTGTCGCCCGGTACCCTGAGATCAGCAAATGTTTCACGTGAAACTTCCACTCCAACTGGAAATCCCGACACGTGCTCGGAATGGCGGAAAGGAAGAATAATGAAACGCCCACTCTTTAAACGAAACCGCCAAACTACGACTGATCCAGCCGACGCTGAAGCTACGACATCTAAGGAATCACCGGCGGGAAACTCTGGGATACCTGCAGTTGCCGAATGGAGCGGTGCAGGTACCTTCGGGGCCGGTTTGGCTACTGAGGGCGCACAGACTCGGACCGGCGCTGTAGCTGCCTCTGGCCCCGGGACCGGCGACGTCGAAAGAGCCGGCTCGTCGAACAAAAATTTCTCGCTACGTCAAGTGGTAGTAATGCCAGACGTATCGATCGCAGCTAGCCATTTGGGTCGTGATGCGAGGAGCAAGCCGCTAAGAACCGTTTCTGACACTCGGCAAGGCGCGGAAATAGCCACTGAGGCGGGCAATACCGGTGAATCCGACCCGGAATCGTCAGCACTCATCCCGAAACCAATCAGTGCCGCCCATGGTTTTGATTTAAGAGACACCCCGCTAGCTCGCGAAATTAGTGATCTGGCACGTCGACGCACGGTACTCGCAGCCGTCACTCTTCCACTCCCCAAGGTCACCCGAATCTTTACTGTTGCGAACCAAAAGGGCGGTGTCGGAAAAACCACCACCGCAGTAAATCTTGCCGCTGCGCTTGCCCGAACCGGAGCTCGTGTGCTCGTAATTGACCTTGATCCTCAGGGAAACGCATCAACCGCCCTTGGTGTGGAGCATCGCGCGGAGACACCGAGCATCTACGACGTTGTCATTGGTGGAGATAATCTGGCGTCCGTGGTGCAGGTAAGCCCGCTCTATCCGACACTCTTCTGCGCCCCCGCCACAATTCACCTTGCCGGAGCCGAGATCGAATTGGTGTCATTGGACTCCCGAGAGCAGCGACTGCGGACAGCGCTTGAGGCGTTTCTCGCCGCTTCTTCCGAGCCTTTCCACTACGTTTTTATCGACTGCCCCCCGTCACTTGGATTATTAACCATCAACGCTTTTGTCTCCGCGGGCGAGGTGCTCATTCCGATTCAGTGCGAGTACTACGCGCTCGAAGGATTGAGTCAGCTCCTAGGCAACATCGCACTCATTGAAAAGCATTTGAACCCTACCCTCAAGGTGTCAACGATTCTGCTCACGATGTTCGATTCGCGGACCAATCTCGCGAACCAAGTAGCGCAGGAGGTACGAGAACACTTTCCGAGAGAAGTTTTACGTACTCTCATTCCTCGATCGGTCAGAATTTCTGAAGCACCAAGTTATGGTCAAACAGTCATAAGTTACGACACCTATTCTGCGGGCTCACTTTCCTACCAAGAGGCCGCAGCCGAGATCGCACAACGGGGAGCACCGAACTAATGGCAGCGAAAAGAACCGGCCTGGGACGCGGAATTGGTGCTCTCATCCCCATTGACGCCCCGGCAACGGTGCGGCCCGTCGACATCTTTTTTCCGACGACGAAGGAATCCAGCGAAACCCTTGTTTCAGTTCCGGGGGCGCGATTGGCGAGCATCGCACTGTCGGACATTACGCCGAATGCGGCTCAACCCCGTTCAATATTTCTTACCGAGGAGCTTGACGAATTAGTCAATTCGATTCGTGAAGTTGGGGTGTTGCAGCCGATCGTTGTTCGTCCGATTCTGGATGCTGCAGCGGGGGGTCCGCACTATGAGCTCGTTATGGGGGAGCGCCGCTTCCGGGCGAGCAAGATCCTTGGGTTGGAAACCATTCCAGCCGTGGTGAAAAACACCGCGAATGATGCAATGCTGCGGGACGCACTTCTGGAGAATCTACATCGTGCCAACCTCAACCCACTGGAGGAGGCATCTGCTTACCAACAGCTACTGTCGGACTTTGGGATTACTCAAGAGGAATTGGCGGGGCGAATTGGACGATCCCGTCCGCAAATTTCGAACACTTTAAGGCTGTTGCGCCTGCCGGAGGCGATTCAGTTGCGGGTGGCCGCCGGGGTGTTGACTGCTGGACACGCGCGGGCGATTTTGGCGACCGGTGACGATCCGATTGCCATGGAGCGACTTGCCGAAAAAATTGTTAACGAAGATCTTTCGGTGCGTGCCGCTGAGGCGGCAGCGATGGCGACGGCGGGAGGGTCGATGGTCAAACCATCGAAACCCAGTGCTGGCCGTCGTCAGGGACAATTGGATGAGATCGCCGAGCGGCTGTCGAATCGGCTAGACACGCGAGTGTCTGTGTCGCTCGGCGCGAGACGTGGACAAATAGTAATCGACTTCGCCAGCGTGGGGGACCTGAATCGAATCCTGGGTCTTCTGGGCGAGCCAGGGTTCGGCTAGAGCCCGAAGAAGTAAATTTGTAGTGAGTATTGACGCGCAAAATCGGTAGCAGGGGCGAAAGTCGTCTTCCTTGCCGTTCGGCTTAAGGGTGTGATGTGTCGGAAAACGCGTGAGTCAGAAGTGGAGAGTTTGGCCGAACCCTAGATGGTGGTGCGGCTGAAGCTGAGTTGCCGGGCGGACCTCGCCGCGCTCTCACGGGTCTCCATGACGCCGGGCCTGCTTCGGTGGCGACGGAGTTCTCTAATTAGCTCGTGCGGGTCACCTGGGGCGGCACGGGCTGCTGCGAATGAAGAGCTGGGCTAGTTGGCGGGTTGGGTCTGCGAATCCCGCATGGCAGCATCGGCGAGAGCGGTATAGACCCAGCCAAGGTCGTAGCCAGCACTCTCGAGTGCCAGAGGAAGCAGAGAGGTCTCTGTGAGTCCCGGCAGCACGTTGGCTTCGAGGAACTGGGGTGTTCCCGATGCGTCGACGATCAGGTCGACACGGGATAGGTGGCGTAATCCGAGGGCGACATGGGCTGCAATTGCCGTGTCTGCCGCTCGAGCCGCCACATCGTCACTGAGGCGAGCAGGGGTAAAAAACCGGGTCTCACCGGCGTTGTAGCGCGCCTCGAAGCTGTACACCCCAGAAACAGGCTCAATCTCCACTGCTGGCAGGGCTACTGGCCCGGCACCGCTGTCGATAATCCCAATCGCGATCTCGGCCCCCTCGACTAATTGCTCGACAATCACAACGTCGCAGTAGGTGTACGCACCCACCATTGCACGGGGAAGATCGGCCGGGTCGGTGACAATCGTCACGCCTTGGGCAGAACCGCCCTGAGCCGGCTTAACCACCACAGGGAGCCTCATTTTGCGCGCGACGATCGCGAGGATGCTGTCGGCTCCGAGCTCACGGAATGTGTCACGGGGGAGGCTGATCGAAGCCGGGGTTGAAACTCCGGCTCGCGCAACGACAACTTTTGCCGTCGGCTTGTCCCAAGCGAGACGGGCCGCATCGGGGCGGGATCCGACATAGGGGATGTCCAGCAGGTCCAGCAGAGCTCGAAGGGCCCCGTCCTCGCCACTGGCGCCGTGCAGAGCTGGCCAGACCGCGTCGGGCCGGCTCTCTTCGAGAAACTGCAGCAATGAAGCACCCGGATCCCGCAACGTGACGGCAATGCCCTGCTCCGCCAACCGGTCTGCGACCCGTCGACCGGAACGCAGCGAGACGTCGCGCTCATGCGAGATTCCGCCGGCCAAGACGACAACGTTGCGGGGAGAAAGATCATTCATCGGGTGCCCATCATGGAGACGTTTTGGAAGAATATGGGAATGCATTCACCGTGGCGCTTGGGGGCGCACCGGCAGTCAATTGACGTTCGGTGGGGGAGTGGTCACTTTGTCGTTGCCGCGTATCGAGGCGAAGCTCCCGGTGAGAGCGAAGGTATTCAAAAGTTCTCGTTCGCCGTTGATTACGCTGGACAGCCGTCGAATACCGAGGCGGATTGCATCGGTTGTGGGGTAGCAGAACGAAAGGCGCATACTTTGCCGCCCCTCACCGTGAGCGAAGAACGCAGTACCGGGGGTGTAAGCCACTAGCTCCTTCACCGCACGCGGAAGCATCGACTTTGAGTCGATCTGTTCGGGAAGCGTGACCCAAACATAAAACCCTCCGGACGGTACCGTCCAACGCAGATCGGGAAGATTTTCGTCGAGTGCCGCAAGCATCGCATCTCGGCGCTCCCGGTAAACGCCACGGAAGGTGTTGATTTGTGCTTTCCAGTCCGAGGAACGCAGATATTCCGACACGACAAATTGACTGAAGGAACTGGGGCTGAGGATCGCGGACTCGTTGGCGAGAATCAATTTCTCGCGAATCGCGTGCGGTGCCAGTGCCCACCCGATACGGAAACCCGGCGCCAAAGTTTTTGAGAACGAGCCGAGGTAGACCACACCTTCGGTCTCTACTGAGCGCATGGCTTGCGGGGGCGGTCCGTCGAAGTAGAGCAGACCGTAGGGGTTATCTTCTAGCACCAGGATGCTTTCGGAGCGGCAGATCTCCAAAATTTCAAGGCGACGTTCCCAGGTGAGGGTGACCCCGGCAGGGTTGTGGAAGTTGGGAATAGTGTAGAGAAATTTGATGGTTTTACCGACGGACTTGAGCGCTGTGATTCGCTCGCAAAGCGCGGCGGGGATCAGCCCGAATTCATCCATGGTGATTTGGCTGATTTCAGCCTGGTAGGAGCGAAATACGCCAATTGCTCCGACATAACTGGGTGCCTCGGCAAGCACGACATCACCGGGATTGATGAACAGCTTCGTTACGAGGTCTAGACCCTGTTGAGAGCCGGTGGTGACCACCACGTCATCGACGCTGCCCCTGATTCCCTCCAAGGCCATGATCTCCAAGATTTGTTCGCGCAGTTCGGGGGTGCCTTGCCCTGATCCGTACTGAAGCGCTTGAGGCCCGGATTCGGTCATCACACGCTCGAAAGATTGCCGAATGAGTTCGGAGGGAAGGGCGGAGACAAATGGCATTCCGCCGGCGAGTGAAACGACCTCGGGGCGGGATGCCACGGCGAAGAGTGCTCGTACTTCCGAGGCGCTAAGGCCCGCTGCGCGTGCGGCGTAGTGACCAAACCAGGGGTCGAGGTTTGTTCCCGAATTGACGGGTGAGCTGTGGTGTGAAGTCATGCGAATTCCCGGGTGGAGCGTCGTGTGGTGATCTACCGACGGAACCCGTCGAATGATATCCCCAGAATATCGCCCTAAATAGGAACGGGCCCGCTCAGTGCTGAGAGCGGGCCCGTCGTCGCACCGGCTACGGTGCGTGGAAATGCGATCAGTTTATAAAATCGGCGAGTTCGAGTTCGATTGCTCCCTTGGGCTTGGCACCGAGGATGCTTTTTACAACCTCGCCCCCCTTGAATACCTTCATCATCGGGATCGAGGTGATCTGGTACTTCATCGCGGTCTGCGGGTTGTCGTCGACGTTGAGCTTGACGATAGTGATGTTCTCGGCATGCTCGGCCGCAATCTGATCGAGGATCGGGGAGACAGCTCGGCAAGGGCCGCACCACTCTGCCCAAAAATCAACGAGGATCGTTTTTTCGGAGTTCAAGACCTCAGCTTCAAAGCTGGCGTCAGTGACGTCCATTGCTTTCGACATAGTTTTCTCTCTTTCTTGGGTGGCCAAGGCCACCGATGGTTCAAATCAGGCGGAAAGTGCAGCGAGGGAGGGCGCGGGCAGCGAGGCAAGATAATGTTCGACATCGAGGGCAGCGACAGTACCGGATGCCGCGGCCGTGACGGCCTGACGATAGGTGACATCAAGAACGTCTCCGGCCGCAAAGACGCCCGGGAGGCTGGTGCGCGAGCTGCGACCGTCAACGGCGATTGTTCCTTCGGCTGTGAGATCAACCTGCCCATGAACGAGATGGGTGCGTGGGTCGTTCCCAATCGCGATAAACACGCCACTTAACTCGAGTTCAGAGGTGCTTCCGTCGACGGTGTCTTGAAGCACAACACCGGTGACGAGGTCACTTCCGACTACCTCTGTGACGGTCTTATGGAGCAGGAACTCGATTTTCGGATTGGCGCGTGCACGGTCTTGCATAATCTTCGATGCCCGCAAGTTAGCAGAGCGATGAATAACGTAAACCTTGTCGGCGAACTTGGTGAGGAAGGTCGCTTCTTCCATCGCGGAATCCCCGCCACCGACGACGGCGATCGTCTTCTGGCGGAAAAAGAAACCGTCGCAGGTGGCACACCACGACACGCCATACCCGCTGAGGCGGGACTCGCCCTCCACCCCGAGCTTGCGATAGGCCGAGCCGGTGGCGTAAATCACCGTCAGCGCTTCGTGCACTTCACCGTTGCCCAAGGTGACGCGTTTGACGTCTCCGAGGAGTTCCACGGAGACGACGTCATCGAGAACAATTTCCGTTCCAAATTTTTCGGCCTGCTCCTGCATGTTCATCATGAGCTCGGGGCCCATGACACCGTTCGGGAACCCGGGAAAGTTTTCTACCTCGGTGGTCTTCATGAGCTCCCCGCCGGCCTCGACCGAGCTGGCGATGAGGAGCGGGGCAAGATTCGCACGCGCGGCGTAGATGGCCGCGGTGTAGCCAGCCGGTCCGGACCCGATGATGATGACCTGACGCAAAGAAATCTCCTGAAATTGAACGGCCACGAGAGGCCGCATAGCCGAGCTGGAGGGTCGTCACGGGGTGTGGTGCCCTCTGCTTCAGCCGGTACAACCCATTATATTCGCGGAGTATTCCGTGCCCGTTGTGTGGGTTTCACGTGAAACATTCGCCCCTCCCACTCCCAGCCGCTCGGCCCGGCGGTGGGCGGCTTCCGGGATTCTCGGGGAAGAACTCAGTTCGTAGGACGCGGTACCGCGCGTCGACGACGCCTCACTGTTCGAATGATTCCCAGCACAAATACACCAATAAGCAAAGCCGCGAGTATTGCCGTCGCGGCAGTCTCCCAACCAGCCTGAACGTTGATCGTCGCCAACGCTTGTGGACCGACTACGAGCCCGGTTGCGCTGACCAACCCGACCACGATTGTTACTTCACCGTTGGCAATTGATTGCACGGGAACAAAGGCCCGGTTTTGCGAGTTGGCTTCGACGGTTAGCTTCACCCGCGGGTTTTGAATATTGAGAACCGCAGTCTGCGAACGCACATCAACGTAGACCGTCACCGGGTACGGCAGTGCGTTGTTGACCGTAATGGGGAGCAGGCCCTTATTAGAGAGCAGATTGATCGTGCTGCTATTGACCACCTTGACGGAATCTAGAAGGGTCGTGGAGCGGTGAACATAATCGGCGACTGCGGCCGACCAATCCAGGCTGGTGCTAAGCCAGGACTGTGAACTCAAGGACAGGAGCGCGAGTCGGCGCTCGGCAGTTAGCGCGGTGGGATCGGAGAGGATCGAAGAAAATTTGGCGACCGCGCCTTCTGAAGCCACCATCTGTTTGATGGCCGCGATACGGCTGGCAGCTACCGGTTTGGCCGTGAGCGTCGCGGTCACTGGCTTTTCCGCGAACGCGGTGGCCAGGCTCGTCGGTGTGGTCCAGGTCATGGTTGCTATTGCCGAAAGTGTCTCGGCCAGTCGAAAGGGAGAGGCCGAGGGGATGCGGCTGAGGCTTGCGAGAGTGACCCTTGTCGCAACGGGATTATCGGCGGCCAGCACCGCGAGAGTGGAGTTGAGTCGGGCCATAGCGGACTGCCATTCCGTCTCAGTAGACGCCCCGACGGCCTCTCGAAGGCGCGCGGAGACCTCGTCGTCGGAATTCAGTATTGCGCGGCCGTTGATGCTTGCCGTTGCTCCGGCGATGGAGTGAGCTGCGGCGAGCGACGAATTGCTTGTGCTCAGGATGGTGGTGGTGAGACCGGCCGCAGCAAAAGCATCGAGGTCGGCGTCGACGACGGATTCTTCTCGAGGCCACGCGAGCGCCGAGAGCGTGTAGGGAAATGCCAAAAGGGAGGCCATGGAAGGGAGCGCGGGGTTGGGCGCTGTGATGTCCGGAGAGGCACTCGGCGAAGCAGTCGGTCGAACCGGAGTAGTTGAGGCCGGAAAGTGTGCGGGATCGATGACGAAGCGAGTCGGTGCGAGAAGCCCCACACCCGCTTGGCTTGTGGCCGAGATGTCCGAGTCCCCGAAGCTCAAAGCGAAGGTGGTGTTTGGTGCTGATTGAAGACGCGCCAACCACTGAGCGGCAGAGTCGGGGATTGCGCTACCCAAGACCCGAATAGAGGAAAGGATGCGAGGGTCGATTGCGATCGCAACGGGAGCGGCATAGGCCTGATCCAGCTGTCGAGTGAGGATGCCGGTGGGGGAGGTGTACTGAGCCAGCAGCTCTGCCGAAACCGTAGCGGTTGAGGTCGGGGGGAGAACCAGAGGCATTGCGATGGCCAGCCGCGCAAGCACTAATGGAGCCGGAAGGGTCGTAACGCTGGTGTGAAATTCGGCAACCGGTACGGATCCGGAGAGCAGACGCACCGCCAATTTGCGCACTCCGGGGGCGGAGTCACCACCGCTGGCTGTCAGGGTCGCCGACGGTACGGTGATCACGGGAAGGGTTGCTGCCTCACCGGGAAGGAGTGCGGGTACGGTCGCTTGGTCGAGTGGTGAGCCGAGAGTTTCCGCCCCGGTTGATTGATCGAACCATTCCGACAGCCCGCGATGATCCGTTGTCGTTGTCGTTGTCGTTGTCGTTGCAGTTGGAGTCGCAGCTGAAGTTGCATCAGGCGCAGAGGTGGGAGAGAAGGAAGAGGGAGAACCAGGGCCGGAAGGGGAAGACGCGAGAAACAACTCTGCCACTCCGGGAACCAGGGGTTGTCCGGAGGTGTTGGTGATCGTAACCGTGAGCTGGAGGTCGTCTCCGGGCCGTAACAGTCCGTAGGACCCAATAGACACATCGATGTTCGCCGCGGCGGTCACCGGCGCGGGAAGGGCCGTCCTAATGGCGGTTCCGGGAAGGGCTCGTGCTTCAGGCGCGGGGGCCTGTATCGCCAGAGCGAAACCAGCCAGAAGCGCGAGCAGCCCGGCAGTGAGACGTTCGGCGGCGCGGCGCCCGCGGCGCACTGATCCACGCTCGGCCGGCATACCGTGATTCTAGGGCGTTGCCGGCACCCGGGGCGGGAGGCGGCGATCTCAGTCGCACCGTGGCGTGTGGCAAGCTTGGGAACCATGCAAAGCGTCGCTTCGGCTATCACGCGACTGTCTGACCTCGCAGCGTCGCCCCACATTTCTCAGCTCTCCGCGGCCTTCAGCGCTGCCGGTTTTGAGTTGGCCCTCGTTGGTGGGCCGGTGCGAGATGCCTTCCTCGGTCGCACGCTCAACGACCTTGATTTCGCCACCAACGCCCGGCCCGATCAAACACTGCGGGTGGTAAAACCGATCTCCGATGCCCAGTGGGACATTGGGCGCGCCTTTGGCACGATCGGTGCTCGCATCGACGGGCACACGGTGGAAATCACCACCTATCGCACCGACGCCTACGACGGCGAAACCCGCAAGCCGATCGTCGAATTTGGGAACAGCCTCGACGACGATCTGGTGCGGCGAGACTTCACCATGAATGCGATGGCACTGCGCCTACCAGAGCAGGTGTTGGTAGATCCGTCGGGCGGCATGGCAGACCTACTGGCTAAGCGCATCATCACTCCCGGAACACCCGAAGTTTCGTTCGGCGACGATCCGCTCCGGATGCTGCGTGCCGCCCGTTTCGCCTCCCAGCTCGGGTTCACCGTTGCTGAGCCGACCGCGGCGGCCATGCACGAGATGGCCGAGCGCATCAGCATCATCTCGGTCGAACGAGTCGGAGACGAGTTGGGAAAATTGCTGCGCACGGATTCGCCGCGCGCCGGGATCGAGTTGTTGGTGTCGTCCGGTCTCGCAGCGCTGGTCTTGCCGGAGCTTCCGCAGTTGCGGCTGGAGATTGACGAGCACCACCACCACAAGGACGTCTACGAGCACACCTTGACGGTGGTGGAGCAGGCAATAGAGCTCGAGAAGCTGCGCTTTGTCGACACCTCGCCGGATCTTGTTCTTCGGATGGCCGCTCTCCTGCACGACATTGGTAAGCCGAACACGAAGCGCACCGAGCCCGGGGGAGTGGTGACCTTTCACCACCACGATGTTGTCGGCGCTAAGCTCGCCACCCGGCGCCTGAGGGCGTTGCGCTTTGACAACCAGTTTGTGGCGGATGTGGCGAAGCTGATCGAGTTGCATCTGCGCTTTTTTGGTTACACCGAGGGAGCCTGGACCGATTCGGCCGTGCGGCGCTACGTGCGCGACGCCGGCCCGCTGCTAGAACGCCTCAACATTTTGGTTCGCGCCGACGTGACTACCCGCAATCGTCGTAAAGCGGATCGGCTCGGATTTGCCTACGACGACCTCGAGCAGCGCATTGCCGCGTTGGGCGCCAAGGAGGAGTTGGCCGCTATTCGACCTGACCTGGATGGCGCGCAGATCATGACGATCCTGGGGCTCACTCCGGGGCCCGCCGTGGGCGAGGCCTATCGGTACATGCTCGAGGTTCGTTTGGACGAGGGAATCATCGGCGTCAATGAGGCCACAAAGCGTCTGACCGCGTGGTGGGCGATCCGGGACTAAAAAGGCCGACTGGATCGATTTGGAGAGGCGGGGTAGCGCCACCCTGCGTGGGCTCGCTTCGCTAGAGCTCATTTCGCTACACCACACAAAAACGGTCGTCTGGCCACGAACGAAGCGTGGGCGGGCGACCATCATTGATCGCTGGCGAGCGTTGATTCAGCTTAGTTCCCGAATGAATTCTTCCAACAGCTCCCGCGCCACCGGATCCGGGTACTGCTTCGGCGGGGATTTCATGAAGTAGGCGGATGCCGCCTCCACCGGTCCACCCTGTCCAGCATCCAGGGCCATCTTGGCCGCGCGGATGGCGTCGATGACGACCCCGGCCGAGTTGGGCGAGTCCCATACCTCAAGCTTGTACTCCAGCGACGTGGGGGCGTTGCCGAAGCCGTGGCCTTCTAAACGCACGAAGGCGAGCTTGCGGTCATCCAGCCAGGGGATGTGGTCGCTTGGACCGATGTGCACGTCTTTGGCGTTCATTTCGGCGTTGATGTTGCTCGTCACGGCCTGTGTCTTGGAGATTTTTTTGCTCTCCAGGCGTCGACGCTCAAGCATATTTTTGAAGTCCATGTTGCCGCCGACATTGAGCTGGTAGGTGCGGTCGAGCACGAGGCCGCGCTCTTCGAACAGGCGAGCCAACACCCGGTGGGTGATGGTAGCGCCTAGCTGGCTCTTGATGTCGTCGCCGACGATCGGGATGCCGGCAGCGGTGAATTTCTCCGCCCACTCCGGGTCGCTGGCGATAAACACCGGGAGGGCGTTCACGAAGGCAACGCCGGCATCCAGACACGCCTGCGCGTAGGCCTTTGCCGCGATTTCGGAGCCGACCGGCAGGTAGCAGACCAGCACCTCTGCTTTGCTGTCGTGCAGGGCCTGAGCGACGTCGACCTCGGGCTCGGTTGATTCCTCGATCATGTGGCGGTAGTAGTCGCCGAGGCCGTCCAGCGTAGGCCCCTTTTGCACGATCACACCGGATGTGGCCACCTCAGCAAATCGCAGCGTGTTGTTCTCGCTGGCCCAAATAGCGTCCGCGAGGTCGATACCCACCTTCTCGGCATCCACGTCGAAAGCGGCCACGAACTCGATGTCGGAGACGGCGTAAGGGCCGAAGCGGTTGTGCATAAGACCGGGAATGAGCTCATCGGCCGCGGCATCCCGATAGAAGGTGACGCCCTGGACTAGGGCGTTGGCACAGTTTCCGATCCCGACGAGGGCGACGCGAAGTGTCATGGTGAGTGGGGCTCCTTGATTGTTATAAAACGCAATGACTAGACTAGGGAGGTTGCTCGGTCTTCATTGACACGGGAACACATGCACAACCCTCCTGTTACAGACCGTCTGTAACCGTTTAGTCCGAAGGAGGTGGGTTAGTCATGCACCAATACGAACTTATGGTCATTTTGGATCCCGAGATTGACGAGCGTACCGTCGCCCCCAGTCTCGACAAGTTCCTCAACGTCATCCGCAACGCCGGTGGCTCAATTGACAAGGTCGACATCTGGGGCCGTCGTCGGCTCGCATATGAGATTAACAAGAAGACCGAAGGCATCTACGCCGTCGTCGCAATGACCGCAAGCTCCGAGTCAACGGTCGAGCTCGACCGCCAGCTCAAGCTCAGCGAAGCCGTCATGCGCACGAAGGTGCTACGCGCCGAGGAAGCTATTGCTCAGGTCGCTGTTGCCGCCAAGCTTTCCGCCGAGAAGGCCGCCCGCAAGGCTGCCAACCCGACGAAACCTGCCGAGGATGCCGCTCCCGCCGTCGCCAAGATCGCTTCAGCTCCCGTCACTGCAACGCCCGCCGCGCCTGCCGCGTCGGTAGCTGTTGTCGCCGACGAAGCTCCGATCGTCGCAGCTGCCGAGTAGCTCGTGGCCGGCGAAACAGTAATCACCGTTGTCGGTAATCTCACCGGCGACCCCGAACTGCGTTACACGCAGAACGGGTTGGCGGTTGCCAACTTCACCATCGCTTCGACCCCTCGCAACTTCGACCGGGCAGCCAATGACTGGAAAGACGGTGAGGCACTGTTCCTACGCGCAAGCGTGTGGCGTGAATTTGCCGAGCACGTCGCCGGTTCGTTGACTAAGGGTTCGCGCGTTGTCGCAACCGGTCGATTGAAGCAGCGTTCCTACGAGACCAAAGAGGGCGAGAAGCGCACCAGCATCGAACTCGAGGTCGACGAGATTGGCCCATCGTTGCGCTACGCAACAGCTCAGGTCACTCGCGCCGCAAGTTCCCGTGAAGGCGGAGGCTCATCGCAGCCCCGCGGTCAGATCACTGAAGAGCCGTGGGCAGCTTCTGCTCCCGCAGCGTCCTCCGGTGTCGCTTCCGGTGGTGCCGATGCGTGGAACACGCCCGGTGCCTCCTTCCCAGACGAAACACCGTTCTAGAACCGTAGAACCACCGTTTCGTCACAGATCTTCGACTGAAAGCAGAAAATAATGGCTGGAAAGAGCAGTGGCGATCGCCGCAAGCCGCTCCGCAACGCCAAGGGTGGCAAAAACGCCGCCCCGGCAAAATCCATTCGCGTCGGCGTCATCGATTACAAAGATGTCGCAACGCTTCGCAAGTTCATTTCTGAGCGTGGAAAGATCCGCGCCCGCCGCATCACCGGTGTGTCCGTTCAGGAGCAGCGCCTCATCGCCCGTGCCGTCAAAAACGCACGCGAAATGGCACTTCTTCCCTACGCCGGCTCTGGCCGTTAGGAGTTATTGATATGTCAAAGCTCATCCTCACGCATGAGGTCACCGGTCTCGGTGCCCCCGGCGACGTCGTAGACGTCAAAAACGGTTACGCTCGCAACTTCCTCGTACCCCAGGGCTTCGCAGTCATCTGGAGTCGCGGTGGCGAGAAGCAGATTGAACAGATCAAGGCTGCCCGTGCAGCTCGCGAGCACGCGACGATCGAAGAAGCCAAGGACCTCAAGGCCCGCCTCGAGGCGACCAGCGTCAAGCTCGTTGTCAAGGCTGGCGAGGGCGGACGGCTCTTCGGTTCGGTCAAGGCGACGGATGTTGCCAAGGCTGTTGCCGCTCAGGGCCTCGGCGAGGTCGACAAGCGCAAGATCGAGATCACCTCGGTAATCAAGCTCACCGGAGCGCACGAGGCGACCATTCGTCTCCGTGACGACCTGGTTGCCACGATCAGCCTCACGGTGGTCGCTGCAAAGTAGTTCGCTGGACCCTTTCGGCGGTTTCGAGCCCAGGCTCGAAACCGCCGTTTTCTTTTGCCAAAGTCAAGTTGGTTGTGCACAGTGGGCGTGTCGCGGGGCAACCTTCAATGCAAACTCGATACCAATAGTTCTGCTCAGTATGTTGAAACTCATATTTGCTGGTCAACGTCATGTTTCTGAATATAATCGGTTGGTTATCCACAGGTAATTCCACAGTGTTACACACATCTATCTCGGCGTTTCGCGCAGATAGTGCACAGAGTTATCCACAAGCCGTATTGGCGGTTGTTGGGGTGAGTTCCTAAGGTGTAACAGCGTGTTCGGGTGTGGCCGGGAAGCAGTCCTCCATGAGTCACGGGCATTCGCAGAAATACCCTCGCTAGTCGGTGGCGCACACCGGCATGAACGTGCGGGACCGAGTCGGTCGGTTGGGTGCGGTGGCAATGTCACCGGCGTCCGATAGAACGCAATAAAGGAGGGTGCACGATGTCGATAGCGCATTTAGGGCTTGCCGGGGCTGGAGCGCCAAACACCGGGCTGGGTGCGAACCCTAGAACCGAACGCACCAGCGAGCAGCAGCGGCAGTCTGAGCGGACCCCGCCGCACGACCTGCTGGCGGAGCAAAGCGCCATTGGTGGAATGCTCTTGAGCAAAGATGCCGTGGCGGATGTCATCGAATCGGTTCGAGCGGTGGATTTTTATATGCCCCGCCACGAAATAATCTTCGACGCCATTTTGTCGCTGTATTCGCACGGCGAACCTACCGACGTGATTGCGGTCACCGATGAATTGATGAAGGCGGGGGAACTTCCCCGCGCCGGCGGCGCGGACTACCTCCACACCCTCACGGGGCTTGTTCCCACCGCCGCCAACGCCGGCTACTACGCCACGATCGTTGCCGAAAAGGCGGTGCTGCGTCGCCTGGTTGAGGCGGGTACCCGGATCGTTCAAATGGGCTACGCCAGTGAGGGTGAGGTTGTCGACCTCGTCAACAATGCGCAGGCGGAGATTTACGCCGTGATGGGCGGCGTTGAGGCCGAAGACTTCATCCCCCTCAATCAGGCCATCGAGGCGGCAACCGATGAAATGGAGGCCGCCAAGGGGCGCGACGGCTCAATGACTGGCGTTCCCACCGGCTTTGCCGAGCTCGACGAACTCACCAATGGTCTGCACGGCGGCCAGTTGATCATCATCGCCGCGCGACCCGCGCTCGGAAAGTCGACCTTGGCTCTCGACATTGCTCGCTCCGCGTCGATCAAGCACGGTATGCCCTGTATCTTCTTCTCGTTGGAAATGGGCCGAAGCGAGATTGCGATGCGGTTGCTTTCGGCCGAGGCATCCGTTCCCCTGCAAAATATGCGCAAGGGCACCGTGGATTCCCGGGACTGGACCACGATTGCCGCCACGCGCGGGCGAATCAACGACGCGCCCCTTTACATCGACGACAGCCCGAACATGACTCTGGTCGAAATCCGGGCCAAATGTCGGCGACTGAAGCAAAAAGTGGGGCTCAAAATGGTAATCATCGACTATCTGCAGCTGATGACCTCGGGCAAGCGCGTGGAAAGTCGCCAGCAAGAGGTGAGCGAATTTTCTCGCGCTCTCAAGCTGCTGGCGAAAGAGCTGCAGGTTCCGGTTATTGCACTGTCGCAGCTCAACCGTGGCCCCGAGCAACGAACCGACAAGATGCCCGCGCTCTCTGACCTGCGTGAGTCGGGCTCGCTCGAGCAGGATGCCGACATGGTGGTGCTTCTGCATCGGGAGAGCGCCTACGAGAAGGAAAATCCGCGCGCGGGCGAAGCTGACCTGATCGTCGCCAAGCACCGCAATGGACCCACCCGCACGGTCACGGTGGCCTTTCAGGGACACTTCTCGAGGTTCATCGACATGGCACCGGGCGGGTAACCCGCTTCGAATCGAAGCACGGGGTGGGCGTGCCGGCGTGCCTCTCCGCCCGTGGGTAAGGCGGGTATGACGGGTATGACATGAGTACGGAGTGACGCCTGGTCGGTCGGTGCTTGTGCGGCTTGCTGACAGGCAGGATCGGGCTTCGCCCGTAAACTGAGTTTGCGGGCGGTTCAACGAGCGCGTCTCACCCTTCCGTGTGGCTGTCCCATCGCTGCGGCGTCACCACCGGGCCCGATGCCGGTCTTCGCCCCCTCTCAGTCTGTGTTCATGTCGTTTATGTCGAAATTTGCGCCCCGAAGTGCTCCGCTCTCATCGGTAGATGAGGCCGCTCAGCGTGCGGGCTATTGGCCGTTTGCCTTGGCCCGAGTGATTCCGTTGCTCCTCGCCGGGCTGGTCGTGACCTTCTCGGCCGATCACTCGGCCTCCTTCGGGCTTCAGGTGTTCGGCGGGTTTGCTCTACTCAACGGCTTGACTGTCACGGTGTTGGCCTACCGCAGACTCATCCTGATTGGGGCGGCGCGCGCGTTCTTGATCGCAAGCGGCGTGATCTCCGTGCTCTCGGGCGGCTGTGCCCTGATGCTGCAGCGCGACGGGGTGTCGGCACTGTTTCTGGTGCTGACCGTCTGGGCAGCGCTTACCGGAGCGCTCGAGTTGTACGCGGGCATGAGATGTCGCGGACGGCATGTGGCATCCGGCGACCTGATGACCGTTGGCGCTCTAACGGCGCTGGCGGCAATTATTTTTGTGCTCATTCCGCCGGAATTTTCGCAGCAGTTTGTAGGGCCGGATCACGTCAAACGGGTACTTGACGCCGCGGTGGTCGCTGTCGGGCTGTTCGGGGCTTACGCCATTATCTTGGCGGTGTTCTTGACCGTCGCGGGCCTCTCGATGAAGTGGGGCACGCAATCGCCGCCGAGGGGCGACGTTGCGACCGACGAATGCCCGGAGTCGACCTCGGCCAGCGACCAGATTTCTTCTAATACCGCGCTACGGAAAGGCACCACCCCGTGACCATCCCCACCCCGAGTCGGCGTGACCGATTTCGTCCGCTGGAACTGCTCGGACTCTCCTTCGTTGCCGCGATCTTCATCGGACTCGTCGTTCTCATGTCGTCGCGTCAACCTACTCTGGCGTTGATTTTCGCCGGAGTCACCTTCATCGTCACCCTGGTTGGGCTCGCCATGTTGGCGATGGTCGCGGAACCCGACACCGACGAGCGCCGCGACCTCGACGAGCAAAACAAGGAAAACTCCGGGCACTAAACGCCGAGCTGATCCACCAGCTCGCTGGCGAGTCCGGCGTAGGCCGACGGCGTCATGGCGGTGAGCCGTGCCTTGGCGTCAGCACCGATATCGAGCCCGGCGACGAACTCGGCGAGCCCCGACTGACCCACTCGCTCGCCTCGGGTGAGATTCTTCAGCAGGGCGTAAGGATCGGTGATGCTGCTTCGCCCGGCGGTGATTTCGGCTCGAATGACGGTCTGAATCGCCTCGCCCAGGATCTCCCAATTGTTGTCGAGGTCGAGGGCGAGCTTCGTCTGGTTTACCGCGATCTCACCCAGACCGCGCTGCAGATTGTCGATGGCGAGCAGCGAATGCCCGAGGGCGACCCCGATATTGCGCTGGGTGGTGGAATCGGTGAGGTCGCGCTGCAGGCGAGAGGTAACCAGCGTTGCGGCGAGGGAGTCGAGGAGGGCGCTAGAAAGTTCAAGATTTGCTTCGGCATTTTCAAACCGGATCGGGTTGATCTTGTGCGGCATGGTGGAGGATCCGGTAGCGCCGGCCACCGGAATCTGGGTGAAGTACCCCATCGAAATGTAGGTCCACACATCGGTGGCGAGGTTGTGTAGCACCCGGTTGAGGTGGCTCACCCGCTGATAGAGCTCCGCCTGCCAGTCGTGAGATTCGATCTGCGTAGTTAGCGGGTTGAATTCGAGGCCGAGACCGGTAACGAACTCGCGTGCGAGCTGAGGCCAATTCTGGGAGGAATCGGATGCCACGTGGGCCGCGAACGTGCCGGTGGCGCCGCTGAACTTGCCGAGGTACTCGGTGTTTTCGACCTGCGCGGTGATGCGGCGCAATCGGTGCACGAAGACGGCAAATTCTTTACCGACGGTGGTGGGTGTAGCGGGCTGGCCATGGGTGTGGGCGAGCATGACGTCGTCGCGGTGGGTGACGGCTCGCGCGGCAAGGGTATCCAGCAGGGCGTGCAGACGCGGCAGCCACACCTGGCGCATGGCATTCCCAATGGTGAGGGCGTAGGCGAGGTTGTTGACGTCTTCGCTGGTGCAGGCGAAGTGCGTGAGCTCGGCGACATCCGTACGCCCGAGGGCAGCCAGCTTGTCGCGCAGGTAGAGCTCCACCGCTTTGACGTCGTGTCGGGTAACCGCTTCGCGGACCGCGAGATCATCGATGTCGCTCTGGCCAAAATCGGTGACTAAAGCGCGCAGGGCGGCAGTTTGCGCTGCGGTGAAGGGGAGCGCCCCAAACATCCGGCGATCTCCGAGAAAAATGAGCCACTCGACCTCGACGTGAACGCGAGCGCGGTTGAGCCCGGCTTCAGAGAGGTGTTCGCCGAGACCGGCAACGGCAGAACGGTAGCGGCCGTCGAGCGGGCTCAGGGGCTGGTCGGGCAGTGTCATGGGGTTCCCAATCGGATTCCGGGTTTGATCTGTGCGAACAGCGCGGCACTGGCGCGCTCGATGGTGCTCAGGATGGTGTCGAATAGCGCGGCATCGGAATAGTAGGGGTCGGGAACGTCGAGCTGGCCGGCCTGATCTTTGTCAAAGGTCAGGAATAGGGCGATTTTGCTGCGGTCGGCCTCGGTGGTGGCCCATGCTTTAATCAGGCGTTGCTGGGTGTGGTCGAAAACAATCACCAGGTCCAGTCGATCGAACCAGCTGGGATCGAATTGCTTCGCACGATGTTCGCCGGTTTCATAGCCGCGCGATTCGAGGGCGGTGACGGTGCGCACGTCGGAATTTTCGCCGACATGCCAGTCTCCGGTGCCGGCAGACATCACCGAAATGAGGTTTTCGTACCCCTGGCGCTTCACCAGGTCGCGAAACACGGTTTCGGCCATCGGTGATCGGCAGATATTGCCGGTGCAGACAAAGCAAATGCGAAAGAGCGCCGATTCGTCTAGGGTGCGATCGAAGCTCATGCTCCCATTGTGGCGCAGATTGCCGGGGCACCCTTCCTCCCCGGAATCACCACGAGCCAATTTCCCACCGAGAACGGGAAGAGCCGAACACCGGTGCCGAGGCTGAAGCAGACTCGATTTGTCGACCTCGCTAACGCGGGTTCTCGCGATACCCACAACAACCGTTCGAGCAATTTCGGAGGCCGCGATGTCGACCTGGTACGTGAATGGATGGGTGGGAGCGGATGACCCGAGTTCCGTCGTCACCGCGTACGCCAACGCCAGCAGCGAGCTGGAGCAACGATCCGGTGCACTGAGAATTATTCTGCAGCGGGTGAATGAGGTGGCGCGCCAGTCTCCGAGCGGCCCTCCCGCGGGCTGGCGGGGGATCGCCCAGAGTAGCTACGGCGACGCCCTCCATCGGCTTCGCCGGGCGATTCTGAGTGCTCAAGACGAGGTGGAACTTGCGATTTCGGAAACCGAACGCGCTATCGCCGAACTCCACCAGCGGTCCGGATGACGCTGCCCAGGCAGGGCGGCGATGCGCTGGCCGTTTCCGGTGGCGGGGTGACTTCGGTGGTGAGCGCCGAGTTGCTGCAACACCGTGCGTTGCTACACGGGGCGGCCGGAGAATTTACGTCGTGTGCCCGACGGTTGGACGCAATAAATGCTCCTATCCCGGGCGCGGGAACGGTTTTTGATTCGTCCCAGGTTTTTCGGGCGGAACAGGCAATCGATGAAGCCGTGCGGAGGTTGCGAGCGGCCGGGGATCAGGCCGGCCTCGTGGCCACGGCCCTGGGTTGGGCGGTTGAGGGCTACAGCGCATCCGAGCTGATGCTGGAACGATCGGCTCAGGGTATTGCCGCCCAAATTGGGCACAGCCTCGGTTTTGTTGGCTCCACCGTCGGCATGGTGTTATTGCCGGGCTTGGTGGGGTCGCTGGCTCTCGGGGCCGGAGTTCTGGCGGTGTCTGCCATGCTCGACCCCCGCGGAACGGCGGACACTGCAGCTCGGGCAAAAGCCTGGCTCGAGGCTCGAAAAGAGCTCCTGAGCGACCCGCGATTCGTGCAATTAGTACGCCTCAGCGCGATGAGCGCCGACGACTTTGGGCTGGGGCTCATGCACCTGCCGGAACCGTGGCGTTGGCTTCTGGGCGACGAGGGCTGGGGCATTCTCGGGCTCGACACCTCTGCCGCAACGGGAATACTCATCGGCGGCGTTTTTGGGGCGTTGGCAGAAACCCCGGTAATCGTCCGGGCGCAACGTTCCCAGATCACCGCCCCAGCAACGAGCTGGGCCGATCGTGCCGGGCGCATTCCCACCGGGAGCGCGCAGGTGCGCGTGGACCGCTACCTCATGCCGGGGCAACCGGATCGATTTGAGGTTTTTATCGGCGGAACCGTCGATTTTTCGGCGAAGGCAACAGGCGAACCCTGGGACATGACGAGTAATGTTTCGAGCGTTGCCGGTCGGCAATCGGGGGCGTACCTGGCGGTCACCGCGGCCCTTGCGGAGGCGGGAGTTACGTCCGATTCGCCACTGGTCGCCAATGGGTATTCGCAGGGCGGACTGATTGCCGCGCGTTTGGCGGCATCCGAGGATTACAACGTGCGCGGATTGTTTACCCTCGGCGCACCCGCCGGTCAGGTGCCGGTACCAGCGGAGGTTGCGTGGGTGGCACTTGAGCACACCGACGATCTGGTGCCGGCGGTAGGCGGAACCTTTGCCAGCAGCGCGGCGATAGTGGCGCGGCGACGAGCGGTTCGCAACGGCAAATCCAACGAGACACTCGCCCTCCCTGCGCACCAACTGAGCCGGTATCGAGAAAGCTCCGCGCTCGCCGACGCGACAGAAGATCAGAGATTACAGAAGGCGGCGAAAGACTTCGCAGCCTTCGGGGCCCGCGCCGAATGGGTGGAATCAACTTGGTATCACGCCAAAAGGGACGCGGCGACGAGGGACGCGGCG
>JACMPQ010000090.1 GCA_014377425.1 Microbacteriaceae bacterium | reverse complement strand
GTCGGCGATGCCGCGAAGCACCGACCGGTAGGTGGAGACCGTGCTGCTCTGCAGGGTGGAGAGCGAGTCGCAGTACCCATCGATGACGTGTCGGGTGAAGATGCTGCTATCTAGCCCCGGGTTTAATAGAGGTTCTTGATCCCCCGAAAGGTTAAGAATTATGGCTGCAGTGAAGAGATACCCGCCAGAAATTGAAGAGCGGGCTGTGCGTCTGGTGTTGGATGCACGAAAGCAGGGTAATGCCCGGAGTGCGTGTGCGCGGATCGCACAGCAACTCGGTGTGAAGGAAGACACATTGCGTGGCTGGGTGTACCAGGTCGAAGTTGATGGTGGTCGGAAACCGGGCGTGACAACTGATGACTTGGCCCGGCTGGTTGAGCTCGAGAAAGAAGTGCGGGAACTTCTTATTTCGTCTTCTCCCGCGGAAACCAAACCGTTGCCACTGTCATTGCAGTGAGCGCCATGGCGGGAGAAGTCGTTTTGGGTGCTAGCCGGGTATACCTCGGCTATCACCCTGCTACAGACGTTTTTGCGTCGGCGGCAATTGCGTTGGTGATCCTCGGGATCGTCGTGGTCATTGATACGGTGCGAACCACCCGGGTAATTCTTGATCGCTTGGAAATGCTCTCGGGCCGGGACGCTGGATACGCAGACGGTTGACCGTTGCGCTGTCGCGACAAATTGTTGTCGCGCTGAATCATTGTGGCGCTAGATCTTTGCGAAGCGAGCGCGAAGAAAACTGTAGATTCCGTAGGCCACCAGCCCGGCACCGATGGCAAACAGTAGAACTCCACCAAACGGCAGCCCGACCAGGAATTTGAGAGGGCCGTCGATGCCCGCCGCTTTCTCCGGGTCGACAGCGATGGCTGCCACAATGAAGAGAATTCCGACGATGCTCAGGGCGACCCCTTTCGCCACATATCCTGCGACGCAGGAGACCACGATCGCGGATCCGACGGATCCCGACGGCACAACAACGTCTTCGGTGAAGCCGCGACGCACCCCCTTCACAACAAAATATGCACCGGTTGCAGCGACAACGGCCCCGAGCAACGCAGCGATAAAACCCCTCCGGGTAGAGAGAGCAGGTCGGAACTGGCCTGCCGAGAGCTCTGCTCAGAGTCGGCGGAACCGCCGCGGGCGAAGGTTAGCGCCGTACCGGCGAGGGCGAAATAGACCATCCCTTTGCCGAGATTTTTGGCAGTGGCCGCGATCCGTTTGCTTCTATCCAGAGCAGGAGAGGTGAACGCTTCGAGAATGGCGGACGCTCCGAGAGCGGCTAACCCGACGGCCCCGACCCATAACAAAATGACTCCCCTCGGAACTGCCGCCAATTGCCCCAGTGCGCCGGAATGATCGGCTTTGTCGTTTGACGCACCCAGAGACACCTGTGAGGCGATTGCACCGATCAGAATGTGGATGAGGCCATCGACGGCAAACCCCACCCGGGTCAGCATCCGAAACGGCGCTCACTGTTGGGTCGTGCGCGCTGCGATTTCGGCGAATTCTTTTGCCGCACCGGCCGCTGATTTCATTCACGCCCAAGCGCCACTGTTCCCAGTATCAGCCAACTTGTGATGCGGCGCCCACACTCGAACGGATGTCTCCACCGAGGTGACGCGAGGCTACAACCAGCGGCTGGAAATAGCCAAAATCAGCTGCTTAGCCCGACCTTGAGCTCGCTCACAACGTTAGCTATTGCCGTCGCGATGACCAGACTCATCGCCCGCGCCTCCGGTATGGGGCACCGTGTCGAGAAACGACACAGGAGTGGCCCCGGTGGTGGGATTCTCAGTGGTTCGCAACGCCGCGGTATGGGGGCGTAGAACGGACGGCTCGATCAGGGTCGGCTGCGGGGCGGTGTTGAGCGGCTCGGTGGAATCCGTGGAATCCGTGGAATCCGTGGCATCTGAACCGGCTGCGTTGTTCGTCGAAACCGGGTCAACTCTTGGCGCGGGCGAGATCCACGAAGGGGTGGTCGGCATCGCTCGCGCACGATCGGCCGCGTCTTGGGTGATTACGGGGGCGGCCTGAGTGGCGAGGTTGTCGCCGGCACTTCCAGCGCCCTCTGTCGGAGGAGTGGAGCGGCGACCGAGGCCAAAGGCAGGGATAGGCACAAGGGTCGGTTCGACGGTAGGAGCAGTTACGGCCTTGGGAACGACAACGGCGGCGACGGTAGGCGCGACGATGACGGGTGCGGGCGTGACTGGCGCAGGCGTGACTGGCGCGGGCGTGACTGGCGCGGGCGTGAGCACGGCGGCATCAACGGGCACCGTCGCGGCAGAAGAGGTCACAGCGGGTGCCGGCTCCAGCTGCGTTGCAACCTGCTCTTTGGCCCACTCCTGCTGCTGGCTCACCACGGTGTTCGCGGTCTGCGAGTCCTCGTAGGCCCACACGTCGAGGTCGTTCTTGAACAGCTTGCGGGCACGGCTGGGCTTCGCCTGCCAGGTAACCATGCGGTCACGGAATTCGATGAGGGACTGCTCTGCCTGAAAGCTGAACGACACGGAGTTGCGTTTCATGCTGCCAAATTCGTGAGCCGCCCAGTCGGCCGCGAGACCAGATCCGGTTACGCCGAGCAGGCGCACGCGAACATCTGCTTCGCTGGCAACGTGTTCGGCATGCTGCTGCTCGGGAACGCTCAGGGTGTTCCAGACTGAGGCCTTGCGTGCTGCCCCGATCATGGTGGCGATGGCCGACACCCGGTTCTCACGGTCGTTCAGGGCAATGAGGCGTTTCGTTGAACCGCGGCCGATCGCAGCGGCGACGAAACCGGCAACAACGATGGCAAAGAACGGTATTACGCCGTTGACCAGCACGCTTGTTCCATCCGGAGAAGTGAACCAGGTTAAGAAATCGTTCCAGAGCTGCATATCGGCAGGTTAGTAGAGATCAGTCGCGAACCTGCGGCAATCTCTCGAGTGTCCCTAAATTAGCATCTGAAAATTCTTCGGGTTCTTCGGATGCGGCAACACGCGGTTTTTCCGCCAGATCATTGCTGCCCGAGCGAGGTACCCGAGCGGTTTGCGCCAGCACAATTCCGACGAGCACTACGCCCGCACCCAGCAGCTGCGCAAGATCAAGTTCTTCACCGAGCCACAACCAGGCCACCAGAAAAGCAAAAATCACCTCCGAGCAGCCCACAATTCCGGCGGTAGTCGCGCTGAGATGCTTCAGAGAAATGAACGAGAGGTAGAACGGCAAAAACGATCCAAAGGCGAGGTTCCAGCCCACGGGCACCCAGAGCGGAACCACCACCGAATTCAGGTGGCCGGTGAGGGCGACCGTGTGCGCGAGCAAACCGGGATCGATCTCCCACCAGGCGCTGAAAATGAGCCAGAAAGCCGCGGCAAACGACATTGTCCAGAACAGGGCCACCAGGGGGGAGGTCTTTCCCACCGCATGCTCACCGCCGACGAAATAGATCGTGAGCGAAAGAGCGGCGGCTACGGCAACAAGCACACCAACCGGATTGAGGTCGCTCTGCCACACCTGGGCAACCACGGCGAGGCCCAGAAGTACGCAGCCGATGGAAACCCACAGGCGCGGTTTCACCTTTTCGTGAAAAAAGAAGTAGGCGATTAGCGCTACCAGCAAAACCGCACTGTGCTGAATAAGCAGGGTGATTCCCACGGGAAGAAGCTCCAGGGCACGAGCGTAGGTGAATTGCAGAAGCGCCATCCCGGTCACCCCCAGCAGCGCGAATTGCGAGAGCCTGCGCCATCCCACGGCAAAGCCTCGACGATCTACCAACAGCAACACAACACCGGCAATCACCGACGCGCTGACCAGCCGAAACAGGGTGAATTGCGCTGCCGTCAGGCCGGCGTGCACCACCACCTTGGTGAGGCTGCCATTGATGCCGAAGAGCAGTGCAGAAAGTAGCGCGCAGACGTAACCGATCCGGGGCTTAATTGAGTCCCGTTCCATGAACCGCGAGCGGATCAATGGTGGCAAGCTCGTCGTTGGTGAGCGGTGCCCCTTCAATAGTGCGGATGTTGTCTTCCAGCTGCTTCACGCTGGAAGCTCCGATCAACGCGGAGGTGACCTGCGGATGCCGCAGCACCCACGACAGCGCAAGTTGAGCTAGCGTCTGGCCGCGGTCCTGTGCCACGGCGTTGAGGGCACGAGCGCGCTGAAGGTAGTCGGCGCTGATGGTGTCGGGCGTCATCCATCGTCCTTCGGCCGCTCGGGAGTCGGCGGGAACCCCGTTGAGGTAGCGATCGGTGAGCAAACCCTGGGCCAGAGGGGAGAACACGATGCTGCCCATGCCGAGCTCGTCGAGCACCGGGAACAGGCCGTCTTCGATGTGCCGATCGAACATACTGTAGCGCGGCTGGTGAATCAGAAGCGGAATCTTATGCACGGCCAGGGCGGCGTGGGCGGCGCGGGTCTGCTCCGGATCGTAGTTGGAGATTCCGGCGTAAAGCGCTCGACCGGATTGCACGGCTGTGGCGAGAGCCCCCATGGTCTCTTCGATCGCGGTGTTCGGGTCGGGGCGGTGGGAGTAGAAGATGTCGACGTAGTCGAGGCCCAGGCGGTTGAGGCTTTGGTCGAGAGAGGACAGCAGGTACTTGCGAGAGCCCCACTCCCCGTAGGGGCCCGACCACATGTCATAGCCCGCCTTGGAGGAAATGATCATTTCGTCGCGAAACGGGCGGAAGTCTTCCGCAAAGATGCGCCCAAAGTTGGTTTCTGCAGAACCGGCCGGAGGGCCATAGTTGTTGGCCAGGTCGAAATGGGTGACTCCGAGGTCGAATGCCCGGCGCAGAATCGCACGTTGCGTATCGATTGCCCGGTCGAAGCCAAAGTTGTTCCAGAGTCCGAGTGAAACAGTGGGCAGCCGCAGACCGCTCGGCCCTACCCTCGGATAGCTCATGGAATCGTAGCGAGTGGGGGAGGCGACGTAGCTCATCCCGCAAGCATATTGCCGCCGAGAAAGGTGCCCTACGGGGAATGGGCCGCTGCACTGTGCTGTTATTAGGCCGGGGGCTTATCCACGTTGTCTTTTGAGAAAGTAGAAAATTCGCTCATGCAAACCTTCATTCTTGCCGGCGGTTGTTTCTGGTGCCTTGACGCGGTTTATCGCGTTCTTCAGGGTGTGACCGCGGTTGTCTCCGGCTACACCGGTGGTCAGTCTGCATTTCCCGACTACGAGTCGGTCTGCACCGGGCGCACCGGTCATGCCGAGGCTGTTGCCGTCACCTTCGACGAGTCCATCATTCCCGAAGACGTCATTCTCGACGTGTTCTTCACACTGCATGACCCGCGCCAGCTCAACCGTCAGGGCGCCGATTCGGGCACGCAATACCGCTCCGCAATGTTTTATTCGGATGATGCGCAGCGTGAGATTTTCGAAGCGGCGCGCGATCGGGCATCCGAAATCTGGGGCGGGTCGGTCGTTACCGAGATCACCGCGCTGGGCAAGTGGTTCGAGGCCGAGGGCTACCACCAAGACTTTTTTGCCAAGAACCCCGGTCAGGGCTACTGCATGGCCGTGGCACTGCCTAAGGTGAACAAGGTACGCAAGTCGTACTCACAATACTTACTCGCGTCGTAGACGCGGAATTTGTCCCCGCGCTTCGGCGGGGCCAGGAGAGAAATGAGCTCAATGATGAGCAATGCAACCCTCACCTTGACCGGCAAAATCTGGGTGGCCGTTGGCCCCGCGGGGGTCGTCGGTTCGATTCACCAAGGCCGAGACGGCTATACCTTCAAGCTGCTGCGCGACAGCGATTATCGGGCCGTCTTTCCCACCCTGGACATTGCGAAGCAGGCGTTACACGCCAGCCTGCTTCCCGGTTCAGAACGGCCGGAATTTCGCGAGCACTAGTCCTGCCCCTGTGACTTGCGGCTGAGCGCGTCCACCAAAATGGAGGCGCTGAGCCGCTCGGTCGGGTCTCAAAACACACTGGGGTTATGACAGACACCATTACCCTCATCGGAATCGTGGCGACACCCCCTCGCCACCTCATCACCAACGCAGGACTTGCAATAACAAGCTTCCGTCTGGCCTCCACCCAACGGCGCTTTGATCGTGCCCAAGAAAAATGGGTTGACGGCGACACCAACTGGTACACCGTCACTACCTTCCGTCAGCTTGCCTACAACGCCGCCGTTTCTGTCGTCAAAGGCGACCGTGTGATCGTTGATGGCCGCATTCGCGTCAGAGACTGGCAGGCGGGTGAACGCTCCGGGACCAATATCGACGTCGAAGCGGATGCCCTCGGCCATGACCTCGCCTGGGGCACAGCCCGGTGGGTGCGTACTCTCGGCGCGGGTATCGCGGGCAGCGATCCGTCAGACCGGCACGACCCTTCGAGCGGTTCATCAACTGAGCTGGCCTTCGAGCATTTTTCGAGTGGTTCGAGTGGTTCGAGTGGTTCGAGCGACTCGGGTATTTCGAGCGAGTTGGGCGATGCAGATGTTGCCGACGTATCGGGCGATTTGATCACGGCCGATGCTGCTCCCGATACTGCTGCTGAGGCAGACGCTTCCGTGGACACTGGCGCATCCTGGATCAGCACCGGCGACCACGAGGCACGCTCCGAAGACAACGGTTCAGGGGGTACTCGACCCGCTCGAAAATCTCGGGTGTCGGCGTCGGCATCCGGATCTTTTCGGGATCAGGAGGAGATTTCGGTTCCGTTCTAACAGGCAATCGGCACGGCTGATCTCAACCCGAGACTGAGTTCGTAGTACCAACCCGACGACGGAGCCTCGGCTCGGCGAGACCTAGGATTGAAGAAAACCTGCGGTAGACACTCAGGTTGGGGCTAAATTGTAGCCCGAACACCGGGAGAGGGCGTCGTGGGTAGGGCAACCAACGTTCCTTCGGCTAGAGCCCCTTGGGTTCGCGCTTTGTCGACCCGCACTCTATCGATCAGTGGCTCCTCGATCAGCAGCTCCTCGATCAGTAGCTCCTCGATCAGTAGCTCCTCGATCAGTTGTTCCTCGATCAGTGGTTCGTCGAGCGACGGTTCGTTCAAAGCCTCGTTGTCGCAAGCTGCGCCGGCCTCCGCACGCTTCCTGCGGCTGGTCTCCGGCCTCGTCGTGGGGCTGACTCTTGCCGGCTGCAGCGGCCCGGCAATCCAGGGATCGAGTAGCGCGGCACTGGATAAATTTGCGTCGGGTTCGGCGACGGGCGCAGCCGCCCCGGGAGGATCTGGGACTCGCGCGCCCTCCGCGATGCCGGCACCAGACCCGGTGCTCGTTGTCGGGGGAAGTGCCGCTAGTAACCTGCCGTACTTCACGTTAATTGCGACCCGATTGCTCGGCGACAACCTCACCCCCGGCGGAAAACCCATCGTGAACGCTCTGATCGCGGCGGGTTTCGGCAAAGCACAGCTGCAAGTGACCCCGGATAAGACCACGATCGGTAACGATGTTGATTCGGTGCAGTTCTCGGTGCGCTTCGCCGACGGTTGCCTCATCGGGCAAACCAGCGGGGCCGGTCTCCACACGATGGTAGGTCCAACGGTTTCCGGAAATTGCCTTATCGGAACGACGCGCGCGATCGACTGGTAGTTCTCCACGATCAACCGGCAGGTCCTCCGGTGCACGCGTTGGTGAGCTCGTTCGCCGCAAATAGACTGACCCCATGGCCGAATACATTTACTCGATGATCCGCGCCCGCAAAGCGGTCGGCGACAAGCTCATCCTCGACGACGTCACGATGTCGTTTCTGCCCGGTGCAAAGATCGGTGTGGTCGGCCCGAACGGTGCCGGCAAGTCAACGATCCTCAAGATCATGGCGGGCCTCGACACCCCCAGCAACGGCGAGGCACGGCTCACCCCCGGTTACACCGTCGGCATCCTGATGCAGGAACCGGAGCTCGACGAGACCAAGACGGTGCTCGAGAACGTTCAAGAGGGCGTCGGGCCGATCATGGCCAAGCTCACCCGCTTCAACGAGGTATCGCTCGCGATGGCCGACCCGGATGCCGACTTCGATGCCCTGTTGGCCGAGATGGGCAGCCTCCAAGAGGACATTGACGCCGCCGATGCCTGGGATCTCGACTCGCAGCTGGAACAGGCAATGGACGCCCTTCGTACCCCACCGGGAGACGCACCGGTGCACAACCTCTCCGGTGGAGAAAAACGCCGCGTAGCACTCACCAAACTTTTGCTGCAGAAGCCCGACCTTCTCCTGCTCGATGAGCCCACTAACCACCTCGACGCCGAAAGCGTGCTGTGGTTGGAGCAATTCCTCTCCAAATACCCCGGCGCCGTGCTCGCCGTCACCCACGATCGGTACTTCCTCGACAACGTTGCCGAATGGATCGCGGAGATCGACCGTGGTCACCTTTTCCCCTACGAGGGCAATTACTCCACCTACCTCGAAAAGAAACAGGCCCGCCTGCAGGTTCAGGGGAAGAAAGACCAAAAACTCTCGAAGCGGCTCGCCGAAGAGCTCGACTGGGTGCGCAGCAATCAGAAGGGCCGCCAGGCTAAATCCAAAGCTCGCTTGGCGCGCTACGAAGAAATGGCTTCTGAGGCGGAGAAGACCAGAAAGCTCGATTTCGAGGAGCTCGTGATCCCGGTCGGACCGCGCCTCGGCTCACAGGTAATCGACGCCAAAAACCTCCACAAGGAGTTCGACGGTCGTGTTCTTATTGGCGACCTGTCGTTCACCCTCCCGCGAAATGGCATCGTCGGGGTCATCGGCCCGAACGGTGTGGGTAAGACCACGCTGTTCAAGACCATCGTCGGGCTTGAGCCCCTCGACAGTGGAGAACTTAAAATCGGTAATACGGTTGACATCTCCTACGTCGACCAGAGCCGCGGTGGAATCGACCCGAACAAGAACCTGTGGGAGGTCGTCTCCGACGGGCATGACTACATCACGGTCGGCAAGACCGAGATCCCCTCGCGCGCCTACGTGTCCCAGTTCGGCTTCAAGGGTCCAGATCAGCAGAAGAAAGCGGGGGTGCTTTCCGGTGGTGAGCGTAACCGGCTCAACCTCGCGCTTACCCTGAAACAGGGGGGCAACCTGCTGCTCCTCGACGAGCCAACTAACGACCTGGACGTCGAAACCCTCGGCAGCTTGGAAAACGCCCTCCTCGAGTTTCCCGGGTGCGCGGTGGTCATCACCCACGATCGCTGGTTTCTCGACCGCATTGCCACGCACATTCTCGCCTGGGAGGGCACCGAAGAGTCGCCGGCGAAGTGGTACTGGTTTGAGGGCAACTTCGACGCCTACGAACAGAACAAGATTGAGCGCCTCGGTGCGGATGCTGCGAAGCCGCACCGCTCCACCTACCGCAAGCTCACCCGCGACTAGGCCTCGCGATGCGCCTGAATGTGCCCATCCGGCTGCGGTGGTCGGATTTCGATGCCTACGCCCACGTCAACAATGCAGAGATGTTTCGGCTATTGGAGGAGGCGCGCATTCAGGCGTTCTGGGTGCAAGACAACGGGGATTCGCACACCCCGACGGCCATCCTCGATGCTCGCCCCGGTGCCTCGGCGATTGGACTCATCGCCCGGCAGGAGATTGAGTACCTCCTACCGATCCCCTACATGCGCCAGCCGCTCGACATCGAACTTTGGATCGGTCGCATGGGTGGTGCAAGCCTAGAGATTTGCTACTACGTTTACTCCCCGGCCGAAGTAAAGCCGCGACTGCTGTACACCAAAGCCTCCACCACGCTCGTGATGGTGGATGCGACATCCGGTCGTCCACTTCGCATCAACGACGATCAGCGCGCCACTTGGCTTCCCTATCTCGAGGAGTCGGTGCAGTTTTCTAAACGCGGGTAAGCATGGCTCCTTTAGCGACTCGCGCCAAAAAGTCAGGCCGCAAAAGTCAGGCCGCAAAAGTCAGTCGCTAACAGGTCTGTCACCAGAGAGTCAGGGGCGAGGCACCCGCACCATGCCCTCCTGGGCCACACTCGCCAACAGCCGGCCGGCACGGTCATAAATGCGGCCGAGCGACAACCCGCGACCTCCGATGGCGTTGGGTGACTCCTGCACGTAGAGCATCCATTCGTCTACCCGTCCGTAGCGGTGAAACCACATCGCGTGATCGAGACTGGCTGCCTTCAGCCCGGGCGTCACCCAGGCGAGGCCGTGTCGTCGAAAGATGGGCTCCAAGATCGAGTAGTCGCTGGCGTAGGCAAGTGCTGCGCGGTGGAGATTAGGGTCATCTGGTAATTTGCTCACGGCTTTCAGCCATACCGCCTGATGGGCCACGTGGGCGCCGTTGACGGTGAGAAAGACCGGTGAAGAGATGTGTCGCATGTCAAACGGTCGCTCGGTGGCCCAGAAGCGGGCTACCGGGTGGTCAACACCGGCAAGGGCCTCGGCGGCGCTCGGCACGCTCTCCGGATCGGGCAGGTCCGCCGGCATGTCGATCTGATGCTCGAGCCCCTCATCGACAACCTGAAATGAGGCGATCATCGACAGGATCGGCGCTCCCTCTTGATACGCCTGCGTACGACGGGTCGAAAACGAGCGGCCGTCGTGGATGCGATCAACCGAGAAGGTGATCGGAAGGAGGGCGTCTCCGGGGCGCAGAAAGTACCCGTGCAGCGAATGTACAAAACGCTCAGCTGGGGTGGTGCGCATGGCGGCGACGAGGGACTGCGCCAGCACCTGTCCGCCGAAAACTCGCCCCTGCGGCATCCACTGGCTTGGCCCGGTGTAAATGTCTTCGCTGGTGCGGGCCCCGGTGTCGGTGAGGTCGAGGGCGGCGAGCAAACCGGCGACGGGATCGGGAGCACCATCCGGGCGGCCGGGGTTCGCGTCCCTCCGCGGGGCGCTGGCTCCCTCAGCACTCGCGGGAACAATTCTGGAATCCGTCATGGCTCTCCCGGAGGTTGGTCACGTTCAGCCGTGCGCCATTGGTCGTCGCACGCAGGCGCTGTTCGCTATTTTAGAGTGCAGATGAGTTCACAATTTTCTTTGGCCGACTCCCTGTCCCTCAGCGACCTTCAGGTATTTTTGTCGCGCGGTGCCCGGGTGGATGACGGTGCCGTGCGGCTCGTCGCCGACGGCACCGTGTTAGCCGTATATGTGGCCGTTTTCTATCCGGTTGGACTGCTGGATGCCGGCCCGACCGTTCTCGGGCTGCGCACCTTCGCGTTGCATCACAGCGCGGTGTTCGACTGCGTTGTGCCGTTACGGGCGATGATCGAGCGTCTGGTGCGGTTGCAAAACGATTCGCTGGATGCCACCGCCGCGGTTACCGTGGCACTGCCGCCAACGGTGCTCACCGCCACCTGGGCTGCCATCACGCCGCCCCGCAGTGGATGGTTGCCGCGCGAATCGGCGGACGCCTCGGTTCTATCGCTCGCCGCTAGGCTCGGCATTTCCGAGGTGGCGAGCCTCGTACCCGACGGCCTCGGTGAGCAGCTCGTGCACCGGGTGCGCAGCACGGTGTGGGGCAAAGCGATCGACGGTCTTGACGAGGTTCCCGCGGGGGCAGCCTTCGCAGCGGTTGCGCTCGGCTTTCTCCCTGAGTCGAAGCCCTCGCAACGGATGACGCCGCACGAGGTCCGAATTTTCGGTGTCGGGTCGTGGTTACGGTTGTCCACCGAGCACGGTCACGTTTTGGTGAAACGGCGGTCGGCGTCCCTACTGGGCTGACGGCAGCTTCTGGGCGGAATGATTTTTGTTCCGGCCGAACAACAGCGGGATGAGCACTGCGGCGGGGGCGGCCTGAGGCGTTCCCCGACCGACCGACCAGCCGGCATCCGTCGCGGAGAGGGCACGGGCCCTCAGGAGTGTGCGGGTGACCGCTGGAGCGCGAGCCGCCCGGGCGACGGCCACAGCACCGGTCGCGGTGGGCGAAAAGGCGAGCGGGAGACCGAGGGCCGAAGCAATGTCGTACCCGTGCACCACCACCTCAGTGAGATCGCCGATGCCGTGTCGACCGCTGCCCTCTTGGCGCAGCGCTGCCAGGTGTTCCAGGGTTGCCGTAAGGGCCGCGGTGTCTTTTCGGGCCTCACGTTGCGCGAGAGCGGTAACGGTGGCCCCCGGATTCTGGCGGGAATGCAATGCGGCGCGGATGACGTCGCTCGCGAGTTGGCGGCGGGTACTGCCCAGCATCCAGATCAGGTGCCCGGCGACATCCCGCACCGTCCATCCGGTACACAGGCTCGGCGACTCCCACTGCTCTGGGGGCAAAGCGCTGAGCAATTCGGCCACCAGCGACAAAGAGCTGCCGATGATCGGCCGCCAATCGCCGCTGACCGCGGTTTCGTTCACCGAGGGTCGCTGGCTAAGGGGAAAGTGTTGGGACAGGTCGTTCACGGCTCCCCAAACTTCTGCAACTCCACCACTGACTAGGCTGAAAACAATGACTCAGACTCGCCCTTTGCCCCTCTGGGCCGGTCGTTCGATGCTACTCGTCGGCATCGTGCTCGTCGCCCTCAACCTCCGAACTGCGGTCGCCGCTGTCTCGCCGATCGCCGCCGAGATCAGCGTCGATATTCCGCTGAGCGAATCTTCACTCGGCATCATCGGCACCCTTCCTCCGGTGTTTTTCGCGCTTTCCGCCATTTTCGGCGCTCGGCTCTCCCATCGTTTTGGTCTGGAGTGGTCGGTCGTTATTGCTGGCATCCTGATGGCTGTCGGTCACACTCTTCGGGCGCTCGCGCCCTCCTACGCCCTGCTGTTTCTCGGAAGCGTCATCGTTTTCAGCGGTATCGGCCTGGCGAATGTGCTGCTTCCCCCGCTGGTGAAGCGCTATTTCCCCGATCGCATTGGGTTGGTCACCGCGCTGTATGTGTCGATTCTCGCCGTGGGCACCGCGCTTCCCGCTGCGCTCGCCGCACCGGTCGCTGGTTCGGTGGGCTGGCGGGTTTCCCTCGGCATTTGGGTGGTACTGGCGGTGGCGGGAATTTTGCCGTGGTTGTCAGTTCTTCTCGGGCAGCGCCGAGCGCGTCTTGCCCGAGCGCGCAGTGCTCAAGACGGTGACGATTTGCCGGAAACGCCCACGGACCAGGCGCTACAGGGCCCGATCTGGCGTTCCCGCACGGCCTGGGTGGTCGCCTGTTGCTTAGCACTGACGGCGTTTCACGTATATTCCCTGTTCGCCTGGTTGCCGCAAATGCTCATCACGCTGGCTCGACTGAGTCCCGGTCAGGCGGGCACGCTGCTTGCGTGGTACGGGCTCATCGCCCTGCCGAGTGCGCTGGTGGTTCCTGCTCTCGCCATCCGAATTCGCAATGTTGGTCTGCTCATTTACCTGGGAATGGCCTTCTTCGTTGTCGGCTATCTCGGGTTGCTATTTGCCCCGCGCGCCGCCCCGTTTTTGTGGGTGTCGTTGGCCGGCCTGGGTCCAATCATTTTCACGACATCCCTCGTGCTAATTAATCTGCGCACGCGCACCCCACGTGGCTCGGTTGCCTTGAGTGGGTTTGTTCAGGCGGTTGGTTACACCCTCGGGGCTACCGGACCGCTCCTGCTGGGTTTCTTGCACGAGTTGACCGGGGGCTGGACTCTGGCGCTGTGGGTGCTGATCGGCACGGCAATAATCGGATTGATTCCGGCGATGCTGCTGCGGCATCCGTCATTTGTCGAAGACGAGTTGGCGGCGTGTCGTACCAGGCAGCGTAAAAAACCGGCCGCGTAAATAAGGGGGCCGCACACAGAACCGGCTATGAAACGCGATCGGCGAGATGGATGAGGGCGGCGGCACCGATAAGCGGGCCGTCGGTCGACAACCCGCTCGGAACCACCTTCACCTTGGTGACAAAACCGAAGTGCTTGCGGGCGGCAACTCCGGTCCGAATGTGGTCGAAGAGATCGGGGGTGACGAGCGAGAATCCGCCGCCGATCGCCACGATCTCGAGGTCGAGCAGGTTGGTGGCGGAGGCGATGGCCTGCCCGATGGCGCGACCGCTGCGTTCGACCGCGGCACGGGCAATCACATCGCCCGCGGCATAGGAAGCCGAAAGGTCTTCACCGGTCTGCCCGGCCCAGCCCTGGCTAATGGCCCACGCCACGGTCTTGGGCCCGGAAGCGATCGCCTCGACACAGCCGAAGCCGCCGCAGCTGCAGGGGTCGTCAAAACCGGCCACCTCAACATGACCGATGTGGCCAGCGTTACCGGTGGGTCCGGAGACGGTTCCGCCGTGCAGGATGAGCCCACCGCCGATTCCGGTGGAGACGATCATCCCCATGACGTTGTCTGAGCACTGGGCGGCTCCCACCCAGCGTTCGGCCAGGGTGATGCAGAGTCCGTCCATGCGCAGGGTCACCGGTATCGCGCCGATAACGCTGTGGACAACCCGCTCAACAAGCGCCTTCAGCGGAAAGTCGCGCCAGACCGGCAGGTTAAGGGGGGAGACCAATCCGAGGCTCTCGGCGATCGGCCCGGCGGTGCCGACTCCGACACCGACGACGGTCGAACCCGCGGGTACGGTCGCGATGCTTTTGACGATCACGGTGCGCACGGCGCTGGCGAGGGCATCCGAATCGAGGGTTGGTCCGGTGGGCTCGCGGAAGCGCGTGGCATCGAGTACGGTGCCGTTACTGTCGACCAGCGCGGCCTCCACCTTGGTGCCGCCGAGGTCGATCGCCAGTGCGAGGCTGGGGGTCGTCGGGCGGTCAGCGGAGGGGATGCCGGGTGTCGAGGTCATCCGTCGAGCCTAAGGGGATTCCGCGGCGCCGAAATTTACCGAGGTAATCGGTGGGTAAGTGACTCACGATTCCCGTCGAGTTTGCGGGCTGGCGCGGGTGGGTAGCGGCGGTATTCGAAAGGGCAGCCTGCCCACGGATGAGGCAGACTTGACCGCAGCCGCTCTCCCCGGGGATTCTGCCCGGCCGGTACACCCAAGGCATACACATGACAAGTCACAACCATGACAACTTTTGAGGAACCCGCCGTGATCGTCACCCCACCGCACACCCTCGCTCCGGCGCAGCGAGCGCTGGCACTCATCGGGGGAGACCTCACCGAGAAGAGCTTGCGGCTGCACCTGGAGGGCCTCTCCGGCGTCGACGCGGTGGGGCTCGAGGCGCGGGCCTCGGCACTCGGAACCCGCTCGATCAAGAACGCATCGAAGGTACGGGCGCTCGACACAATCATCGGGCTGATCGACCTCACCACCTTGGAGGGGGCTGACACCCCGGGCAAGGTGCGCTCGCTGGTGGCCAAAGCCTTGGCCCCGGATGCTGCCGACCCCACCACCCCCAGGGTCGCGGCCGTATGCGTCTACGGCGACATGGTGTCCGAGGCAGTTCGTGCGTTGGGCTCCTCCCACGCGGTCGGCTCGGATTCCGCGGGGCTAAACGGTGCCGTCAACGTCGCCGCCGTGGCGACCGCGTTTCCGAGCGGTCGGGCCTCGCTCGCGGTGAAGGTTGCCGATACCGCGGAGGCGGTGGTCGCCGGGGCGAACGAAATCGACATGGTGATCGACCGCGGCGCCTTTCTTTCCGGTCGCTACGGGTTGGTGTTTGACCAGATTGTCGCCGTGAAAGAGGCCTGTCGCCGCGCTGACGGCAGCCACGCGCACCTCAAGGTGATCCTCGAGACCGGGGAGCTGACCACCTACGACAACGTGCGCCGCGCTTCCTGGCTTGCAATTTTGGCCGGGGGCGACTTCATCAAGACCTCCACCGGCAAGGTGGCTCCGGCGGCGACGCTTCCCGTGACGCTCTTGATGCTGCAGGTGGTGAGGGAGTGGCACCGCCTCACCGGCGAGCGGATCGGGGTGAAGCCGGCCGGCGGCATCCGCACCTCTAAAGACGCAATCAAATATCTGGTGGCCGTCGCCGAAACGGTGGGCGAAGAATGGCTCACCCCGCAGCTCTTCCGTTTCGGTGCCTCGAGCCTCTTGAACGACGTTCTCCTGCAGCGCCAGAAGCTTTCCACCGGGCACTACTCCGGTGCCGACTACGTGACGATGGACTGACGCCATGACTTTTCTCGACTACGCCCCCGCCCCCGAATCCACCGCGATTCTGACGCTCAAGCCGAGCTACGGGCTCTTCATCGGCGGCGAGTTCGTTGCCGGGCGCGGCAGCCCGTTCCAGACCATCTCGCCCGCCACCGAGGTGCCGATCGCCGAGATCGCCAGCGCGAATGCCGAGGACGTGGATGATGCGGTGAAAGCCGCCCGCCTCGCCTACGAGACGACTTGGTCGCGACTCTCGGGAGCGGACCGCGGCAAATACCTGTTCCGCATCGCCCGACTCGTGCAGGAGCGCGCCCGGGAGCTTGCCGTGGCGGAGAGCCTCGATAACGGCAAGCCAATCAAGGAGAGCCGGGATGTCGACATTCCGCTAGTCGCGGCTTGGTTCTTCTACTACGCCGGCTGGGCCGACAAAATCGACCATGCCGGTCTCGGGGCGAACCCGCGGGCGCTCGGGGTCGCCGCTCAGGTGATTCCGTGGAACTTTCCGCTGCTGATGTTGGCCTGGAAGATCGCCCCGGCGCTCGCCGCCGGAAACACGGTCGTTCTGAAACCGGCCGAAACCACCCCGCTCACCGCGCTGTTGTTCGCCGAGATTCTGCAGCAGGCAGATCTCCCTGCCGGGGTCGTCAACATCGTCACCGGGGCTGGAAGCACCGGAGAACTGCTGGTGAATCATCCGGATGTCAACAAGGTCGCCTTCACCGGCTCCACAGCGGTGGGCCGTGCGATCGCCCGCTCAACCGCCGGCACCGGTAAAAAACTCACCCTGGAACTCGGTGGGAAAGCTGCGAACATTGTTTTCGACGACGCCCCGATGGAGCAGGCGATCGAGGGCATTGTCAACGGGATTTTCTTCAACCAGGGCCATGTCTGCTGTGCCGGTTCCCGCCTGCTCGTGCAGGAAAACGTGCACGACGAGGTCGTCGAGCGGCTGAAACTGCGCCTCTCGACCCTGCGTGTAGGAGATCCGTTGGATAAGAACACGGATGTCGGTGCAATCAACTCTCGGGCGCAGCTTAACCGCATTCGCGAACTCAGCACGGTGGGCGAAGACGAGGGTGCCACACGCTGGAGCCCCGAGTGTGTGCTGCCGGAGAAGGGGTTTTGGTTCGCACCGACCATCTTCACCAGTGTGTCCACGAGCCACCGCATCGCCCGCGAGGAGGTGTTTGGCCCGGTACTCAGCATTCTGACCTTTCGCACCCCCGCCGAGGCCGTGGCCAAGGCCAACAACACGCCCTATGGGCTCTCCGCGGGGATTTGGAGCGACAAGGGCAGCAAGGTGCTCGGTGTCGCCGACCAACTGCGCGCCGGCGTGGTCTGGATCAACTGTTTCAACCAGTTCGACCCGGCGAGCCCCTTTGGCGGCTACAAGGAGTCCGGCTACGGGCGCGAGGGCGGTCGCCACGGTCTTGCCGCGTATTTGCAGGCCGCCGACACGAATTCCGTGGCCACCATCACACAGATCAAGAAGGCACAGAGCAAATGACCCGCCTCGCCGTAACAAAAACCTACAAGCTCTACATCGGCGGCAAGTTTCCGCGCAGCGAGTCCGGTCACGTATACGAGATTCTCGACAGCAACGGAGCGTTCCTCGCTAACGCAGCGAAGGCCTCGCGCAAGGATGCCCGGGATGCCGTGGTGGCTGCCCGCGCTGCTGTGAGCGGGTGGTCGGCGGCATCCGGCTATAACCGCGGCCAGGTGCTGTACCGCATCGCCGAACTGCTGGAGGGGCGCAGAGCGCAGTTCATCAGCGAGATTCAGCACTCGGAGGGGGTGTCTGAGGCCGCGGCATCCGGCCAGGTGGATGCCGCGATTGACGTTTGGGTTTGGTACGCCGGGTGGGCCGACAAATATGTGCAGGTGGCGGGCAACGGTAACCCGGTGACCGGGCCGTACTTCAATATCTCGACCCCGGAGGCCACCGGAGTGGTTGCCATTCTCGCGCCGCAGGGCTCATCGCTACTTGGGCTTGTCAGCGTAATCGCCCCGGCGTTGGTGAGCGGAAACACGGTCGTGGTCGTAGCAAGCGCACTGGCCCCACTCAGCGCGATCAGCCTCGGCGAAGTGCTTGCCACTAGTGATGTTCCCGGCGGCGTCGTGAACGTCCTCACCGGTCTAGCCGCTGAAATTGCCCCGTGGCTGGCCAGCCACGGCGATGTGAACGCCCTCGATCTGGCCGGTGGAGAAGAGCTCGACTGGATCGAACTGCAGCAGCTCGCCGCCGAGACGCTCAAGCGGGTTCGCCCACCCGAACCCGGAATTGCGGCGCCCACCATCGAACGCATCACCTTCTTCACCGAGACCAAAACGGTGTGGCACCCGAAGGCGATGATTTAGCGCTCGCTGCCGGGTTCACGGTCAGCTTTCTGCGCGACCCGTTACCCTGAGCCTCACTTGGGCCGAAAGGCCGCCAAGCCAAGGGAGTCTCGGTCGTTGTCTGAAATCATGCCGGAGCCGGCTGGAAATGCCCGCCCAAACAAGCCCGAAAGCTCAGCGACGCCCGAACCGTCACAGAAGCTCAGGTGGCCCGTCGAAAAGACACCCGCGCGAACCGTTCTGGTCACCGGCGCTACCGGCTATATCGGCGGTCGCCTAGTTCCGAAACTGCTAGAGGCCGGGTTTGCGGTTCGGGTGCTGGTGCGAAACGCCAGTCGCATGATCGATGTCCCCTGGGCGGGCGAAGTGCAGATTTACGTGGGCGACCTCGGGCACGCTGCCACGCTCCTCGCTCCGCTGGCCGGGGTCGACGTTGTTTATTACCTCGTGCACGGCATGGGAACCAAAGGTGATTTCGAACGCGGCGAGCGGGAAGCCGCGACGAATGTGGCGCAGGCGGCTCGAGATGCGGGTGTCTCGCGCATCGTTTACCTCGGCGGGCTTCATCCGCAGGGTGAACTTTCGCCACACCTTCGCTCCCGCGCCGAGGTGGGGCGCATTCTGCTGGATTCGGGAGTGCCCACCGCTGCTCTGCAGGCTGGGGTGGTAATTGGCTCGGGTTCCACCTCGTTTGAGATGATCCGTCACCTCACTGATGTGTTGCCCTATATGCCGGCACCGAAATGGGTACGCAACTTTATTCAGCCCATCGCCGTGCGAGATGTTCTGCACTACCTGGTGGGCGCGGCGGATCTTCCGCCGGAGGTCAACCGCACCTTCGACATCGGCGGCCCCGACGTATTGCGCTACGGGCAAATGATGAACGGATACGCCCTCGAAGCGGGGCTGCGTCAGCGTCCGATCGCGGCCCTTCCGGTGCTCACTCCGTGGCTCGCCTCGCAATGGGTAAATCTGGTCACGCCAATCCCGCGCTCACTCGCGGTGCCGATCATCGCCTCACTGCAATACGACTGCGTCATTCACGAACACGACATTTCCCGTTTCATCCCGGATCCCGAGGGTGGTCTCACCACCTATCGCCGCGCCGTGCGTTTGGCGCTCAAAAAAATGCGCGACGGAGAGGTGGAAACCAGCTGGAAGAACTCTTCGGTCGAGGGTGCTCCCGCCAACCTGCTTCCCAGCGACCCGGACTGGACCGGACACACCGTCTACCTCGACCTCAAAGTCAAAAAGTCGGCGGCCCCGGATGACGAACTCTGGCGGGTAATCGAAGGCATCGGGGGTGACAACGGTTGGTACTCCCTACCGGTGGCCTGGGCTGCCCGGGGGGTGCTGGACAAACTGGTGGGCGGCGTCGGGCTTCGCCGCGGCAGACAACATGCCGATCACCTCAACACCGGTGATGCGCTCGATTTCTGGCGGGTTGAAGAGCTTCGCCGCGGCCGATTTCTGCGCCTACGAGCGGAAATGAAGCTCCCGGGACGCGCTTGGCTCGAGCTCAGCTCCGAGCCGAGTCCCGAGGGCGGCTCCACTTACACTCAGCGTGCGATCTTTTTCCCGCAGGGGCTCGCCGGCCGGCTGTACTGGTTCGCCATCCTCCCGTTTCACGGAATCATTTTCAACGACATGGCCAGCAGGATCACGCAGACGGCGCGGGCAAACGCCGCGATCGCCGTGCGTCAGTCTGCGGTACTGAACGGGTCTGCACGGCAGACGGCTACGGAGACATCCGACGCCTAATGGCGTCCTGATTTACCCCCTGACATTTAGGTCGTTTCTCGGCAGAAATGGTGCCACACTTGCCGCATGTCCGATGTTTCCGCTGTCTCACGCACCCTCCGGCTGCTAAGCCTGCTGCAGACGCATCGTTATTGGGTGGGCGGAGAACTGGCCCGTCGGCTCGACATCAGCACCCGCACCTTGAGGCGCGACGTGGAACGGCTGCGCGATCTCGGGTATCGCGTGAATGCCAACCGGGGGGCAGCCGGCGGATATCATCTCGAAGCGGGCGCAGACCTGCCGCCCCTGGTTTTCACCGACGGTGAAGCGGTCGCTTTAGCGCTGAGCCTGCGAGCCGCGGCCAGTTCTCGGTTGATTTCTGAGGCTGCCGAAATCACCGTTGCTGCCCTGGCCAAACTTGAGCAGGTGTTGCCCGCCCGCCTGCGTGACCGGATCAGCTCGGCACATCATAATACCGAATTGAGCATTCCCAATTCAAGCGACGGAATGGTTGCACCGGAGGTTCTGGCCCAGCTCGCGCTCGCCTGCCGGGACTCCGAACGGCAGCTGCTCACGGTGACCCGAGATGCCGGCGACGAGGTCGCACGCCGAGTGGAGCCGGTGCGATTGGTTCTGTTTGCGCGTCGTTGGTATCTGATCTGTTGGGATCTTGACCGAGACGACTGGCGCACGCTGCGCCTGGATCGGATCCAGGCCGCGACCGGCACCGATATTCGCTTCGGGGTTCGCATCCTGCCACTGGAGGATGCCGAGGCATTTGTGCGAAGCCAACTCGGGTCACCACCGCAGACGCACAGCGTCACGGTCGTGATCGACGCGGAGTTCGAGGAAGTTGCGGCCCGCATCGGACGCTGGGGATCCTCCCTCGCACCAGCAGACGCCGAGCACACGATCTGGAAGATCGAAAGCGATCACGCCGAGGTGTTGGTAGGGATGGTCGTCTGGTTGCAGTGGCCGTGGCGCGCGAGTGGCTCAGCCAAGTTTGACGCCCTGGTGCAGGAAGCAGCGGGGCGATTCAATAGTGCCGCGGCCTCCGAAACGGCCGTCATCAGCGGCCAGATCGCCTAACGCGACTGGCGCCTAACGCGACTGGCACCTAACGCGACTGGCGCCGCTTTCCGTTCGGCTGGGCGCCCTTCACGGCGGGAGCGCGCCCCTTGCCCTTGTGGGCCTTTGCTTTTCCACCGCCGGAGGGTGCGGGCGAGCGAAATTCCGTGCCCGCGGGCAGCGCGATGACGGCCGCATCGAGGCGGGCTTTGGCGATCAGAGCTGCGCCAACATCCGTTAATTCCAAAGAATCAGCTCGCCGTTCAAACAGGGTGAGCCCGATCTTTTTCTCCAGCTCGCCGAGCGTTCGCAGTGCCGCCTGACCCTTTGCGGTAGCAATATCCGGCTGCTTGCGCTCGCTCACCGGGCCGGTTGAGCCCAAGCCCCACCGCTCGGCAACAGTGATGAACTGTCGAAGTACGGCGGTTTCCACGGTGGCCTTTCGATTGGTCCGCAGGGTCGCGGTCGCTGTGTCAAGGGTAGGGGCTCGCTGTCCGGAAAGGCTACCTGACGGGTGGCTGAGCCGCCCACCGTAGTCTAAGACGCCCTCGGAGGCTGGTGCTTTTGAGGGTACTCGCTCAGAATAGAGGAGTGCTCATGCCCGAGAGCCGGAACAAGGATTCGATAATGACTGAGTCACGTGCCGCGGAAGAACCGGAAAAAGACGACGCCGTAGAGGGGTCGCCTGAGTCGAGTCAGTTTGGCCGAGAAACCGGCAACTTCTCGGCGGCCCAGTCGCTCGCGGAAGACCCGCAATCGTCGCCGACGGTAGCCTCCGACGATGATCGTGATGTTATTGCGTTTGTGGGCGACAGCATCACCGAGGGCGGCTCGTGGAGCGAGTGGTTTCCCGAGGTGCGAGCGCTGAACTTTGGCATGGGGGGAGACACCACCGATCACGTGCTCGAACGATTGGATGAGGTCATCGCCGCCGGACCCGACGAGATCGTCGTTCTTATCGGCACGAATGATCTCGGACTTCGTCAAACCGTGGAGCACCTCGTACGCAACACCGAGACGATCTGCGTGAACCTTCGCCGAGCCCTTCCCGGTTCTCGGATGCTGGTGCAGTCGGTTATGCCGCGGGGCCGCGAGTATGCGCAGCGCATCCAGGAGGCGAACATCCATCTGCGTCAATTTGCCTCCACAGTTCACGCTCAGTTTCTGGATTTGTGGCCGGCGATGGCACTGGATGACGGCGAGTTGAATCCGCTCTACACCGAAGATCGGCTCCACCTGTCGCCGGCCGGCTACGAAGCGTGGCTGGGGGAACTTCGCCCAGGACTCATTCGGTTGCGCGAACTGCCGCCGATGACCACGCCGATTCAGATCATCCGGCCCCTGCGCTAAGGGCCACCCGCGCTAACCGCTGTCCCGGCGTTCGAGCAGCGCACAGCGCGCGGCGGGCAACCTCCGGCCCGTAATCTTGGGGTGTGTCTTCGTACCCCACCCCCGCTTTTTCCCGGCCGGCGCTTGCCCCCGGAATTTTGGCAACGATCGTCTTGGTCGCAGGCGTTGTGCTGATCGGTGGCGGCGGATTCATCTTCATCCTGTACGGCATCAGCATCCTCGCCCTCATCATCTGCGTCTTCGCCGGTCAAGCGGGGCTGTGGTGGTGGCTGGCGGCATTTGCGCCGATAGCCGTTCTGTGGAATCCGGTTGTCGCGTTTCCTTTTAGCGGTCTGATTTGGCAGCTGGCCCAGTTTGCCGCGGCGTTCGTGTTCATCGCGGGGGGACTGCTCATCAAGGTGCCCAATCCCGAGGATCGCAACCGCCGCTAGCCCGCCGACCATCCTGGAGGAGGCACGCCCCCGGGCCGAACCGGCAGGGTGCGCGGTGCGTTAACAGTCACAAAATGGGTTGGGCTCAATTATGTGATGGATCGGCTCGGATTCAGTCGCTCCGGCGCGACATAATAGAACTAGCTGATGGTGGGCACTTCGACGGGTGCCCCACAGGGCTCGAACGATGGGGCCACAATGACCGACAAGCTTTCTCCACCGGCGGTTCCACCGGCGGTTCCACCTCCAACGGACGCTGCGACGCCGCTACCAATTGCCGCACCGGTGATTCTCGCGGTTCAGCCCCTTCCAAACGCCCGGGTTATGTTGCGTGACGATGTTCTGGTGAGCAAGGGGCTCTTTACCCTCGTCAACGGCACCCTCACGCCACAAGAAGCCATGGTCGAAGATCTACTCTTTTTGCGTCTGGCCCTGATCGACGCCGGTCTTCGATTCTTTTTGGTGCGGGCGGATGACAACCGGCCGATCGTGGTCGTGAACTGGCGCGATCGCAAAAAGTTGCGCGTTTCTCTGGCTGCGGCCTGCTCCCGCGAGCCGTTTTACTCCCGCGTGGAAGACCGTGCCCGGGTGGCTCCCACGCTGGTAGCCGAAGGCAGGCTTTCTCGAGATCCGAAAGCGCGTGCGTTTACGCTGTTTCGGCCGCGTATCGAACCGCTCGGTCGGCTCCGCTATGGCGCCGCGAACGGCGTTCGGGTCGAGCTGTGGCAATTCAGCGACAGTGCCATCATCGCCCCGACAGAAAACGCACTGATGCGCACCACCCTGCCGCTGAGCGAAGCGGTGGAGGGTACGATCGAGCTTTTCGGGCAGCGTTGGGACACCCTTGAGGGGATGTTTGGCCAGCACGCCAGCGACATCACTTTCGATATCGACATCGTGTTCTCCTGGGTTGACGGTGCCTCCATCGAGTGGCAACGAGCCCGCGCAAAGCGGATGGAGAGCTACGTCGTCGGCGAGGGTGATAGCGCCGAGGCACGGTATCGCCAAATTGATGAATTGAAGTACGCCCTGCGCTCGGTGAACCTGTTCGCGCCGTGGATTCGCACCATCTTCGTCGTGACGGATTCCCCGGTGCCCGTCTGGCTGGCCGAACACCCGCGGGTAAAGATCGTGCGCAGCGAAGACTTCTTTCCCGACCTCAGCGTGCTGCCCACCCACAACTCGCACGCCATCGAAAGCCAACTGCACCACATCAAAGGCCTCAGCGAGCATTTTCTGTATTCCAATGACGACATGTTTTTTGGTCGTCCGGTCTCACCGGACATGTTCTTCTCGCCGGGGGGTCTCACCAAGTTCATCGAGGCGACCACCCGCATCGGGCTCGGCGACTCCAACCCCGAACGCAGCGGTTTCGAGAATGCCGCGCGCGTAAACCGGCGCCTTTTGCAGGACCGCTTTGGTCGCATCACCACGCGCCACCTCGAGCACGCCGCCACCCCGCTGCGCAAATCCGTGCTAGTGGAACTCGAAACCGAGTTTGCGGAAGATTTCCGCCGCACCAGTGCCAGCGCATTTCGGTCGGCCACCGATATTTCGGTCACCAACTCTCTGTATCACTACTACTCATTGATGAGCGGCCGGGCCGTTGTACAGACCCAGGCCAAGGTCAAATACGTGGACACCACCACCTACGAGGGGCTGCGCTCGCTGATGGGGCTGCTCAAGCGCCGTTCTCACGACTTTTTCTGCCTAAACGACGGCAGCTTTCCGGAGATCGAGGCCAACGAGCGGGCAAACGCCGTTCTGGAATTTTTACAGCACTATTTTCCGATCGCTGCCCCCTGGGAGATCACCGGTGAGGCCTCGCCGGCGGTGGTGGCGGTGGCGGTTAACGCGTAGTCACTGCGCCCGCAGAATACCCAGCCTGTGGACTTCACCGAGACGGGCCACGTAGCGTGCTTAGGCGGTGAGGGCCGTCGTCTTTACCACGGCGGGCAGTAACAGTGGCGCGTCCGCGGCAACGTGCGGGTTAACCGCTTCTCGAATCGTTACCCCGTGCCGGCGCAGGCGGGCCGCTGTTTCCTCGGCTGTGACCCAGTGCGAGACCGAGGGAAACGTGCCGAGCGGAACCACCGTGTGCAGCACCGTGGTGTCGTAAACGTGAATGAGGTTGAACGATTGCGCGCCGTCGCGGCCGCGGGTTCCGCCCACGGGAACGTTGAGATCCTGGGTGTAGCAGGTGGCGGAGGCGACCGACACCGGAATCCCGGCGAAGGTGGCCGTGGTCGAATAGTGCAGGTGGCCGGCAATAATGCTCCGCACATCAGAGCCTCGGATGACCTCGGCCAGACCGTCCTGATCGCGAAGCTCCACGAGCACCGCGAGATCGAGAACGCTGGGCACCGGCGGATGATGCATCGCCAGAATGGTGCCGTGTGGGGCGGGCACCGAGAGCTCCTCCGCGAGCCAGTCCAACTGTGCATCCGACACCGACCCGTAGTGGTGGCCGGGCACGGTGGAGTCCAGCGTGATGATGCGCAGGCCGTTGACGTCGTACACCCGGTCGACGGGGTTGGTCGTGGGCAACTGACCGAGAAGTTTGGCGCGGAAGGTAGCGCGATCGTCGTGGTTGCCCATGACCCAGATCACTTCGGCACCGAGTCGTGCCGCGGCGGGATCAATGATCGCTCGCAGCTTCTCGTAGGCCGCCGCCTCGCCGCGATCGGCGAGATCTCCGGTGAATACAATCGCCTCGGGCCTGCATTCGGATGCCTCCACCTCGGCAAACAGTTGCCGCAGTCGCGCCTCGCTGTCGACTGAACCGTAGAGCCGATCTGGGCCAGCCACAAAGTGCGTGTCGCTCAGGTGAAGGATGAAATGGTCGGGCCGTGAGAACTGGGCCGTGTAACCGGACATGTATCAATCGAAGCACCAAAACATGGCGTGCGGGTGAACAACCGAAGGAGTGTCGACCCCAATTCGGGGTACGACTTCACAGCGACTGCCCGTCCTCGGGGGACAAATAAGGACATTTGGCCGGTCACCGCTATTCTTGCTTTCAGCGCGCGACGAATCCATTTGTGGCCCGACCTTGCTTGCAAGTTGCACGGGTCAGGGCTTGTCGGCTATCGGTCTGTGACCGGCTTTCCACCCAGGGAGCCCGCCGGATCGGCACCTTTGGTGCACGCCGTCACGGTGGATAGGATCCGCGCCTCGGTACACGTGCGCCCCCTCGGCGCCACAGTTCAGGAGCAACATGGCCAGGTCAAGCCAAAGCCACTCGAAACCCACCCAACGTGGACAGGCGTCCGGTCGATCTTCGCGCTCGACCCAGCAGCGTCGAGTGCGTCAGAGCGACGAGGTCGGTGTCATCCCGGTGCTTGCCCGAGCGGTGCGGGAAATCGAGGCCGCCGCCGAACGCGGAAAAGTTGCGCCGTCGAATCGCACCAAGTTTCAGGTCGTTGCGCTGCTCATGCGTGAGGAGCGTGCTCGGGCCAAAAAAGATGCCACCATGACCGAGCCGGAACGCGCAGAGCTGCTCAAGCGTCTCGACGGCGTTGCCACGATCTTGGCCAAAACCGCCGCCCGCGACACCTCCCTGATCCAACTTCTCGCCGAGGAGGCCGGAGTGTCGGATGCCGCAAAGCTGCTGCGTCGCGACATGCTGATGGCCTCCGGCATTGAATTGAGCCCGGAAGAGCTCATCATTGCCAAAGAACCGCAGCCGCAGGCGCCCGTGTCGGAGCGTCAGGTGGTGCCGCAATCGGTGATCGCCCGTCAACTCTCGAACCCGTTTTTGGCCCCGGATTTTAGCCAGCCGATTAAGGTCAAACCGACCACCCGACGCCTCGCCAACTGGGAACTTCTCGAGCCGCTTTTTCGCGCCTTCGAGTATGGTTCGGGCGGGAACGTGGCCAGCATGACCCTTCCCGAACCGTCGGCATTGGATCGCCGGGTTCCGAAGGGGCTTGAACTCTTCACTCATCAGGCGGCGTTTGTTGGCAGCGTTCGCGCCGGCCACCGCACCTTCCTGCTGGCGGATGAACCGGGGCTCGGTAAAACCGCGCAGGCGCTCTTGGCGGCCCTGGCATCCAACTCCTATCCGCTATTGGTGGTGGCCCCGAACGTTGTGAAAACGAACTGGGCGCGCGAGGTGGAACTCTGGACACCGAACAAGACCGCGACGGTGATTCATGGCTCGGGAGAGACGCTCGACGCGTTCGCCGACATCGTGATCGTCAACTACGACGTACTCGACCGGCACGTGGGATGGTTGCGCACGCTCGGTTTCAAGGGGATGGTCGTCGACGAAGCCCATTTCATTAAAAACCGGGAATCACAGCGCTCCAAGCACGTGTTGGCGCTGGCGGAAAGCATCCGTTCTCGCTCCCCACGGGCGCTCATGATCGCCCTCACCGGCACCCCGTTGATCAACACGATCGAAGATTTCCGCGCCATTTGGCAGTTCTTGGGCTGGATCGACGGCGAAAAGCCCACCGCGACGCTGATGGACGAACTGGAACATAACGCCCTCACTCCGGCCGACTTCGGCTTCTTTGCCAAGGCCCGCCAGACCGTGATCGACCTAGGAATTGTGCGGCGCAAGAAAATCGATGTGGCGGCGGATCTTCCGGCCAAGCGCATCGCCGACCTGCCGGTCGAGCTCGACGACGACATCGGCCGCACCATTCGGGATGCCGAGGCGGCGCTTGCGGCGCGATTGCTGGCGCGCTATCGCCGCGGAATTGCTTTGTCGAAGAACCCGCAGGAGCTCGACCGCACGGCGTTGATTCGACTCGTGGCCAATGCCGAGCTGGAGGAGTCTAAAGCGGCAAAGACCGGCGAGAACGTGTTCACCATGGTGCGCAAAATTGGTCAGGCCAAGGCGGTGCTCGCCGCCGATTACACCGCGCAGCTCGCCCGCTCGGTGGGCAAGGTGGTGTTTTTTGCCAAACACATCGATGTGATGGATATCGCCGAACAGACCCTCGCCAAACGCGGGCTGAAAACCGTGTCAATTCGCGGCGACCAGACGGCCGCCTTCCGACAGGCCCAGGTGGATGCCTTCAACAACGACGACAGCGTGTCGGTAGTGGTGGCATCCCTGACCGCTGCAGGGGTAGGTATCAACCTTCAGGCGGCGTCGAACGTGGTGCTCGCCGAGCTCAGCTGGACCAGCGCGGAGCAGACGCAGGCGATCGACCGGGTGCACCGCATCGGACAGCAGGAGCCCGTTATTGCCTGGCGAATCATCGCCGCGCAAACCATCGACGCGAAGATCGCCGAGCTAATCGACAGCAAGGCGGGGCTGGCCGCGCGCGCCCTAGACGGAGACGACTCTGAGATTGCAGCAGAATCGAGCCTGCAGATCGACGCCCTCATGCATTTGCTTCGTCAGGCGCTCGCCGCCTCGGCGGATTCTGTGCAGAGCGAACAGTTTTCGGCCTAGTCGCAGCGTTTGCTGGTCACCGCGATTGCTAATCGCTGAGGTTGATAATTGGGGCTCTTGTTGCGTGCTGTGCTTGTTAATCGCTTGACGCGCCGACGACGTTCACCATTAATCCGTCTCCTAACTTGTCGACGCATATGCCGAAGGCGTCGCCCCACGGTGCCTTCTCCAGCGGCAGTGAAGCGATACCGCCCGGGGTTAGTTTCTCCCAATATCCGCGCAATTCAGCTTCGTCTTCTCCGCTGAGCGAGACCGAGTAGTTGCTGCCGGGGGTAAATGGCATACGGTACGGAACGTCTCAGACCATCAGGGTGAGCACTGAGGTGGGCACCAGCTCGAAATGCATGATGAGGTCCTGTTCCGTCGGATCTTCGATGGTCTAAAATCCTGCGAAGGTGCTTTGAGTCAGCTTCCCGCCGAAAACCTCGAGGCAGGAGTTCATCGCGGTGCGGGCGTTGTCTCGAAAACCGAGGTAGGGATTCACGCGGGTTTCCACGGTTCGCTCTTCTTTGGATTGAAGGTGTGCTCCAATTATCACTCGCGTGCACGACCCGGGCGAGAGCTCACTGTTCGGCGGGTCCGTCCGTTCGGCGGGTCCGTCCGTTCGGCGGGTCCGTCCGTTCGGTGGGTCTGCCCGTTCAGTGGGTCTGCCCGTTCAGTGGGGCTACGAGACGGTCGATTGCGGCAACCGGAATCTCCAGCCAGTCCGGCCGATTTCGGGCCTCGTAGATTGCCTCATAGACCGCCTTGTCGATTTCAAACGCGGTGAGCAGCGGCCAGAAGTCGTCGAGGTGGTAGTTGGCGTGCGCACGATACCCCTCGAGGAGGGCGTTGCGGGCCGCGCGAACCCACTCGCGAGCGATGACCGCGGCGGCGGCATCCGGAGTACCGCGGGTCACGGCACCGGCCACATAATCCAGCGAGCGCAGCATGCCGGCCACGTCGCGCAGCGGCGAATCCTCGCCGGTACGTTCGATCATCGGCCGTAATGGTTCGCCCTCAAAATCGAGGATCACCCAGCCGCGCCCGGGAACCGCGAGCACCTGACCGAGGTGGTAATCGCCGTGCACGCGCTGCATCGGCGGCCACGCGCCGGTCTCGGCCCGGGAGTGCACGGACTGAATGGCGTCGCGGTGCCGAGCCACCGCGGGAACCTGGGCGCAGGCCTGCTCGAAGCGTGCGCGCATGCTGGCCATCACCGCGGCGATGTCATGGCTACTGGCGGGGTGGGTGGGCAGAACGGATGCCAGCGTGCGATGCACTTCAGCCGTGGCTATCCCCAGGCTCTTCGCCTGCTGTGCAAAGTCGATACCCGCCTCGGCTGCACGAACCGCGACCCGCCATGCGTCTTCCACCCCGGGGAGGAACTCCTGAGCGAAGGCGAGGTGCCCGTGAGCAAACCCGGAACCCTGACCGGAATCCGGCCACTGCCCGATGGTGTGGCCAATGGGGGTGGGTACTGCGGTGGAGCCGGCGGCGGCCAATGCGCCGGGCAAGACGACATCCGGATTCTCGCCGTGGTGAATCGAACGAAACACCTTGAAGATGATTGGGGCGGCAGGAACGCCATCGGGGGTCTCGAGCTCGTAAATGATCGAGGTGTTTGACTGCTCACCGGCGAGTACCCGAGACGAGACGATGCGCAGTGCAGGTGTTGTCGGCACGCGGTGCCCGCGGGCGGCAAAGCCGGGGGAGCCATCGCTCGGAAGTATCGCACGCTCGTCGAGTAGGAGGCGCAAAAGGGCGGCGGCTCCCGCGGGGTCGCGCGGGCCGTCGTACAGGTACCGCAGCCCCTCCGGTGTTTCGAGTGTGGCTATCAAAGCGACGCCGGCATCCGGCAAGGGCACCACACGTTCGGTCAACGGCACCTGATAGAGCACCGGATCTTTCGCCGTGTCGAGCAGGAGTTCCACCCGGATGTTGGCAGCACCGGATGGATCCGGCAGGGTGAACCCGCCGATTCTGTTCCATCGGGGAGCGCGACCTTTGCCGGCATACCAGCGCTGGGAAGTGATCCAGGTGGACAGAAATTTTTCGACAGCAGGCATGGCGGCCTCTTCTGATTCTGCTGACTCGTCGGGTACGGAAAGCTCAGACACGGGGGACCTCTCGGCGGTTGGCGCTGTGCCTTAGCCCAGGCGGGCCGTGACGTCGGCGAGGGAAGGGTTGGTGGCCGATGAGCCATCGGGAAACAGAATGGTCGGCACGGTCTGGTTGCCACCGTTGATCGTGGCGACCATTTCGGCGGTTCCCGGGGTGGTTTCGATATCTACTTCGCGGTAGCCGATGCCTGCCTTGGTCAGCTGTGACTTGAGGCGAGCGCAGTAGCCGCACCAGGTCGTCGAAAACATTGTGATGGTACCGGCCGCGGGAATGTAGGTATCGCTCATGACAGGGAGCCTACGCTGGCGCGCTGGGTTGCTGGCGCGCGCGTCGACTGACGCGCTGGGCGACTCATTCGCTGGGTGGCACGGCACCGGCGGTGGCCAGCACCCAGGCATATTCGGTTGAGCGCTCGCGCCAGGCGGCGTAGCGACCGCTGGCTCCGCCGTGTCCGGCCGTCATCTCGGTCTTCAGCAGCACCGGAGCGCCGACCGTACGCAGCCGGGCCGCCCACTTCGCTGGCTCGACGTAAAGCACCCGCGTGTCGTTGAGGCTCGTCACGGCGAGGATGGGCGGGTAGGCGGCATCCGTGCGCACATTTTCGTAGGGCGAATAGCCGCGCATGTATTCGTACACGGCCGCATCGTGCAGGGGATCGCCCCACTCATCCCACTCGATGACCGTGAGCGGCAGGTCCGGATCGAGGATGCTGGTGAGGGCATCGACGAAGGGCACGCCCGCGAGGATGCCGCCAAAAAGCTGCGGTGCGAGGTTGACGGCGGCTCCGACGAGCAGGCCACCGGCGCTGCGGCCCTCGGCCACGAGCTGCGGCGGCGTCGTTTGCCCGGTATCGATGAGGTGTTGGGCCACGGCCACAAAATCGGTGAAGGTGTTGCGCTTGGCAAGCATCTTGCCGCTGTCATACCAGGCGCGGCCGAGTTCGCCGCCGCCGCGCACGTGGGCGATCACATAGAGCACGCCGCGATCAAGCAGCGAGAGTCGGGCAATCGAGAAGCTCGGGTCCATGCTGGCCTCATAGGAACCGTAGCCGTACAGCAGGGTCGGGGCGGGTGCACCCGAGGTGCGGGCGTCCTTGCGCCAGACCAGCGAAATCGGGATGCGCGCACCGTCGGACGCCACCACCCAATCGCGGGCCTGCTCGTAGTGCTCGGAGAGGTACCCGCCGAGCACCGGCTGGCGCTTGAGCACGGTGGTTGTCTGTGACACCAGGTCGTAGTCGAGCACCGTGGCGGGGGTGACGAACGAGGCAAAGCTCAGGCGCAGGCTCGGTGTGTACCACTCGGGGGTGTTGCTAAGCGCGATGTCGTAAAGGGTCTCGTTGAATTCCACCTCATGTAACTCGCCGTAGTCGGTTGCTGTGGCTATGTGGGTGGTGGTGTCGTCGTCTGTGTCTGTGTCTGTGTCTGTGTCGTCGTCTGTACCGTCGCTTTCCAGGGCGATCACGCCGAGTCGGGTGAGTACTTCGCGGCGGTAGGAGATCACCAGGTGATGCGCGAAGGCGTCGACGCCGTCGATGCGGCGTTCTGCAGACGGTGCAACCACCGTGGTGCGCTCGCCCCGTGGATCGCGGGCGGCAACCGACTCGACGCAAAAATTTTCGGCTCCGTCATTGTGGGTGATCAGCAGCCGGTCTTCACCGCGAACCACCGCGTGTTCGAGGTCGTATTCCACCCCCTCCACCCGCGGCCAAACCACGCGCAGCTCACCCGTGGGGTCGTCGGCGTCGAGCAGGTGGATCTCACTCGTGACCTTCGATCCGAGCTCGATGACCAGGTATTTGCGGCTGCGGGTGCGGCCCACGCCGACCCAGAAGCGGTCATCCGGTTCGGTGAACACCGTGACGTCGTCGGATGCTGCGGTGCCGACCGCGTGGCGCCAGACGGTGTCTGGCCGCCAGGAGTCATCGACCGTGGTGTAGAAAATATAGTCACCGTTGAGCGAAAACAGCGCACCCCCCGCGGTGTTTGCCACCTCGTCGAGCGGGTTGATTTCACCGGTGGCAATGACCCGGGTGCGCAGCGTGTAACGCTCCTCGCCGGTGACATCTACTGCCCAGAGCAACCGCGTGCCATCAGTGGAGATATCGAAGCTGCCGAGGGAGAAGAATTCGTGGCCGGTGGCCTCCGCGTTGGCGTCGAGGAGCACCTCCTCGGCGGCCATGGTGTCTGAGCCAGCGGTGTCTGTCTGGCTGGCGACGCCCGTTTGCTCGACGACCGGCGGGGTCCAGTCATCCGGCCCGCTGATCGGGGCCCGGCAGTACACACCATAGGACTCACCTTGAACCGTGCGGGTGTAGTACCAGAATGCGCCGCGGCGCACCGGAACCGACAGATCGGTTTCCTGTGTGCGGGTCTTGATTTCTTCAAACACGTCTTGCGCGAGGCCGGTGAGGTGAGCGGTCTGGGTCGCCGTCCAGGCATTCTCTGCCTCAAGATGGGCGATCACTTCGGGGTTGGACTTCTCCCGCAGCCATTCGTAATCGTCGATAAAGGTGTGGCCGTGGTGGGTTCGGGGACGAGGCTCGCGCTTGGCTACCGGGGCGAAGCCTTTAGGGGCCGGGTCATTCGGGGCGGAGGCTTCAAACGCTGCGGGGGAAGTGGTCACGGTTCACCGTACCCGGGGGAGCGGTGGGGGAGGGTGCGGTGAGGAGCCCTAGTGCAAATCCCAGCCGGGAATGATTTCAAACGTCGACGGCGTGCCCACCCCGCGATCGAGAAAGGCCACCAGATCATCCAGCGCCCGTTTTGAGCCGGTAATCCGTTTTGGGTAGCGGGCCCATCGATCGCCGACGGTCCGGTAATCGGTTTCGCGCACTGCAACACCGTTGAATCGCAGAATCCGATCGAACTCGACGAGCTCTGATCGGTTGGCGGCGTTGTGGTTGACCTGCAACATCGTTGTCGGGAGGCGCCCAGGCAGAGCGGCCGGAACCTCCGGGGGATACAGCAGGGCGAGGCGAGATACGCCAGTGGTGCCGGATGTCGGGTTGCCTAGAGCTGCCGCGATCGCTGCTCGGCTGCCGTGCTCCTCGCCGACGACGGTGGTTTGGTCGCGATCTACGGTGGGGGCGAGCTCTGCGATTGCGCGGGCGACAAGGGTGGCGGCATCCGTCTCCCGCACCGGCAATTGGGTGGGAACCAGAACCCGCGCGTTGAGCCGCACGGCGAGTGAGCCGGCCAACCAGCGGGCGCTCGCCGAAACCGCGGTGAAGTAGACGATCAAACAGTGCGGCTCGGCGTCTAGCGGCAGGTAAACGGTGCCGAGTTCAGATTTTTCGCTCGTGGCCCCGGCAACAGCAGGAGCAGTAAGAAATCGGGCCAGGGCCGGAAAGTTCTGCTCCGCCCACCGCACCACCCGCAGCCCGACAGCCATGACGGTTAGCCGCGGCTTTCCGCGCCATGATTCCACGGCACCAATTCGTCGTCGAGGGGCGCTCCCGGCACGGTGCCGTCGCCGAACGGTCGGCCGCCGAGCGACTCCCGGCCATGAGCGGTGTGCCAGCCCGCGGTATCCGGCCCCAGCGGCACAATCGCCGTGGGATTAATGTCCGTGTGCACCTCGTAGTAGTGCCGCTTGATTTGCACAAAATCGGTGGTGTCGCCAAAGCCCGGCGTCTGAAATAGATCCCGCGCGTAGGCCCACAGCACCGGCATTTCGGTGAGCTTGTTCCGGTTGCACTTGAAGTGCCCGTGATACACGGCGTCGAAACGGGCGAGGGTGGTGAACAACCGAATGTCGGCCTCGGTGATCGTGTCACCGACGAGGAAGCGCTGGGTGCTCAGTCGCTCCTCCAGCCAGTCGAGTGCGGCAAACAGGCGCTCGTAGGCCAGATCGTAGGCCTCCTGGGAGCCGGCGAAGCCGCAGCGGTAGACGCCGTTGTTGACGTCACGAAACACGCGGTCGTTGACCGCATCAATTTCTGCGCGCAGAGCCTCCGGGTACAGATCTGGGGCACCCTGGCGGTGAAACTCGGCCCACTCGGTGGCGAAGTCGAGGGTGATTTGCGGGTAATTGTTGGTGACCACCCCGCCGCTGAAGAGGTCGACGATTGCCGGCACGGTGATGCCGCGGGGGTAGCCGGGGAAGCGTGTGAAAAACGCCTGCTGGAGCCGTTCGATGCCGAGCACCGGGTCGACTCCTCCGGGGTCGAGGTCGAAAGTCCAGCTACGGGCGTCGTGGGTGGGGCCGGGCATCCCGAGCCCGATCGCTCCTTCGAGCCCGAGCAGGCGACGGGAGATCAATGTGCGGTTGGCCCAGGGGCAGGCCCGAGCGGCGATCAGGCGGTAGCGTCCGGCGGCAACCGGCCAGCCGTCGCGGCCGTCTTTGGTGATGCGATCCTCGATGTAGTTGGTGTCGCGCGAGAACTCCTTGCCGGGTTCGACGTAGCTGCCCCGTGCGATGCTGCCCGGTGCGACACTATCTTGCGCGGTGCTGGCCTGTGCGGGACTATCTTGCGCGGGGAGGCCTGGAGCAGCCACGATTTCACTCATGGGATCAGCTTAGGGAGGTGCGGCTGGGGCTCCGGCGGGCCCTGCGCCACGCGAGGTTGCTAATGCTGCGCATTCATCGCCGCGGTGAGCTCAACATCGATCTGCAACTCGCCGTCATCGATCGCCGTGATCGGGATGACCCCGCGCACGCTGGAGACCAGCCAGGCGGCATCCGCGCTCCGTAACTCGCTCAGGGTGACCGGCTTGCCGACCGCGTCTAAGTCAAATTGCTTCGCCAGATTGAACAGGCGTGTTTGGGTGGTTCCGGCCAAGATGGACGTGCTTCCGCCTGGGCTGATCAGCTGATGACCGCGTCGCAACAGCACGCTGGAGGTGGCGCCGTCGAGTACGAAACCGTCGGAACTGACAAAGATTACGTCTCTGGCGTGTCGGCGTTTCGCTTCGCGCACTGCCGCAGCATTGATGGCGTAGGACAGCGTTTTGGCACCCAGTAAAAGCCACGGGGCGGTGGCCGCAACATCGTGCCGATAGCCGCGATCGAGCGTGATGACGCGAATGCCGTCTCGGCGGAGAGCCGAAAAATCCGGCGCCGGGTTGCCAGACACCCAGCCGGTGGGATGACCCGAACCCTCGATTCCGCGGGTCAGGACGGCTTTAACGGAGCCCTCCGCAAATTGATCGATTTCTGTGGCGACGGCACGGATGGCTGCCGCCCAGACCGGGAGGTCGGGCACGGGGAGATCCAGTGCCCGGGCCGAGTGCGCAAAACGCTCAAGGTGGGCGTCGAGGGTGCTCGTGGCTCCGAACCGCACGGCGATGGTTTCGAAAATCCCGTCGCCGCGGGTGGCCCCGAGGTCGAAGACGCTGAGCCAAACGGCATTTGGGTCTACCAGCGAAAACCCAGGGTAGTCGGTGGCCGGGGGGAGGTCGGCAGGAGCGGGAGCAGGAGCGGGAGCGGGAGCAGGAGCAGGAGCGGGAGCAGGAGCGGGTGCTGCGGGCTCGGCTGCCGAGTCACCGGCTACTGCGGGGCGGTGAATCAAAGCCAAAACCCGAGTTGCCCGTGCGGAATCTGCCGTGTTGGCGCCTGAATTTTGCGAAGTGACCGGGGGATTCGTTGGTGCGGTTGTGAGGGTTGTCACTGGGGGCGTCGCGTGGGATGGGGCGGGGCTGAGCTCGGTCATGCCTCAGCCTGTGCCTGGCGGGCGCTGCGCGCAAATTGCGGTGGGATCCTCGCGTCTCGACTGGCAGAGCGCCCCGGTAGAGTCGTGGGGTCTGTTACCTCAAATAACCCTGAGCCCGAAGAATTCCTGGGCCCAAAACCTGAGCAACGACGCTCAGGAGAAGTGAGCCATACCGTGACCAACACTGCCGCTAATTCGGCGTCCAAATCGACCGCTGAATCCACCACTGATTCCGTCGGTGGCTACCCCCCAACCGGCCCTCCGAACACCGCGACCGCCGCTGCTCCGGTGGTGCACTCGATCGATCCTCGAGCCCGCACCCGCACCGAAACCGACTCTCTCGGCTCGATGAGCATCCCCGCTCATGTGTACTGGGGAATCCATACCGCTCGGGCGCTGGAAAATTTTCCGATCACCAATCGCCCCATTTCGATTTATCCCGACCTCATTCGGGCGCTGGCGCGGGTGAAGCAGGCCTCAGCGCGGGCTAACCGGGATATTGGCGTGCTCGAACCGCGCAAGGCCGAGGCCATCGAGCAGGCCTGCCTTGAAATCGTGGATGGCAAATGGCACGACCAATTCGTGGTGGGGGTGATCCAGGGAGGCGCCGGAACCTCCACCAACATGAACACCAACGAGGTAATCGCCAACCGGGCATTGGAGATTCTCGGCTACCCGCTCGGTGACTACGCTCACCTGCATCCGATCGACGACGTCAATCGAAGCCAGAGCACCAACGACGTCTACCCAACCGCAATCAAGCTCGCAATGGTGTTTAGCCTGCAGCGGTTGTTGGCCGAGCACGCCAAACTGACTGCGGCATTCGGCGCCAAAGGGGTTGAATTTGGCGGAATTTTGAAGGTTGGCCGAACCCAGATGCAGGATGCCGTGCCGATGACGCTCGGGCAGGAATTTGGGGGATTTGCTCACACCTTGGCCGAAGACTATGACCGGCTCAGCGAGGTGATTCCGTGGCTGAACGAGATCAACATGGGCGCAACCGCCATCGGTACCGGCATCACCGCTGACCCACGCTACGCGGCTGCGGTGTGCCAAGAACTCATTGTGGTGACCGGGCTTCACATGGAGACAGCCCCCGACCTGATAGAGGCGACCTCGGATGCCGGCATCTTCATGACCCTCAGCGGAACCCTGAAGCGGGCCGCCGTAAAACTCTCCAAAATCTGCAATGACCTGCGGCTCTTGTCATCCGGTCCGCAGGCGGGCTTCGGCGAAATTAATCTGCCTCCGCGGCAGGCCGGTTCGTCGATTATGCCCGGCAAGGTGAACCCGGTAATTCCGGAGGTAGTCAATCAGGTGGCCTTCAGCGTGATCGGTGCGGATGCCACGGTGACGGCCGCCGCGGAAGCCGGGCAATTGCAGCTCAACGCTTTCGAGCCGGTGATTGCCCACAGTATTTTGCAGTCGCTTGCTTGGATGACGAACGCTTGCTACACCCTGCGCAATAACTGCATCGACGGGATTACCCCGAACCTGCTGCGCTTGAGCATGCAGGTGGAGTCGTCGGTGGGCGTAGTAACTGCGCTCACCCCGTACATCGGGTATGCGGCATCCGCCACCCTCGCCCACACCGCGCTCACCACCAATTCGTCGATTGCTGAGCTCGTGGTGGCGGCCGGGCTGATGGGGCGGGATGAGGTCGCGCGGGTGCTATCACCCGAGAGGTTGAGCGGGATGGTTCCGGTCACCGGGGTGATCCAGGTGATTCCGCCTCGCGTGGCCGCAGTGGTTGCGGAGGCGGGAGCCGGAGACTTCATTCGCACCACCGCGGAGTCGCCCAGCTAGACGGCGGGTCGCGTCTCGCCCGTGAGGTCTGCGTCGGTGCCGGTTACCGGTTCGGTGACGGACGGTGCGGCTGGCGTGGGCTTTGCCGGAAACGGCGTCGCGGCCGTTGTGGGTGCTGCCGTTGTCGCTGCCGTTGTCGCTGTCGCTGTCGCTTTCGAGTGTGCCACTGCGCTGATTTTGTCGCCGAGCTGCCGGGAGACCTCGCCTAAGGTGTCGGTGAGATCCTTAGTCGCCTCGGCAACCACCTCCGAGATGCGCTCGGCAGCGTGGCGCACGGTTTCGCCGGCGACACCGGCGCCCTCGGCCACGCTTGTTCCGGCGAGTTTCGCTTTCTCGGCAGCTTTCTCCGCCGCGACCTTTGCCGCCTCGGCCACCTTCTCGGCAACGATCGGAGCGTTTTCCTTCACAAAATCCTCGGTGTCTGTCACAACCCGCTGTACTCGGGGGTTTTCCCAAACATCGGTGGCTGCAGCCCGAATCTCCTCGAAGCGTTTTCTGCCGGCCCGGGTACCGAGAACATATCCGGCGACTAATCCAATAATAAAAATGAGCTTGAGTCGCATGGGGAATCCTTTGCAAGTTGAAGAGGGTGCGCGTTGACGGGGGCGAGCCTTCCACGCTACGGGGCGACGGTTCGTCAGGCGAGAGGGGAGGCAAAACCGGGCGGGGGTTGACGGAACACGGTGAAGGTGTTCGCGTGCTCGCCCCTGGCATCACCGGTTTGCCGCACGCCAGAGCTGCAATCCCGCGTAGCTTCGCCACGGTGCCCAGCGTTCGCCGAGCAGCGCAAGTTCTCGCGCCGAATAGGCGAGCCCGAGCTTGCGGGCACTCTGCACCATGATGAGGTCGCTTGACAGCAAAATGTCGGGGCTACCCAACACCCGCATCGCGACGTATCCGGCGGTCCACGGGCCGATGCCGCGCTGACCCAGCAGGGTGCGGGTGAGTTCGCCCGGCGACATCCGGTCATTCACAATCAGCGAACCGGATGCCAGCGCTTCAGCCAGCGCAACGATGCTGGCCACCCGTGCCACCGGTCCCCGCAACACTGCAGTGCCGCGCTCGGCAAACTGCGCGGCGGTCGGGAAGAGTCCGCTGCCGTCGGTGAGTTCCCGGCAAACGCGCCCGAGCACCGTTCGTGCGGCGGCCACCGAAACCTGCTGACCGAGCAGGGTGCGAAAGAGGGTTTCGTGGGCGTCGATGCTGCCCGGAAGACGCACGCCGGGGTTGGCCCGAACCACGCCGCCGAGGCCCGGATGGTGGGCAAGCGCGGTGTCGATGAGCGCGGAGTCGGCGTCGAGGTCGAAGAGACGGCGCAACATTTTTTCAAGGTGCGGCTGGTCGTCGGGAGAGGACAGGCGAGCGCGGCACTCGATGCCGCTCGCGCACAGTTTCACCTCAATTGTGGCGTTGCCTCGGGGAAGTGACAGCGCTCGTCGGTAGGAGTCAATCGACCAGTCCTCCACGCCGCTGATCGCATGGTCGGCAAAAAACCGCATTATTCCCGCCCCGTCGAACGGCGGGCGCGTAAGCAGTTGCAGTGTTGTCGTCGGGGTTGGTGCCGGTGTGGCGGTAAGCGGGAACGCTGAGGTGGCATCCGAAATCATGGTGACACTCTGCCAATCGAACCTTCAGCCCGATCCGAATTCGGGTTCGGGCCAGATTCGCTAGGGTCAAAGACATGAATTTTGCGCACACCGGCGTCGCCATCGTGGGCAGCGCCAACATGGATATTGTCTTCTCCGTTGATCGCGCACCCTCACCCGGAGAGACAGTCCTTGCCGCGACCGCATCTCTTTATCCCGGAGGCAAGGGGCTGAACCAGGCGGTAGCGAGCGTTCGGTCGGGGGCAGAAACCGTTTTTGTCGGTGCCATCGGAAACGATAGCCACGGGGAGACGCTGGCTGGAGTAATTACCGCCGACGGCATCGACGGTTCACTTCTTCGCCGGGTCGCCGATCCCACCGGGCAGGCGTTCATTGTGGTGGACGGGCACGGCGAGAACACGATCATCGTTGCCTCCGGAGCGAACGGCACCGTGGTGGAATTGTCGCCGCAGGAACGTGCGGCCATTGCTGCTTCAGCCGTGCTGCTGATGCAGCTGGAGCTTCCGATTCGAACCGTTATCGAGGCGGCCGAGGTAGCGGCGGCAGCGGGAACAACCGTGATGTTGAACGCCGCCCCCGCGCAATCCCTCCCGGCCGAGCTGTTCTCGCTGATCGACTACCTGATCGTCAACGAGCACGAGGCCTGCTTAATCGCCGGCGACGACGACGTCGAGGTGGCGTCGTTGGCGCTCGCCGCCGTCGTCGGTCGACTCATCGTGACCCTCGGTTCGGCAGGCTCGGCGCTGTACGACGGCGGTGCCATCGTGGAACAGGTCACCGCCTTCGTTGTCACACCGGTCGATACGACCGGAGCCGGCGACACGTTTTGCGGCGCTTTCGCCGCCGCCATCGCTGAGGGCGGGCAATTCATCGCCGCAGCAGAATTTGCTACCGCTGCTGCAGCGCTTTCGGTGCAAACGCTGGGAGCGGTGCCGTCGGTGCCGCAGCGTTCAGAAACACTCCAGCTCGCTGCCACCCGGCCTCTTACCATCGCCGGGGCCGTTCACCCAACCCAGTAATTCCGCCCCAGTAATGTCGGCGGTCTCGCGACACCGGTGATTCTGTTCAGCCGCCGCCTCATAAACTTGTAGACCGGTAATCAAGGGGCGTAAACGGTGTCAGAGACTGAACTTCGCGGCGAGCAAGACTATGTCGCGCGACTTTATGCGCGGTTGGATGCGCTGCAGGATGAAGCGCAGCAGCAGCTCATCCGGGTGCGCCGCGAAAATACCGGGGGTACCCACCAGAGTCGCACCGAGCGAGACGCGTTCGCTCGAATCTACGAGGATCGCATCGTTCAGCTCCGCGAGGTGAATGAGCGTCTCGCCTTCGGTCGGCTGGAGCTGGACGCTGAGGATGACGACGGCCAGTCCCGGCGTTACATTGGCCGATTAGGGCTGCGTGACAGTGACCTCACTCCGCTGCTGCTTGACTGGCGGGTTCCGCAGGCTAGCGCCTTCTATCAGGCAACGGCCGCGCATCCGCTCGGAACGCGCGCCCGCCGCCACCTGATTTCCAAAGGGCGCAGCATCGTTCGCGTCGAAGACGAGATTTTCGATGCCAAATTGCTGCTGGATGGCGGCGCCGAGCTGCAGGGCGAGGGTGCGTTGCTTTCCGCCCTTACCGCGGAGCGCACCGGCCGGATGAACGACATTGTTGCCACAATTCAGGCCGAGCAGGATCGAATCATCCGCTCCGAACTGCAAGGGGTGCTGGTCGTGCAGGGGGGGCCGGGTACCGGGAAAACAGCGGTGGCGCTTCACCGTGCCGCGTACCTGCTCTACTCGCACCGGGATCGCCTGCGAAATTCTGGAGTGCTCATTGTTGGGCCGTCGCGGTCTTTTCTGCACTACATCGAGTCGGTGCTGCCCTCCTTGGGGGAAACCGGTGTGGTCTTGGCCAGCGTCGGTCAACTGTTTCCGGGGCTCGATGCCACTCGCGAAGATGAACCGGAAATTGCAGCGGTAAAGGGCTCCGGCGACATGGCCGAACTTATTGCCCGCGCCGTCAAATCACGCCAGAAGATCCCATTCGACGCCGTCGATCTGGATGTCAGCGGCGACACGGTGACCCTCGACCCGCACATCATCGCCAGTGCGGTAAATCGGGCGCAGCAGACCCGCAAGCCGCACAACGAGGCCCGAGTGGTCTTTGTGAAGTCCGCGCTCAGCCAACTCACCAAGCTGTGGGCCGCGCAGTTGCGGTCGCAGGGCAACTCGGTCGACGAATCCGATCACGACATGCTGAGAGAAGATTTACGCTCCTCGCACGACGTGCGGGTGGCGTTGAATACCGCGTGGCTGCCGCTCACCCCCGAAAAACTCGTGCAGGATCTCTTCGCGCGGCCGCAGTGGTTGGCCGAGCTCACCCCGAACTGGTCGGCCTCGAAGCGCGCCCTGCTGCGTCGGGAGCGGGATGCCCCATTCACCATCTCCGACGTGCCTTTGCTCGATGAGGCGGCAGAACTTCTCGGCGAATACGACGTTGTCGATGCGGCAGAGCGGCGCGAGGAGAAGCAGCAGCATAAACGCGACGTGGAGAACGCCAAGCGGGCGATCGAGAACATGGGCGTGCGCGGACTCGTGAACGCCGAAGATCTTGCCGCCGGTTTTGCCGAGGGAGTCGATCGTGGCACAACGGCCGAGCGAGCGGCGGGAGATCGCAGCTGGACCTACGGGCACATTGTGGTGGATGAAGCGCAGGAGCTTTCCCCGATGCAGTGGCGAGTGCTGCTGAGGCGCTGCCCGCTGCGCTCCTTCACCGTGGTGGGGGACATCGCGCAGGGCGCCTCAGCCTCGGCCGTCTCCACCTGGCGACAGGCGCTGTGGGCCCTCGTCGGCAGCGATCCCGAGGGTCAGCGATGGAGGCTGGAGGAGCTCACGGTGAACTATCGCACGCCGAGCCAGATCAGCGCCGCCGCGGAACGCATGGCAATCGCCCACGGCTTGCCGGTGACGCCGTCGACCGCGGTGAGGGAGAGTGAATGGCCGATCAGGGTTACCGACACTCTTGCGGATGCCGTGAGTCACGATCGTGCCATCTCCACGGCGGGCACGCTTGCCGTGATTGTTCCCGCAGCTCAGCTGGTGTCGGCCTACACGGAGTTGGTGGCCGCCTACGGGTCGGCAGTCGGTGCCGGGGTTGACGGCTTGGATCGCCCAGTTGCGGTGCTCACCCCACAGGATGCCAAGGGGCTGGAGTTTGATGCCGTGGTGGTTGTCGACCCCACCGGCATCCTCCGCGAGACCGCCCGTGGGGCCGGCGCGCTGTATGTGGCGATGACCCGGCCCACCCAACGGCTGACCCTCGTCTGCACCGACCCGCTCCCGGACGGCATCCTGACGACGTAGACGGACGCCCGCCCAAATCTGAGCAATGCACCCACTTGTGGGGTGTATTGCAAGAGATGCTCAATAGTTCATACTGAAGGCGTGAAGCCACCGGAGGGGATGGTGAATCGAACGGCAGTAGAGGATGTTTCGAAACGAAGGACCGGTTGCCGGGGGGCACCGGTCCTTCGTGAATTCACGGCAGACCGGTAGACCGCAAAATCCGATAGCTCGGCTGCCGCGTAACAGGTCAATGCAACACTGGCTCAATGGATACAGTTGACGTAATCGTCGTGGGATCGGGCCCAAACGGTATGGCGGCCGCCGTCACAATGGCACGAGCCGGGCTTTCGGTGCGCGTCTACGAGCGTGGCTCCACCATTGGCGGGGGCGCTCGCACTGCCGAGCTCACCCTTCCCGGGTACAAACACGATCTCGGCTCTGCCGTGCATCCGATGGCCCTCGCCTCGGGGTTTTTTCAGAAATTTGAGCTCGCTAAGCGAATCAATCTGGTCGTGCCGGAATTGTCGTACGGGCATCCACTGGATGGCGCTCGCGCCGGGCTCGCCTGGCACGACCTCGACCGCACGGTCAACGACTTAGGCGTTGACGGTCAGGCCTGGCGAAGACTTTTCGGACCTCTGGTCGAGCGGGCACAGGAGGTGGCGCAATTCACCGGGTCGAAGGTGCTGCAGCTGCCGAGGCATCCGCTCACGGTGGCCCGACTCGGGTTGCGCATTCTCGAGCAGGGTTCTGCGGCCTGGAACCTACGCTTTCGCCACGATGAGGCACCGGCAATGTTGGTCGGAAGCTATGCCCATTCCATTTCTCGGATGCCGAGCCTCGCGACGGCCGCGGTCGGACTCGTACTCACAACTCACGCCCACGCCCGGGGCTGGCCGATTCCGGTAGGCGGCAGCCAATCCATCATCAACGCACTCGCGGCCGACCTCATCGACCACGGCGGTCAAATCTTCACGAATACCGAGGTGACGAGCCTCGCCGAGTTGCCTCCCGCCCGTGCCGTGATGTTCGACACGAGTGCGCGCTCGCTGGCACGCATTGCGGCCGGTGTGCTGCCAGAGCGGTATCGCAAGGCGCTGGAGCGGTTTCGCTACGGCAACGCGGCGGCGAAGGTAGATTTCGCTTTGTCTGCGCCGGTGCCGTGGGCCAACGAGCAGCTGCGTCAGGCCGGCACCCTGCATGTGGGCGGGTCGCGACAGGAAATTGCGGCATCGGAGGCGGATGTTGCCGCCGGGCGTCATCCGCTGAGCCCCTACGTTTTGGTGTCGCAGCCGAGTGTCGCTGACCCCTCTCGCGCGCCGGCGGGAAAGCACGTGCTCTGGACCTACACCCACGTTCCGGCCGGATCTCGACAGGATCGCACCGAGGCCATCACCGCTCAAATCGAGAGATTTGCGCCCGGATTTCGCGACACCGTTGTGGCCTCAACCGCCCAGACCGCCATGCAGCTGGCCGATTGGAATCCCAACTACGTTGACGGTGACATTGCGGCGGGGGAGCCGAGTCTCGGCCAACTCGTCGCTCGGCCGATCTTGTCCACCGACCCGTGGCGCACACCGGCCCCAGGGGTGTACCTGTGTTCTTCGTCGACCTCACCCGGCCCGGGCGTGCACGGTTTGGCCGGTTTTTACGCCGCGCGGAGCGCACTGCGGGCGGAATTCGGTCTCCCCGTTCCCAGCCTCGCTCGCGACTGATGCATGGGAATTGGGTGTGCGGTCATTTGGGGGTGCCACACTCGCGATCATGTCTGACCTCCGCGATCGCATCGCATCCATCCACCTCGTCACCAACACCGATGGCTCCACCTTCTCGGCGTATGTTGCCGAACCGCGGGGCGAGGTTAGGGGAGCGGTCGTGGTCATTCACGAGATTTGGGGGCTTGTGGAGCACATCACCGGCATTGCCGACCGGTTCGCTGCCGAGGGCTATCTCGCCATTGCCCCCGACCTGCTGAGCGAGATTGGCATCGAAGCTAATATCGGGCTCGAGTTGCAGGAGATCATGTTTAACGCTGACCCGGCGGTGCGCAGTGCCGGCCAGCCTCGGCTTCGAGATGCCCTGGCTCCGCTCACGACGCCGGAGTACTCCGCCTGGGCTCTCGCGTCATTGCGTCGAACCGTTGACGAACTCGTGGCTCGGCCCGTGGTGGATGGCCGCATCGCCGTGGTCGGGTTCTGCTTCGGGGGCTCACATTCCTTCGCCCTCGCCGCGGCCGATGCCCGCATTCGGGCCGCCGTTCCGTTTTACGGTTCGGCCCCGAACGAAGCCGCGATCGCCGGAATCGGATGCCCAATTCTCGCCTTCTACGGCGACGGCGACAGCACGCTGATCGACGCCCTGCCGACGCTTACCGCTCAGATGGCCGCGGCCGGGGTGAATTTCACGCCGACCGTGTTTTCCGGCGTAGGCCACGCGTTTTTCAATGACACCAACCCGGTGACCTACAACGCCGAAGTTGCGACAGTGGCGTGGGAACAGACCCTTGCCTTTCTCCGGCGCACCTTGGGCTAGCGGTTAGATCAGGTCGCGTAGCGCGTCCTCCACGCTGATTCCGCGGTTCTTCGCGCGCTCCAGCAACCGAGCGTGCACATCTGCGCTGAGGGCAACGGTGACGTCAATGAGTTCGAGGGGAGCATCGAGGCTAAACAGTTCAGGTTGAAACGGCTCGGGCTGATTCGGCTCGGGCTGATTCGGCTCGGGCTTGGGAATCGGCGCCAATGCGGCCCGAGTTTGCCCGGAGCGAAACCATCCCGGTCCGGCCGGAATTGCCGCACCTCGTTGGTAGGCCTCGGAAACCGCCCGGGCACGCGTGTCGGCGGCTTCATTCAGCGGATGATTGGTGTGACCCCTAACCCACTCGAAGCGGTAGTTGCGCCCCACGATGGCCTCATCAATCTCCTGCAGCAGTTCGAGGTTCAGAACCGGTTTCCCGTCGCTCTTGCGCCAACCCTTCTTCTTCCAGCCCGGCATCCATTTGGTCACCGAATTGATCACGTATTGGCTGTCGCAGAGCAGCAGCACGTCTTCGCTGAGGTGGGCAGTGGACCGAAAAAATTCCAGTACCGCCGTCAGCTCCCCCTGATTATTGGTGGCGTGTTTCCATCCGCCTGCCGCCCAGCAGCCGTCGTTGACGTACCAAGCCCAGCCGGCCGGGCCGGGGTTACCGAGTGCCGACCCGTCGGCGGCAGCAATGATGGTCATGGATGAGAGCCTCTCCTGCGGTGCACGACCGTGAGGGGCCGGCTGTTCCTAGGGCCGTCGGTCGCGGCCGTTCCATTCTGGCACTCGCGACAATTGCCTCGAACGCGCCTGACCGGGCTCCAGCACTCTCCGTCCCCATCTCTCTTGCCTCCACGAGTGACGAAGGCATAAATTGGTGGGTAGGGTAGCCCGCTGAGCGGCCACCGTCGTCGCGGACCTTAGCCAACAATCTTTCACCGGGCTGTTGACCGACCGGTCCGCGGGGGCGGGGGCTTCATTCGTGGCTACTGATTGGCGAACACTTCGCGTGAGTGCAGTAGTCGGTCTGGCAGAAGCCGGGCTACGAGGATAAACATTTTGTAGCGCACGCTGGGGATCGATACCGCTCGGCCCCGGGCAACATCTCGCAGGGCATCGCGCACCATGGGTGCGGTACTCAGCCAGAGAAAATTGGGGATCTCCGTGGTTGTGACCCCCATCCGCTGGTGGAATTCGGTGCGAACGAACCCGGGGGCGACTGCGGTTACGGTAATTCCGCGGTCGCGGTAGTGGAGGTTCGCCCACCGGCTAAAACTCACTAACCAGGCCTTGGCTGCACCGTAGGTCCCGCGGGGGATGAAAGCGGCAATGCTGGCAACATTGATGATGGTGCCGCTTTGGCGTTGAACCATCTGTGACAGCGCGGCGTGGGTCAGTCGCATCGGAACGGTGACCATCAGATCTAAGAGCCCCTGCTCGTCATCAATGGTGTTCTCGTCAAACGGAAGCCGGAGTCCGAGGCCAGCGTTGTTTACCAACACATCGATGGGCTGCTTCGCGGAGCACACGCGATCTTCCACTAGAGCTAACCCGGTGATTTGAGTAAGGTCCGCCACGATTATTTCGACCCGAACCGAAAACTCGACGCGCAGTTGCGAAGCGACGCATTCCAATCGAAAGGGATCGCGGGCGACCAACACGAGATCATGGCCGCTGCGAGCCAGTTGACGGCTGAATTCCGCACCGATTCCCGAGGTAGCGCCCGTGATTAGGGCAATCGGCCTCGACACCACGCTCAGCAGGCCCTCGTTCACGTGAACTCCTTGTTCGTTCGAGCGCCACCTCTGATGACACAGGGCAATTCAACACCCCTGACTGCGGCTCGGGGGCGCCAGTCAGCCAACCGTGCATCCTCCCGATGACACCTCTTTGCGCAGGGTCGGCGAACTCGCGATCACCGGGGCAATATCCTCGGCCGTAGTGGCGAAGCCAACGTCCGGTGAGTTGGCGCCCTTTGCAAAGACCACGCCGGCAATTTGCCCCGCGGCGTTGAGAAGCGGGCCTCCCGACTCGCCCTGCTGAACCTTCGCGGCCAGGGTATACACGTGACGGGGTCTGGGGTTATTTCCCTGAATGTCCGGAACGCGAAGAACACCGACCGACACCACGCTCGCCGGGTGCGAGCTGAACGGCCCGCCGAGTGGATACCCATTGACCACGGCCGTGGCGCCCGCGGCCAGCACCGATCCAAGGGCGAGGGCGCGTGTCGGTAGATCGCGTACCGCGATGATTGCGACATCCCCCACCGGATCGAAAAAAACGACCTCACCGGTTCGGGCGCCGTCGCGTGCTGATTCGACGACCGGCTGTTGCACCCCGGCAACAACGTGGGCGTTGGTTAGGATGCGATTGGGCGCGACCACAAAGCCGCTTCCCGACTGATTTTGCCCGCAAGCGTAGGCATTTCCGGTAATTTTCACCACCGAGAGAGCTGCTTTGGCGAGAGCCGGGCTGTCAATGGCGTCGGGCGGAATCACCGCCGGTCGTCCAGGAAGAACATCCGCCAGGGAGGGGAGATCCTTGCCAATGGCGGCGAAACGCAGTTGGGCAATCCAGAGCCGCACGGTGCTCGGTGTGAGGTCGTTTATTGTGCGTAGAACACCGGATGATGCAATCGGTTGCGAGAGCGCAGGCGCACCGATCGCCGTGATCCCGGCACTCAACGTCGCAACTATGAGCGCGACAGCGACACCGCTGAACACGCCTCCGAGGGTGCGATCAATGAGTTTTAGCGACGTTTTATCGAGGCGGTGGCGCAGCGAAAGCCCGACACGCGTACCAAGGGTGACGCCGCCTAACACCAAGAGTGCCGAGGTTGCCAGCGACGCAGGCACCCGCCACTGCGCAGTTGTAATCCAGCTCGATATCAGTGGCACCGTAAAGACGGCGACAACCACACCGAGGAAGCCCCCCGCCAGTGAAAACACGCTGCGCACGAGTCCACTGCGAAGCCCAAAACCAACGCTGGTGAGAATTAGCAGCGCCAGAACGAGGTCGAGCTGCCAGGACTGAATCACACAAACTCCGAATAGATCGACACCGAAAAATTTCGCCGCGGCGATGCAATCCGAGTGATCGCCAGCTCCTGAGGGAAAGGACCGAGTGGCTGAATCATACGGGATGCCTTCAAAATCGAGAATTGCTCCCCGAGCAACACGGTGAATTAGCTATAGGTTCAGTGCTCAACGAGCCGTGGAATAACTCGATCTGCGTCATTTTTACTGTGCTGAATGTGGGAGGGGAGTGCTCATGAAGCCCGTATACGTGGCTGCGAGCCAGCAAGCGGGAGATCGTTCGCGCCCACCGTTCAGCCGGTTGACCCTCATCCGAATACTCGTCACCCTCACCGTGGGGCTCGGAATAAATTACATTTTTTGGCGCTGGATGTTCACCCTCAACTGGGGCCAATGGTGGATATCAATTCCTCTCGTCGTCGCGGAGAGCTACAGCTTGATCGACGTGTTCCTGTTCGGAATGACAATGTGGATGTCGGTTATTCGTCCGGCTCCTCCCGCGGCCCCTGCGGGTCGCACCGTAGATATTTTTATTGCCACGTACGACGAGCCCTACGAACTGGTGATGCGAACGGCCCGGGCGGCTCGCGACGTGACCTACCCGCACTCGACCTGGATTCTCGATGATGGCGCCCGCGCCGGGATGGCGAAGATCGCGGCGCACCTGGGTGTGGGATATCTCGCGCGCGGTAGTGAGTGGGTGAACCGGCCGCGGCATGCAAAGGCGGGAAACATCAACAATGCGCTGATGCACACCGACGGCGAGTTTGTGCTCATTCTCGATGCCGATCAAATCCCACGACCGCAGATTTTGGACGACACCCTTGGCTATTTTGTCGACGAGCGGATTGCTCTGTGTCAAACCCCGCAGGTCTTTAGCAACGTGGCACCCGGAGACCCTTTGGGCAGCAGGGCGGACCTATTTTATGGACCAATTCAGCAGGGCAAGGATGGCTGGAATGCGGCCTACTTCTGCGGTTCTAACGCGATCCTGCGACGCGAGGCCCTGCTGCAATTGGGTATCGCCGACTACGTCAAAAGCGTCGAATCCAACCTCGGGTCGGCCTTGGTCGGCGCGCAGGAAGCGGTCAAAGCGTTTCGCCTGCACTATAAAACCCGCGATCCTCGCGTAGCCCAAGCACTGCGCGAGGTAGGGAAGGCGCTCGCCGCCGCCCGCAGACACCTCGCTGTCGGCCGGTTACCATTGGCCGAAATCACCTTCGACCTCCACCACCGTATCGACTTGGCTGGGCAGCTCATCGTCGCCGACGATTTTGCGGCCATCAACGACGTCATCGGCCAACTGCACCAGTTGCCGGATGACCAGGACGCCGCCCCCCCCAATCGCTACGATCCGAGCGCGTACCTCGCAGAGTCTGCCATCAGGGTGTTCTCAAGCCGCCAGCTATCGCCGCTTGTCGCGCTTGAATCGGTGCACGCTGCGCTTCGACTGGTGGAGATCGACCGGCCAGATGAGGCACAGCCGGTAATGCCTCTAGCCACAATCTCCGTTACGGAGGACATGGCCACGAGCATGCGACTTCACGGGTTGGGCTGGAGAAGTATCTATCACAACACGCTTTTGGCAGATGGTTTGGCTCCAGAGGACGCCGGAACGATGTTGACGCAGCGTCTGCGCTGGGGTCAGGGAACTATGCAGGTATTTTTTCGGGAGAATCCACTGTCTCAGCGCGGGATGACTTTCGCCCAGCGCCTCATGTACTTCGCCACCATGTGGAGCTATCTCAGCGGTTTCGCTGCAGTGGTTTATTTTTCAGCCCCCATCATCTTCCTGATGTTCGGGATTCTTCCCGTGGCCGTCAGTGGATGGGAATTTTGTGCGCGGTTTCTCCCATTCATGGTGGTGAATCAGCTGCTATTTCTCTTCGCTGCCCGCGGAATACCCACTTGGCGTAGTCAGCGATTCAGCCTCGCCCTCTTTCCGGTGTGGATCCGAGCGTGCACCTCGGCGCTCGAAAGCGTGCTGTTTCGCACCCCATTAAATTTTGCGGTGACGCCAAAAACCCGCCAGGAATCGGCCGGTCCACAGTGGCATCTAATTCGGCCACAGATCGCGGTGGCAGTCGCGCTGGTGATTGCGATGGCGGTCGGGCTGGTTCATCTGTTCGCTGGCGGAGCCGACCCCGTGCTGACTTGGCTGAATCTGGGGTGGGCCGTTTACAACCTCGTCGTGCTCGGGGTTCTCATTGGCGCTATGACATTCACCGGCTATGAACCTCCGAGCCCAGAACGAATTCAATGACACAGGATTGGCAAACGACATGAAACTGGTCACGGAAGGCATCACCGATGGCGTTGTGCTCATTCGCGTCGGCGGGCGGTTGGACCTAGTCACTGCTCCTGAGCTCAGCCGACTCATCTCAGCCACGCTTGAGCGACATCAGGTCTGCATCGTTCTGGACCTGAAAGGGGTCTCCTTCATCGATTCTTCGGGTCTTCGTTCCCTCATCGCTGGCCTCAAGGCTGCGCGCATGGCCGGAGGCGATTTACGGCTCGCCGCACCGACGGCCGCGGTCGCGCTCGTGCTGAAGAATTCAACGCTCGACCGCATTCTGCGCAGCTACGCCACTGCGGAGAGCGCCTTCCCTGCTAAAGTGGGGAAGTTGCCGTCTAACGGCCGCGGATTAAGAGCGCCGCATCATTCGGATGCTGGCTCCGCGCAACAAACGGAAAGGGGATCCCTTACATGGCCTTAGAAGCTGATATCAAAAAGGCGATCATCGACGATTACGCTACCCACCCAGGTGATACCGGGTCCCCCGAGGTTCAGGTTGCAATGCTGAGCCGCCGGATCAAGGACCTCACGGAGCACCTGAAAGAGCACAAGCATGACCACCACTCTCGTCGTGGCCTGCTGTTGCTCGTTGGCCAGCGTCGCCGTCTTCTGGGTTACCTGCAGAACATCGACATCGCGCGCTACCGTACGCTCATCGAGCGCCTCGGACTGCGTCGCTAGGTCAGTCGAGTTTTGTGGCACCGCGTTTACGCGTCACCTGATTTGAGCGAAGCCGCTACCCTGCGTGGGTGACGGCTTCGTTTTTTAAATTGCCGAGTTTCTCCTGACAGGATGGCCGAATGAGCCGCCGCGCCGTCACGACCCGGATCGCCTTGGCGCTCTACCTCGTCATTGTCGGGTGCTTCACCCTCGGTCCGTCGGCGCCGCGCAACTCGGACCGCTGGATCTCGGAGATTTTGCGTGGGCTCTCTCGCTCCGATGTGACGAGTTGGCTCACCTTTTCGCGGATCGAATTCGTGGCCAACGTTGCGATGTTTTTGCCGATCGGAGCGCTCGCCCTGGCCGCCTTCAGCCCAACCAACACCGGATTTTCGCGCCCGATATTGCGCCGCGCTTTGTCTTGTGTCCTGTTCGGTGTCGCGCTCACGATCATCATCGAAACCGCGCAGCAATTCATCCCCGGTCGCGTTAGCGATCCCCGAGACCTTGCGGCGAATTCGATCGGCACTCTCCTTGGTGTCGCCTCTTCGGTAGCGGTTGTCGAGGTGCGGGCCGCAACTCGGCGGCGAGTCACTGGGGCGCAAAGTCGAACGGGTCGCGCACCGGGTCGGTAAACCCCGCGCTGGTAGTGTGGTGAAGGTTGCCTGCGGTCCATGCTCTTCTTTCGCTGGGTCACAAGCACAACAGCTGAGCCGCTATCCACACGGGATCGCGGATTCTCGCCGCCAGTATGGCGTCGATAAAGACAACTAAAGGAGAAACCCCCATATGGAGGGTCCAGAAATCAAGTTCGCCGAAGCCGTTCTCGACAACGGTAAGTTCGGCAAGCGCGTCATCCGGTTCGAAACCGGACGCCTCGCACAGCAGGCTCAGGGCGCCGTTGCCGCCTACCTCGACGAAGACACTATGCTGCTTAGCGCTACCAGCGCCAGCAAGCATCCGAAAGACAACTTCGACTTCTTCCCCCTTACCGTGGATGTTGAAGAACGCAGCTACGCGGCCGGTAAAATTCCCGGATCGTTTTTCCGTCGCGAGGGTCGCCCGTCGACCGAAGCGATTCTGGTCTGTCGTCTGATCGACCGGCCGCTGCGTCCGTCGTTCGTCGACGGCCTGCGCAACGAGGTTCAGATCGTCATCACGGTTCTGAGCATCGCGCCCGGCGAGTTCTACGACGCCCTCGCGATCAACGCGGCATCCGCGTCCACACAGATCTCCGGCCTGCCGTTCAGTGGCCCGATCGGTGGCATCCGCCTCGCCCTGATCGACGACCAGTGGGTCGCGTTCCCGAAGCACGAGCAGTTGGAGCGCGCCGTCTTCGACCTCACCGTCGCTGGCCGCCTTATCACCGACGCCGAAGGCAACGAAGACATCGCCATCATGATGGTCGAAGCCGAGGCCACCGAGCACGCCTGGGGTCTCATTCAGGCCGGAGCAACCAAGCCCGACGAGGCCGTTGTCGCTCAGGGCCTCGAAGCCTCCAAGCCCTTCCTGAAGCTGCTCATCAAGGCTCAGGCCGAAATGGCCGCCCAGGCGCCCAAGGAGATCGCGAACTACCCGGTCTTCCTGCCGTACACGCCCGAGGCTTACGCCGCCGTCTCCGAGCTCGCGCTCGAAGAACTGCGCGGTATCTACCAGATCGCTGACAAGGTCGAACGCCAGAACGCCGACGACGCGCTCAAGGATCGCGTCAAGAGCGAGATCGGCGAGAAGGTTGCCGCCGGCACGCTCGCGTCGGAGACCACCGGAATGGTCAGCGCCGCCTACAAGTCGGTCACCAAGGCCGTTGTTCGCGGTCGTATCCTCACCGAGGGAATCCGCATCGACGGTCGTGGGCTCGCCGACATCCGTCCGCTGGATGCCGAAGTTCAGGTCATCCCGCGCGTGCACGGTTCGGCGATCTTCCAGCGCGGCGAGACCCAGATCCTGGGCGTCACCACGCTGAACATGCTCAAGATGGAGCAGCAGATCGACAGCCTCGCGCCGGTCACCAAAAAGCGCTACCTGCACCACTACAACTTCCCGCCCTACTCCACCGGTGAGACCGGTCGCGTGGGTAGCCCGAAGCGTCGCGAGATCGGGCACGGCTTCCTTGCCGAGCGCGCCCTCGTGCCGGTGCTTCCGTCGCGCGAAGAGTTCCCCTACGCGATTCGCCAGGTGTCTGAGGCTCTCAGCTCCAACGGATCGACCTCGATGGGATCCGTCTGCGCCTCCACCCTGTCGCTGCTCAACGCCGGGGTGCCGCTGCGCGCCCCGGTTGCCGGCATCGCGATGGGCCTCGTCTCCGACCAGGTTGACGGCCAGACCCGCTACGCGGCCCTCACCGACATCCTCGGTGCCGAAGATGCCCTGGGCGATATGGACTTCAAGGTTGCCGGGACGAGCGAATTCGTCACGGCGATCCAGCTCGACACCAAGCTCGATGGCATCCCGTCGGCCGTTCTCGATGGCGCACTGAAGCAGGCGAAGGAGGCTCGCACCGCGATCCTCAACGTGCTGAATGCCGCCATTGATGCGCCGGACGAGATGGCCCCGACCGCGCCGCGCGTGATCTCGGTGCAGATCCCGATCGACAAGATCGGCGAGCTCATCGGGCCCAAGGGCAAGACGATCAACCAGATCCAGGATGACACCGGCGCCGACATCTCGATCGAAGATGACGGCACCGTCTACATCGGTGCGGTTGATGGTCCGTCGGCCGAGGCTGCGCGTGCCGCGGTCAACGCCATCGCCAACCCGCTGAACCCGGAGATCGGCGAGCGGTTCCTCGGAACCGTCGTCAAGATCGCCACCTTCGGCGCGTTCGTTTCGCTCACCCCCGGGAAGGATGGACTCCTGCACATCTCTGAGGTGCGCAAGCTCGCCGGTGGCCGTCGTGTGGAGAATGTCGAAGATATTCTCGCCGTCGGACAAAAGATCCAGGTCGAGATCACCAAAATTGATGACCGCGGAAAGCTGTCGTTGGCGCCGGTCGTCGACGAGAGCGCCACGGATGCCGCCGACACCGAGGGCTCCGCTGCCTCGGCGACCGGTTCTGACAACGTCGAAGACTAAAAGTTGTCCGGTCGACGCCTAGTTGACCGAAATACCTGAGAGCCCGTGTTGTCCAGCCGCAAATTTGCTGGGCGACACGGGCTTTTCGTCTGTTTGCGCAGACGAGGGCGCTTGGATTACAAAAGTTTCGCGCTTTTCAGCGACACTTCGGGCGTGTCGTCGTCATCCCACGATTGCGGCGAGGCAAGCTTTGCTCAGTACAGCGCCTTTCCGGTTCACTCCCACCGCATATCCTCACCCTGAAAGGCCCCCATGGCCCGGCATCGAGCACGACACGCTCCGGCAGTGCTCTCGCCGTTTCGCGCGAAGCATCGCTCACCCGGGGTGGTCGAAGCTGCGATCGAACGGGGTGTAAATTCGCTTTGGCTCAACTCAGCCGTGCTTCTCATCGTGCTGGCCCTGTGCACCACCGACCCGGCCAGTAGTCGTGGCTAGGGGCGTAACGCTATGAGACGCGCATGACGCATCCGATCTCACGCCCCATTCCGGGCGCCCGTTGGCTGAGTCGGCGAACAGAAGCCTTTGTCGTCGTCGAACCGGCGTCATCCATCGCTCCGATCAGCTCCCCAAGCACCGGACCGATAAGCCTGCGCCGGCGTTCGCTCGGACAAACGGGACTTCTTGCCTTCCCTCTTGCCATCAGCGGCAATGTTTTCGGCTGGACTGCGAATGCCACCATCACCGAAGAGGTGCTCGATGCATACTGGCAGGTGGGTGGAAACTTCATCGACACGGCGGACTCCTACGCGGGCGGTCGCAGCGAGACCATGATCGGCAACTGGTTACGCGATCGCGGTAATCGCTCCGAAATGATCGTCGCAACGAAGGTGGGCAAGAGTGCTGACAGTCCGGGGGTGACCCAGCGGGCGATCACCGCGGCGGTCAACGCGTCCCTCGAACGCCTGCGCACCGACCACATCGACTTGCTGTACTTGCACATTGACGACAAGGCTGTTCCCTTTGAGGAAACCCTTCTCGCCGTCGACGCGCTGGTTGACGCCGGTAAGGTCCGTTTTCTCGGAGCCTCAGACCACTCGGCGAATCGCCTCATTGAGGCACGGATTATTTCTGCTCAGTTGGGGGCTCCGCCGATCGTAGCCGTGCAGAACCGCTACAGCCTCATGCACCGCGTCGACTACGAGGGTCCCCTTGCCCGAGTCGCGGCCCAGCAACGGCTGGGAATGATGCCGCGCTTCGGCCTCGCCGGGGGCTTTCTCACCGGCAAGTACCGGTCTAAATTCGACGTGCCTCGAAACCTTCGCAGCAGCGAGGCGATGGCCTATCTCACCCGTCGCGGCCAGCGAGTCTTAGCGATGCTCGACCGGGTAGCACGGGAACACCAGGTGGCTCCGGCGACGATCGCACTGGCCTGGTTGTTATGTAAACCCAATGTGGTGGCTCCCGTGGTGAGTGTGAGCGGCGCCGATCAAATTCTCGATTTGATGGCGGCGGCATCTGTGCAGCTCACCCGGCACCAGGTTGCCGAACTTGACCGCGTCTCAATTTAGTTGCCCGCCGTCCTTCGAGAACACGCACCTCCCGTAAGCTCGGCCTAATGACCGGAGCAGTGCAGTTTCCCCTCGGCCTCGCCGAACTTTCCTTCGTGGCATCCGGCAATTCGCTCGTTCGCCGCAGCGTTCTGCCGAGCGGCGTGCGCATAGTGAGTGAAAAGGTGCCCGGTGCCCGCAGCGCCACGATCGGCTATTGGGTCGCCGTGGGTTCGCGCGATGAGCTGCCCGAAACCTACGGTTCTACCCACTTTTTGGAGCACCTGCTCTTCAAGGGGACCACCACCCGCTCCGCACTGGAAATCGCCGTCAGCTTCGACGCGGTGGGCGGCGAGCACAACGCAGCCACCGCGAAGGAATACACCTGCTATTACGCCAAGGTGCAGGATCGCGACCTGCCGATGGCGGTCGAAGTTATCGCCGACATGTTGGCATCCTCGCTCATCGACCCGGTCGAATTCGAGACCGAGCGTGAGGTCATCCTCGAGGAACTCGCGATGGCCGATGATGACCCCGCGGATGTCGCCAACGAACGGCTCTTCGAGTCGGTGTTCGGCGATCATCCGCTCGGCCGCCCCATCGGTGGAACCGTCGATACCATCAGCGCCGTGGGTCGCGAAGCGGTGTGGTCTCATTATCAACAGAACTACCGTGCCCAGGACTTGGTGGTTACCGTCGCCGGAGCGGTTGATCATGATGAGTTGGTTGCCGGTGTTGAGTTAGCGCTGCGGGCCGCGGGCTGGGATCTTGAGGCGGAGGGTGTGCCGGTCGAGCGCCGCACCGCCACGGTCGAGCCCTTCGATCGCGGATCGCCGCTTACGGTCGTTCAGCGACCCATTGAGCAGGCAAATGTGTTGCTGGGTGTTCCCGGGCTGGCCGCGGCCGACCCACGCCGTTCGACGCTGGCCGTTCTCAACGCGGTATTCGGCGGGGGAATGTCGTCGCGGTTGTTCCAAGAAATCCGTGAGAAGCGGGGGCTTGCCTATTCGGTTTATTCGTTCTCGCCGAGCTTCTCCGACACCGGAATTTTCGGTATTTACGCCGGATGCTCGCCCGCCAAGCTGCAGCAGGTCACCGAGTTGGCGCTCAATGAACTGTCATTGCTGGCCACCGGTGGAGTGACCGAGGATGAGATGCGGAGAGCGGTCGGCCAACTCAGCGGTGGATCCGCTCTGGCACTGGAAGACTCGGATACCCGTATGTCTCGCCTCGGCCGTGCCGAAATTACCCTCGGGGAGTTTCAAGATCTCGATGAGTCGTTGCGGCGGCTCGCGCTCGTGACCGCAGCCGACGTGCAAGATCTCGCCGTGGAGCTTGCCGCCCGGCCGCTCTCTATCGCCGCGGTTGGCACGATCGACGAAGCAATTCTCGCCGGCTTCGTTAAGGACTAACGCCCATGTCGCATTTTCTGTATTTGGTGCGCCACGGCGAGCAACAGGATGCCCAACACGGGGTCACCGACGGTCCGCTCTCCGAGCGCGGTAAGCGTCAGGCGACCGCTGTCGCGCAGCGGCTTGGTGGTGTGCCGTTCACCGGTGCCTGGCATTCGCCGCTTCGGAGTTCTGCCGAAACCGCCCGGATCATGAACGAGAGTCTGCCCAGCATCGAACCGAAACCCTCGGCGTTACTCTTTGACTGCGTGCCATCGGGTCCCACCCCCGACATGCCGAATGCATTCCAGAACTTCTTTGGTTCCTTCACCGAGGCGGAGACCGAGGCGGGGCACGCACAGATGACCGATGCCGTGTCGGAGTGGTTGACGCCGTCGATCGAAGACCGCCACGACCTTCTGATTACCCACAACTTCGTGATCGCCTGGTTCGTGCGCGAGGTGTTCGCGGCGCCCGCCTGGCGTTGGATGGGAATCAACCAGGCAAATTGCGGCCTCACGATTATTAGGGTGCGCTCGGTGAAGTCGCCGGAGCTCATCACCCACAACGACCTCGGGCACCTGCCGGTTGAACTACGCACCGGCCTCCCGGTGGCGCAGCCGTACTAACCCAGCTGCGCGGCCGTACTAACCCAGCTGCGCGGCCGTACTGGCGGTGATGGCCCGGTAGCTCTGGTGAGACGACGAAGCGCATCCGTAAATTCGGCTACTGGTTATAGCTATTGCTGCCATCGATAATGTCACCGACGAGAGTGATTACGGCCGTGGTCGAAAGGGCGCGGCCGATAATTGTGCTCCCGTCACCGACAGAAATTGCCCCGCTGCTCACAATATTTCCAGTGGTGAAAGTAGACGCTCCCAGTGTCGCGGCACCGGCGGATACCCAAAATATATTTGATGCCTTTGCGCCATTCTGCAGAACCATCGTGGTGCCGGCTGTCGTGTTGAGCGCCCCGGCAGTTCGAATGACGAATACGGCGTCAGGGTTTCCCTGCGCGTCGAAGGTGAGGGTTCCGGTAACCGCCAATGCAGCGTCGGATTGGTAAACACCGGGTGTGAGAATCTGCCCACCCAGATCAGCCCCGCCGATAATCGTGCCGGTGACCGGAAGGGCAAAAAGGCCGGAGTACCCGAGAGCGAGATCGGCTAGGGCAGCGGTGGTTTCCGCGGTAGAGCGCACGGCTCCGCCAAGAATGCTCGTGCCGGCATCGGTGGTTAACGCGGCGCCAGCACCGACGTTTCCGGTGAGCGAGGATCCCAACACGGTCATCGCTGCGCCCGCCAGTACCGAGTACTTGCCGGCGCCACCCAAGAGGGCGTACACGGCGGCGGCCCGCGCGGCGGCCTGCGTTTTCGCGTCGGCGATTGCTTGTGCTTGTGCGGCGGCTTGCGCTGCGGCTTGTGCCTGCGCTGCTGCGGCGGCAGCCGCGGCTTTCGCGTCGGCGATTGCTTGTGCTTGTGCGGCGGCTAGTTGTGCGGCGGCCTGCGCATCTGCCAGCGCCTTTGCGTCGGCAAGAGCTTTCGCAATCGCAGCGGCTTTTACGGAGGCGGCGGCCTGAGCGGCGGCCTGAGCGGCGGCCTGCGCGGCTGCCTGAGCGGCGGCCTTCGCGGCGCCCTTCGCGGCGGCCTCCGCGGCGGCCTTCGCAGCCTTTGCGGCAGCCCTCACGGAAGCAGGTCCGGCGGTTGATCCCGGTGCAGACACCGGGATCTGCGAAATTCTTGAACTTGCCATCATAAGAACGGCGATGCTTTTGGTTTCTGCGGCATGAGTGGCGACTCCACCGGCGGGG